>CAIULK010000102.1 GCA_903899885.1 uncultured Rhodospirillaceae bacterium
ATCCGAACCCGAAGATCAGACGAATACCCTTTGGCCATGATTCACCTCCAAGAAGGGTGAATCACAAATCAGCCCAAATGGGAATCCCCCGATTCAATTTTCAGGCTCGATGCTCTAGGAAGCAAGCGTTGATTTCGTCGCACGGCTCGAATTCCGCGGATAGGATCGACATGGCGGCACCCTCCCTCGTCCGGCTGCCCCGAAAGCACCGGGGGGCATTGCATGAGGTGAAGCATGACGGAATCGCGGCCGCGCGTCCGTGAAGCGGATCACACATGCGGTGATTCCGGGGCGGAAAATTCCACCGCCGCCGCCCGTTGGCTCGGCAAAAACCTCCTCCAACGCCCGATGTCCTCCGCTCTTTGTGGGCGCAACCATTGATTTTCCTAGAAAGCCATGGCGGCACGTATTTTGCTTCCGTGTTCGCGCGATAGTGGTTGGCCGATGGCCGGCTCGATCGCGTGGCCAACCTGACGCGAGGGCTGATCATGACGCATGCCAATTCTGGAACTGGAAACTCGGTGCAACAGGCGTGGTCGTCGGCTGGGCCGGTCAAGACCGATGCGTCCCCCGCGAACAACAGGGGAGAATCCGCCACGTCCTACGCCGCCATCGCGGCGGCGACACCGGCAACGGCACCGGCACCGGCAACGGGGAATAACGCGGATACGGCCAGCCCGTTCCGGGTGCTTGACGGTGACGTGCAACGGCTGCTGTTGGCGTTGCAATCCATGCAAGCGAGCGGCGGCTCCGACGGAAGCCCGGTCTCCGCGGACCACGCGTCAGCGGGTGCCAGCCGTTCGGTGATCTCCAACGACTGCGTGATCGCGTTGGCGGCGGGAGCGGCGGCAACCGTGGTCGGGTGCAACGACACCATCACTTTCGCCGAAGCGGCAAGCCAGCCGACCGTCCCCGTCTCCCCGGCAAGTTCGTTCACCGCGCAGGTGGTTGGCAGCGAGGCGGGCTATGACAGCTCCTACGGCTATTACGTGACCGACGCCAACGGCAATCCGGTCTCGGGCGGGATTTTGTTCCCCAACGTGAAGGACGGCGGGACCGCCACCGTCACCGTTCCGGGCGTCGATCCCAGTCATATCGGATTTTTCATCATTCCCAATGGCGCGGACGACAATGTCGGCCTAACCAAGGGCGAGCCGGTGACGTTTCAGCAAATCAACGGCCAGTGGGCGGCGGTCAATGCCTCGAATCAGGTGATCGGCGGCAGCGGGGCCAATCTGCTGTTCGACAGCCAGGCGCTGAACGGCGACGGCGTTGCGCATGCCGAGGACAATCCCACCATCGCGGGCAACCAAAACTGGGAAGACATCTATGGCGGCGGCGACCGCGACTTCAACGACGTGAACGTCAATCTCAGCTGGAACGCGGCGCCGACGGTAACGTCGATGGCGGAAGTGTTGTTCGCGGTCACGGAGCAATGCCGTTCCGCCATGACGGGTGCGGGCGGGCCGTCGAACGCGCCTTGAAGCGGGTGGTGGGGGCGACGGGACTCGAACCCGTAAGCCATTGAGACGAGCGATTTTAAGTCGCTAGCGTTTACCAGTTCCGCCACGCCCCCGCTTGCACCATCGCTATCACGTTTTGCTCTTTTTTCCCAGCCGGGCTTCCAGAGCGTCGCAGGTGGTTTGCAGCACCTTGATGCGGGCGTGCGCCTTGTTGTTGGCTTCGACCAGGGTCCAAGGGGCGGCGCGGGTCGAGGTTTTTTCGACCATGTCGTTGACCGCCGCTTCGTACAGCGGCCATTTTTCGCGGTTGCGCCAGTCTTCCTCGGTCAGCTTCCAGCGTTTGTATTCGATGCTGTCGCGGGTTTCGAAGCGGGTGAGCTGCTCCTCGGGCGTGATGTGCAGCCAGAATTTGACCAGCACGGTGCCGTGTTCGACCAGTTGTTCCTCGAAATCGTTGATTTCGGCATAGGCGCGGCGCCAATCCTCCTCGGGGCAGAAGCCCTCGACCCGTTCGACCAGAACCCGGCCGTACCACGAGCGGTCGAACACCGTCACCCGTCCGGCCCGCGACAGATGGCGCCAGAAGCGCCACAGATAATGCTGGGCGCGTTCCTCCTCGGTGGGGGCGGCGATCGGGATCACCTGCACGTCGCGGGCGTTCAGCGCCGCGGTCAGGCGGCGGATGGCGCCGCCCTTGCCCGCCGCGTCCCAACCCTCATAGACCATGACGGTCGAGATGCCTTTTTCCTGGGCCTTGCGATGCAGCGCCGCCAGCCGCCCGCGTTCTTCCTGCAAGCGGCGTTCATAAGTTGCGCCGTCCATTCCCTGGGTCATGTCCAAGGACGACAGGATCGACGGCTGACGCGCCAGCGCCTCGGGCAACGCGGCGGGTTTGTCCCGGGTCGCCGCCGTCGCCGTGCGCACCGCCGCCCGGGTTTCCAGGTGGCGGGCGATCGCCCCTTTCAGGGTGTTCAACACCTCGGCCGCGCGATAGCGCGAATCGGTCCCCTCGATCACCGCCCACGGCGCGTGACCGCGATCGGTGCGTTGGATCATATGCTCGGCGGTGGCCTTGAACTGGTCGTACATCCGCCAGTGATCCCAATCGGTCTTGCCCGCCTGCCATGCCGTCAAGGGATCGGATTCCAGCTTTTCCAGCCGTTTTTTCTGCGCCTTCTTCGACAGATGCATCCAGAATTTGAGGATCAAGGCCCCTTCGTCGGCCAGGGTCTTTTCGAAGTGGACGATCCGTTCCAGATGCTCGTCCATCTCGGGCAGGGTGATTTCGCCGTAGGCGCGGTGCATTACCGGCGCGTGGTACCACGACGACAGGAACACCCCCATCTTGCCCTTGGGCGGCAGGTCGCGCCAATAACGCCAGAAATATGGGCGTTCGCGCTCCTCGTCGGAAGGCGCGCCGTAGGCGCGCGTAACGATCCAGCGCGGATCCATCCATTCGTTCAAAAGATTGGCGGTTTCGTTCTTGCCGCCGCCATCGACCCCGGCGAACACCAAGATCACCGGGAAATCGGCGCCGCGCAGACGGAACTGCAATTCGAGCAGTTCGGTTCGCAGAATCGGCGCCAGCGCGTCGAATTCCTCGCGCGAGATCTTTCGTCCCAGTTCCGCCGCCTCGAACATTCCCATTCTCCTAAACATCCCTTGTTCGTTATAATACCGGCAAGTCGCCAAAGCGACTCGCCTATTGTCCCTCGCCGGGCGCGGCCGTCCGGCCGCTTGGCCGCCGCCGCAATGGCGGCTGAATTTAGGGAAGCCATGACGTCAGTAAGCCTCGTTCTTGTCGGCCACGGGTCGCCCCATGATCCCGACGCCACCCGCCCGGTTCTGGATTTGGCCGCCGCCATCCGGGGGCGGGGCCGCTTCGCCTCGGTTTCGGCGCTGTTCATCAAGCCCGAACCGGTGATGCCCAATCCCGAACGGCTGTCGCCCTCCGAAACGGTGGTGCTGGTGCCGGTTTTCGCGGGGCGCGGCGATTACACCGACCGCGTGATTCCCAAGGCCTTCCGGCTGACCGGCCGGGTCACCCGGCGCGACGGGCACCGTTTGCTGATCACCGACCCGGTGGGAACCCATCCCCGTCTGCCCGCCTTGCTGGCGGCGCGGGCCGAGGCGGTGTCCAAGGCGGCCGGAGTGGACGCAAGCCAAGTCTCGCTGCTGCTGCTGGCGCACGGATCCAAGCGCGCCGGATCGAATGCCGGGGCCACCCCGAAAGCGATCGCCGCCGAACTGGCGCGCGGACGCCGCTTCGCCGAGGTGGCGCTGGCCTTTTTGGAGCAGGAGCCGCTGGCCCGCGATTGGCCAAACGTGGTTCACCGGCCCGAGGTGATCGCCCTGCCGCTGCTGGTCGCCCCCGGCACCCATATGAGCCGCGACATCCCGCCGCTGTTCGAGACGCCGCCCCCCGGCACCCGCGTGCATCTGGCGCAGGGGCTGGGCGACGAGCCGGAGTTGGCCGAGATCGTCATCGAGATGGCCGAAGCCATTCTCAGGGATTTTTGATCCAGTCCAGCATCGCCTTGCCCCAGGCCTCGGCGGTGCGTTCGTCGATGTCGAGGATGGTGAAGCGGCGCCGCCCCTCCTTGATGCGGATCCGCATCATCCGCAGGCCGCTTTCGTGGTCGATCTTGGTCAGCGTCACCTCGCGGCCCCAGGGGGCGTCGAGCGTCATCAGCTCGGTGTCTTTTTCTTCGGGGAAGGTTACTTCGTCACTCATCGGAATCATCCCAAGATGCGGTCGTGAAAACGTGCGCGGTACAAAAGTCTGGGATTCGCCTCGTCGTCAACGAATCGTTCCCTTGTGTGCAGGACGTTGTTGCTGACCAGCCCCATGCCGGTGGTCAGCCGCCCGGTGAAGACATCGGCGCCGCCCGCGTTCAAAATCCGCTGGATCGCCGCCGCCGCCGCCTGAACCGCCGGGTCCGGGCTCCACGCCACGTTGCGGGCGCGCGCCGTGTAGCGGACCAGCAGCGAACCGTCCTTGTCCTCGGCGAACACCGGGCCGACGGTGTCTTGGCGGTCGAAGCCGTCCTCGTCGTTGCCGGGGATGGTCATCGCGTCGGGACGCATCAAGGCGGCGATATGGCCGGGGTCCTCGTCGCGCAGGCGCAGATACAGCATTTCATGGTCCATCAGCCGGTTCTCGCCGCCCGAGGCGGCCGGGCGGGCGCAATAGAGCAGCAGGGCGCGCACGGTGCGTTCCGGCGGGTTGTAATAGCCGTCGGTGTGCCACGCGATCGGCCGGTCGGTATAGGGAATATAGCGGGCCCGCGTGCCGCCCTTATGAACCGCCAGCGGCGTCACCCCATCGTCGTCGGCCAACAGATTGCGGTCAAGCGAGGTCACCCCCAGACGCCGGCCCAGCGCGACCAGCGCGGCCTTGTCCTCGGCCTCGGGCCGCCCGTGCGGGCGTTCGGCGACCACCGCCATGTTGCAGCGCCGCGCCAAAGCCCGGATCGCCGCCACTTCCGCGTCGGTGGGAGCGGCCAAATCCGCCATTTCCACCACCAAATCGCCCAGCCCCGATGGGGCTTCGGCCGTTTTCCGGTCGCGCCACGCGCGCCAGACCGGCCCGTCCTCCAGATCGCCCCACCGCATCACAAACCTCCGCATTACCAAAAAACGACGCAACAAAAAGAATCCGCTTGGAGCGGCGCGGGTCATTATATTATGGTCGCTGAATGTAACAAGGCCCCCGGCACCCGCCGACCTGCCTCTGGGCGGAAAAAGCGCGTGACCGAGAAGGGCCCGGACAGGGATGGATCTGGAAAGGGGCGAACCGCCTCCCACGGGTCGATGTGCTGAGTTTCGAGGGATGCCGCTCCGGAATTGAAAAGGGGCGGCTGACCTGTTTAATTGTGTCGGGCGCCTCCGGCTTTTGTGCGTGCGGGGCCTCGTGGACCAATGATGGTTGAGGGAGTGAGTACGATGTCGAAGAAGATGCCCGAGACACCGCTTCTGGACCAGCTGGAGAGCGGCCCTTGGCCGAGCTTCGTGAGCGGTCTGAAGCGGCTCGCCACCTCCGAGGGCAAGCCGTATGCCGACTACATGAAAAGCCTGCTGGGTCAGCTGGAACACAGCTACACCACCCGCAAGGGCTACTGGAAGGGCGGCACCGTCGGTGTGTTCGGCTATGGCGCCGGTATTATCCCCCGCTTCTCGGAAGTGGCCGAAGCCTATCCGGAATCGTCGGAATTCCACCTGATCCGCATCATGCCGGCTCCGGGCTTCTTCTATGACACCAAGACGATGCGCCAGTTCTGCGACATCTGGGAACAGCACGGCTCGGGCCTGGTGACGTTGCACGGCCAGTCGGGCGACATGCAGTTCCAGGGCTGCAAGACCGATCAGGTCCAGCCCGCTTGGGACAAGTTCAACGCGATGGGCTTCGACATGGGTGGTGCTGGCGCGGGTGTGCGCACCGCCGCCTCCTGTGTCGGCATGGCGCGCTGCGAAATGTCGTGCTACGACACCTCGAAGCTGCATCACGACGTGATCAACGCGTCGGTGGACGATATCCATCGTCCCAGCCTGCCCTACAAGATGAAGTACAAGTTCTCGGGCTGCGCCAACGATTGCTCGAACGCCACCCAGCGCGCCGACATGGCGTTCCTGGGCACCTGGCGCGACGACATGATCGTCGATCAAGACGAGATCAAGGCGAAGGTCAAGCAGCTCGGCCGCAAGGAATTCATCAATCAGGTGATCCGCATGTGCCCGACCCAGGCGCTGGCCCTGAACGATGACGACACCCTCGACGTCGATAACAAGAGCTGCGTGCGCTGCATGCACTGCTTGAACGTCTGCACCAAGGCGATCAGCCCCGGCAACGACCGTGGCTTGTGCCTGCTGGCCGGCGGTAAGCGGACCTTGAAGATCGGCGACATGTTCGGTTCGGTGATCGTGCCCTTCATGCCGATGAATACCGACGAGGATTATGAGAAGGTCGTCACCCTGTGCCGCGACTTCCTCGACTTCTTCGCCGAGAACGCGCTGGAGCACGAACGTCTGGGCGAAATGATCGAGCGGATCGGTCTGGTGAACGTCCTTGAGGGCGTCGGTCTGGAGATCGACATCAACATGATCGCCCGTCCGCGCACCAACCCCTATGTCCGCATGGACGATTGGGACGAGCAGGTTGCCAAGTGGAACGAGCGCAAGGCCGCCGCGGCCGAGTAAGTGATGCCGAACAGGCCGAAGAGATAGGGAGCTAGGACGATGACCGAACTGCGCCGTCCCGTCGAGTGCGGGGTACCCGAGAGCAAGAAGTATATGCATCCGAAGTTGGTCGCCAACTTCGGCAACTGGGCCTATCACGACCGGCCCCGGCCGGGCGTGCTGCGCCACGTGTCGAAAGACGGCACCCAGGTGTGGACCGTCAAGGCTGGCGCCATGCGTCAGTGCGACGTCTACACGATCCGCACCCTGTGCGACATCGCCGACAAGTACTGCGACGGCTACATGCGCTTCACCATGCGCTCGTCGGTCGAAATGATGACCTTCGACCATGCCAATGTCGAACCGTTGATCAAGGAACTGGAAGCCAAGGGCTTCCCGGTCGGCGGCACCGGCAACTCGGTGGGCTCGATTTCCCACACCCAGGGCTGGCTGCACTGCGACATTCCGGGCACCGATGCCTCGGGCGTGGTCAAGGCTCTGATGGACGAACTCTACGAAGAGTTCCGTAACGAAGAGATGCCGAACCGCGTGAAGATCACCACCAGCTGCTGCCAGATCAACTGCGGCGGCCAGGGCGACATCGCGATCAACATCCAGCACACCAAGCCGCCGGTGATCAATCACGATCTGGTGTCCGGTGTCTGCGAACGTCCGGCGGTCATCGCCCGTTGCCCGGTGGCGGCGATCCGCCCCGCCTTGGTCAACGGCAAGCCGAGCCTGGAAGTCGACGAGAAGAAGTGCGTCTGCTGCGGCGCCTGCTTCCCGCCCTGCCCGCCGATGCAGATCAACGATCCCGTTCACTCGAAGATCGCGATTTGGGTTGGTGGCAAGCATTCCTCGACCCGCACCAAGCCGATGTTCCACAAGCTGGCGATCGCCGGCCTGCCGAACAACGCGCCGCGCTGGCCGGAAGTGGCCGTTGTCGTCAAGAAGATCCTGTCGGTTTACAAGGCCGATGCCCGTCCGTGGGAACGCATGGGCGAGTGGATCGAGCGGATCGGCTGGCCGCGCTTCTTCGAAATGACCGGACTGCCCTTTACCAAGCATCACTTGGATGACTGGCGCGGTGGTCGGGCCAATTTGAACACCTCGGCGCAGTTGCATTTCTAGGCGGGGCTGGGACATGAAATTCGGAATTCTCGTCAACGAGGGGCCGTATACCCATCAGGCCGCCGACACCGCTTACCAGTTCGCCAAGGCGGCGCTGGAAAAGGGTCATGAAGTCTTTCGGGTGTTCTTCTATTACGACGGCGTCAACAACGCGAACGCTCTGACCGAGCCGCCGACCGACGACCGCAACGTGGTGAAGAACTGGCAGAAGCTGGCCGAGCAGTACAAGCTCGACATGGTGGTTTGCGTCGCTGCGGGCCTTCGCCGCGGCATCGTCGAAAAGACT
This sequence comes from uncultured Rhodospirillaceae bacterium, assembly GCA_903899885.1. Lineage (GTDB taxonomy): Bacteria > Pseudomonadota > Alphaproteobacteria > Rhodospirillales > Magnetospirillaceae > CAIULK01. The sequence goes on from CAIULK010000102.1 coordinate 8,056, forward strand.
CTGGCGCCGGGATTTCGCATCTCGGGGCTGGGGCAGCTGATCGAGGCGGGCATCCAATGCGACCGCATCGTGACGTTCGGCGATTGATTTAGGGGAGGCCAACAATGTCCGAAGAAGATTTCGACGGCGGCGTCGTCAAAAAGTTCATGTACGTCAATCGGAAGGCTCCGTATGGAACCATCTACGCGCTCGAAGTGCTGGAAATGGTTCTGATTTCGGCGGCTTTCGACCAGGATGTCCATCTGGCCTTCCTGGACGACGGCGTGTTCCAGATCAAAAAGGGGCAAACCCCGGCCAATATCGGCGTCAAGAATTTCTCGCCCACGTTCCGGGCGCTGGAAGGCTATGACATCGAGAAATTGTTCGTCGAGAAGGAAAGCCTTGAGGAACGCGGCCTGACCGAGGCCGACCTCCTGGTTCCGGTCGAGGTGATCAGCCGTGCCGACATGGGCAAGCTGATGGCCGAGATGGACGTCATTCTGACCGCTTAAGGGAAACCAACGATGAGCATCCTGCACACCGTCAACAAGTCGCCCTTCGAGCGGGTCAATCTCGACAGCTGCCTGGGCCACGCCCAGGACGGGGACCTTGTTCTGTTGATCGAGGACGGCGTTTTCGCCGCCCTTAACGGAACGTCGCTGGCCGGCCGCATCGCGACCGAGGCCAAGCGTCTGAAGCTCTATGTTCTGACCGCCGATCTCGAAGCCCGGGGCTTGGACCCGGCCAACGTGGTCGCCGGCGTAGAGAAGGCCGACTACGGCACGTATGTCGATCTGGCGGCCGAAGCCTCGGCCGTTCACGCGTGGCTTTGAACCTTTTTAATTAGTCCGAGGGAGTGACGAAACATGGCTTATACTGTGGGCGGCAAGACCGTCGAGGCTGACGAGGAAGGCTACCTCGTCAACATCAACGAGTGGAATGAAGAACTCGCGGCGCTGATCGCCAAGGACGAGAACGTCAATATGTCCCCCGAGCATTGGGAAGTCGTGAACTTCCTGCGGGAATACTATGCCGAATACCAAATCGCCCCGGCCGTGCGCGTGCTGACCAAGGCGATCGGCAAGAAGATGGGTCCGGAAAAGGGCAGCAACAAGTATCTGTACGAGTTGTTCCCCTACGGCCCGGCCAAGCAGGCGTGCAAGATCGCCGGCCTGCCGAAGCCGACGGGCTGCGTCTGACCCCAGACGGGACCGGCATGGGGGTGGGCGCCTGTCCGCCCCCATCGAAATTTTTGACGGCGCCGAGCCTTGCGCAAGAGTCCCCCGTTTCCGCCGCTGGTGCCAGCGGCCGGATGCCGAGAAGGGTCTCAAGCGATTCGGCGTGTTGACGGGAGCGAGGAAACGTGACGACCGCATTCGCCATCCTGTTCTATGTCGCCACCGCCGTGTTCGTGGCGGGTCTCGCGGCAAAGATCGCGCGGTACACGCTTGTGCCGGCGCCTTTGAAGATCCCCACCACGCCCGCGCCGCTGACCAAGGCGGGGGTGGTCTTTCGCATGGCCCGCGAGGTCGTGGTCTTTGAAAGCCTGTTCAAGGGCAATAAGCCCCTGTGGATCTTCGCGGCCCTGTTCCATTTCGGCCTCCTCCTGGTGCTGATCCGTCACGCCCGCTACTTCATGGAGACGGTGTGCGCGCCGGTCGCCCTGTTGCAGCCGTTCGGCCTGTACGGCGCGCTGTTGATGATGGCCGGGCTGTTCCTGCTGGCCGCGCGCCGTGTCGTGCTGCCCCGCATCGCCTATATCACCGGCCCGTCGGACTGGCTTTTGCTGGTTCTGCTGATGTTGATCGGGGTCTCGGGCGGTGCCATGAAGTTGTTCGCCCACACCGACATCATCGCCGTCAAGGCGTTCATGCTGGGGCTGATGCATCTGGAAATGCGGCCCTTGCCGGCCGATCCGGTGCTGGCGGTTCATCTGGGTCTTGTCGCCCTGCTGATGATCATCTTCCCGTTCTCGAAGCTGCTCCACGCGCCGGGCATCTTCTTTAGTCCGACGCGCAACCAGACCGACAATCCTCGCGAGCGGCGCCATGTGTGCGCCTGGGCCGCCAAGCTGGACGCGGGGAGGGAGTAAGTCATGGCCGAGAAATTTGAAACGCCCGTTCTGGGGGATCCCACGGAACGCCCGATGCCGGTGCTGATTCCGGGCGCCACCGCCGATTTGAAGTCTTACGTCGCGGCTCCGGCGCATAACGAAGCCCTGGGCTTCCCGGCCCAACTGGTCGAGGATTGGAAGCCGAAGGCGATCGGCCTGATGGGCGATCTGTTGTCGCGCTACCGCTCGTTGCAGGTGTTCATGGACATCTGCGTCAAGTGCGGCGCCTGCACCGACAAGTGCCATTATTTCATCGGCACCGGCGATCCGAAGAACATGCCGGTGGCGCGTCAGGATCTGTTCCGCTCGATCTACCGCCGCTATTTCACCCCGGCGGGCAAGCTGGTCCCCGGTCTGGTCGGCGCCAAGGAACTGACCCGCGAAACGCTGGACGAATGGTTCAACTACTTCCACCAGTGCTCGCAGTGCCGCCGCTGCTCGGTGTTCTGCCCCTACGGCATCGATACCGCCGAGGTGTCGATGGCGGCGCGCGAGATGCTCGATCAGCTGGGTTACGGCCAGAAATACTGCAACGAGATCATCGGCAAGGTCCACAAGATCGGCAATAATCTGGGGCTGCCTCCGGCGGCGCTGGCCGACACCATCGAGGGCCTGGAAGAGGATATCGAGGCCGAAACCGGTTGCGCGGTGAAGCTGCCGATTGATGTCGAGGGGGCCGAGGTTCTGCTGGTCACCCCGTCGGCCGATTTCTTCGCCGAGCCGCATGTGCTGGGGCTGATCGGTTACGCCAAGGTGTTCCATCAGGCCGGGATTTCCTGGACCCTGTCGACCAAGGCATCGGAAGCCGGCAATTTCGGCATGTTCATCGGCAACTATGCCCAGATGAAGAAGATCGCCACTCGCATCCATGAGGCGGCCCGCGAACTGAAGGTGAAACGGATCGTGTTCGGCGAATGCGGCCATGCGTGGCGCGTCGCGTACAGCTTCCTCAACACCCTGGTGGGGCCGTGGGATTTCCTTGATCCCCGCTATCCGGTGCCGCAGCATATTCTGGAAGTCACCAATGGCTTGATCGCCAATGGCGGCATCAAGCTGGACCGGTCGGGCAACGACAACATGGTGCTGGCCTTCCACGATTCGTGCAACGTGGCGCGCGGCGCCCGCATGGGCGATCGTCCCGGCGGTCAGTTCGTCATCCCGCGCGAGGTGATCAAGGCCAGTGTTCCCAAGCTGGTCGAGATGTGCCCCGACACCACGCACGAAAAGACCTTCTGCTGCGGTGGCGGCGGCGGCTTGTTGACCGACGAATTGCTTGAAATTCGGGTCAAGGGCGCCAAACCCCGCATGGAAGCCTTGAAGCAGGTCGTCGATAGCCAGGGCGTCACCCACATGGCGTCGCTGTGCGCGATCTGCAAGGCGCAATTCACCAAGATCCTGCCCTATTACGGCTATGACCGCGAGATGGTCGTCTCGGTTCACCAGTTGGTGAGCAACGCGATCATCATGGGCAACAACGATTGATGTAATCCGCGACGGCGGGTCCCAAGGGAGTAGTGACAATGGCAGCGAAGACCACGGCCAAGGCCACCACGGAAGGCAAGAACTTCCGGCGTTTCAAGGAAGGCAACCGTCCCGGCACCGATCTGGGGACGATCTTCAAGGCTGGTTGGTCGCACAAATGTCCGACCTATGTGTTGCGCACGCCGCCCTGCTCGGGCAGCTGCCCCTCGGGTCACGACATTCGCGGCTGGCTGGATATCGCGCGCGGCGTCGAGAAGCCGCCGGTCGAGGGGATGGCGTGGCAGGAATACGCCTTCCGCCGGATGACCGACACCAACCCGTTCCCGGCGATCATGGGCCGCGTGTGCCCGGCTCCGTGCGAACAGGGCTGCAACCGCAACATGGTTGAAGAGCATGTCGGCATCAATTCCGTCGAACATTACGTCGGCAATTGGGCGATCGAGCACAATCTGACCTTCGCCGCCCCCACCACCAGCACCGGCAAGAAGATCGCGGTGATTGGCGGCGGGCCGGCCGGTCTGTCGGCCGCCTATCATCTGCGCCGCAAGGGCCACGCGATTACCGTCTACGAGGAAAAGACGGAATTGGGCGGCTTCATGCGCTATGGCATTCCCGGCTACCGCGTGCCGCGCGACAAGCTGGACGCCGAAATCGCCCGTATCATCAACATGGGCATCACCGTCAAGACCGGCATGCGGGTTGGCCGCGACGTCAAGGTCGCCGATCTGGAAGCCAATTATGACGCCGTGTTCTGGGGCGTGGGCACCCATTCGGGCCGTGGTCTGCCGATCCCGGGCTGGAAGGACACCGCCAACTGCGTGTCGGGCGTCGCCTTCTTGAAGGCCTTCAACGAAGGCCGCCTGCAGGCGGTGACCGGCAAGATCATCGTTGTCGGCGGTGGCGACACCTCGATCGACGTCGCCTCGGTCGCCCGTCGTCTGGGCCACATCAAGGAAGTCTCCGATCAAGATCGGGTTGAGCACGTCATCCTGGGCCAGACCGCCCACGACGTTGCCGCCACCGCCAAGCGCGAAGGCTGCCAGTCGGTTCTGACCTCGCTGTTCCCGGTCGAGAAGATGTTCGCCGCCCAGCGCGAAATCGACGACGCCAAGCGCGAGGGCGTGGATATCCGTGGTGGCGTCATGCCGCTGGAAGTGGTCAAGGGCGCCGATGGCCGCGCCACCGGCCTGAAGATGTGCCAGTGCACGATGGACGGGATGACCCCGGTTCCGGTCGCCGGCACCGAATTCCTGCTGGAAGGTGACCTGATCGTCGCCGCCATCGGTCAGAGCGGCGACCTCGTCGATCTGCCCGAGCTGGACAACGGCCGCGGCTTCATCAACGCCGACCGCAACATGAAGGTGCCCGGCAAGCAGAAGCATTTCGTCGGCGGCGACGTGGTGCGCCCGCACCTGTTGACCACCGCCGTCGGCCACGGCCGCATCGCGGCCGCCAGCATCGACGAGTACGTGACCACCGGCGAAGCGGGCAAGCGCCCGAAGGTCGATGTCAACAACTTCAAGCTGCTGAACAAGCTGCGGGAATTCAATCTGCTGCCCTCGCCCTACGAAGGCGGCCCGGTTCGTGGAACCTCGGACGGTACCTTCGCGGTGCACAACTTCGAAGATCGTGGCGCGAACGACATCATCCCGCACGAGGATCTGTTCCTTGGCCACTTCCTGAACACCGCCCGCCACCACCGCAGCGAAATTCATATCGACGCGGAAGAGGTGATCGGCAATTTCGACGAGCGCTTGGTCGCCCTGTCGGAGAAGGACGTGATCGACGAGGCCAAGCGCTGCATGTCCTGCGGCCTGTGCTTCGAGTGCGACAACTGCGTGATCTTCTGCCCGCAAGGCGCCGTCCAGCGCACGCCCAAGAAGGAACGCGCGGTTGGCCGGTATGTCTATACCGACTACTTCCGCTGCATCGGCTGTCACGTCTGCAAGGACGTCTGCCCGACCGGCTACATCCAGATGGGTCTCGGGGAGTAACGATGATGCGGCGGCTGGGGGCTATCGGCAGTCTGTTGGCGGCGGTCCTCGTCGTCACGGTGCTTGGCTCTTGGGCAGCCTGGGCGGCCGATGGCCGCCCGGACCTGCCCAAGCCGAAGGGGGAGCAGTGCATCGACACGGTCGATAACATGCGCCGCGGCCACTTCGACATGCTTGAACACCAGCGTAGTCTGACGTTGCGTCAGGGTATCCGTGGGGCGAAAGTGTCCTTGAAGGAGTGCGTGGCCTGCCACGCCGCCGAGGGGGCCGATGGCAAGCCGATTCCGGTCAATGCGCCCGGACAGTTCTGCCAGTCCTGCCATGCCTACGGCGCCGTCTCGATCGATTGCTTCGAGTGCCACGCGACGACGCCCAAGGGCGCCGACGCCTCGGCACAACGCTGACGGAGGCCGCAACAGTCATGACTTGCCCGAACACCAACAAGGACCGGCGTCAGTTTTTGGCGGGCGTCGCCGCCACCGCCGTTCTGGCGCCCGGCGTCGTCCTGCTGACCGCTCCGGCCAGTGCCCGCGCTCCCGGCGAACCCGCGACCTCGGCCAACCGCTGGGGTTTGTTGATCGACACCACCTTGTGCAAATCCGATTGCACCGCGTGCGTCGGCGCCTGTGTCAAGGAAATGGGGCTGGAAGGTCACGACCGGCCGCGCACCGACGCCCAATACATCCGCAAGGTCACGGTTTCGGACCCCGAGACCGGGCATTCGCATACCCTGCCGGTGATGTGTCAGCATTGCGCCAAGGCGGCCTGTATCGAGGTTTGCCCGACCGGGGCCTCGATGCGCCGCGCCGATGGCATCGTGCTGGTTGATCGTCATATCTGCATCGGCTGCCGCTATTGCATGATGGCCTGCCCCTACAAGGCGCGGTCCTTCACGCATGAAGAGCAGGACAATCAAAAGTCCTATTTGCCGCGTGGCAAGGGCTGCGTCGAAGCCTGCACCTTGTGCGCCCACCGCATCGACGACGGCCGTGAACCCGCCTGTGTCGAGGCCTGCGTCACCGAGGGCCAAGGCGCGATGCTGTTCGGCGATCTCGCCGATCCGGCCTCGAAAATCGCCCAGCGCGTCGCCAAGGAAGCCAGCAGCCGTATCCGGGCCGATCTCGGCCTTGAGCCGGCCGTGCGCTACCAGGGGATCTAAGCCATGATCAAGCACGAATATTCGGAACTTCAGCCGATGACCCCCAGCTGGCTGGCCCTCGTCGGCGTTTTGGGTGTGCTCATCCTGGCCGCGTTCGGCGCGGTCTGGTACATGGAACATAACGGTCACTGGGTGACCGGCATGACCAACCAAGTGGTGTGGGGCACGCCGCATGTGTTCGCGGTGTTCCTGATCGTCGCCGCCTCGGGCGCCTTGAACGTCGCCTCGATCGGGTCGGTGTTCGGCCGCGAATTGTACAAGCCCCTGGGCCGGTTGTCGGGCCTTTTGGCCCTGGCGCTGCTGGCCGGTGGCTTGGCGGTGCTGGTCCTCGATCTCGGCCGCCCGGACCGGGCGATGGTGATGATCGCCCATTGGAACCTGCGCTCGGTGTTCAGCCTGAACGTGGTTCTGTATTCCGGCATGTTCAGTTTGATCGCCCTGTATCTGTGGACGATGATGGACTGGACGATGAAGGCTTATTACAAGCCCGTCGCGGTGGCGGCCTTTTTGTGGCGGTTGCTGTTGACCACCGGTACCGGCTCGATCTTCGGGTTCCTGATCGCGCGGGACGGTTATGGCTCGGCGGTGATGGCCCCCGAATTCATCGCGATGTCCTTTGCGTTTGGGTTGGCGGTGTTCAATCTGGTGTTGCTGGGCTTTTACGCTGGGTCCGGGCGCCCGATCTCGCACGCGTTGATCCATCGTCTGGGCAGCCGGTTGGGCCTGTTCGTCGCCGCCGACCTGTATTTCGTCGCGATGCAGCACATCACCTCGCTCTATTGGGGCGGCCGCGCGGCGTTCGAGACCTTCATCCTGACCTCGGGCGGGGTTTATACCCTGTTGTTCTGGGTCGGGCAGATTGTTCTTGGCGGCTTGATCCCGCTGTGGCTGGGTTTCTGCCCCCGGCCGATGGAACGGGGACGGGTGCGCATTGCCTCGGCCCTGGTCATCCTGGGCGGATTGGCGCAGATGTATGTGCTGATCGTCGGCGGTCAGGCCTTCCCGCTGCAACTGTTTCCGGGGATGGAGGTTTCGTCGGCCTTCGCCGATGGGCAGTTCCATGCCTACACGCCGTCGCTGCCGGAAGTGGTGCTGGGCTTGGGCGGCTTCGCGATCGCGCTGATGATCGTGGTGTTGGGCTGCTCGTTCCTGCGCTTCCTGCCGGTTAGCCTTGACCACCACGGCGAGCACATCACGCCGTGCGGCTGCGGGCCGATCCATCACCACAAATAAGGTGACGGGACAAGACACCGAAAAGGGCGGCTTGCGGGCCGCCCTTTTTTATGGCCGGGCGATCCCTTATACTGGCGCACAGCCCATCCTTACGGAGGTTTGGCCATGCCCGGTTCAACCGGTTCCCTCTACGACCGGGGCTCTTACGCCTGGAGCAACAAGCAAGCCCAGTTCTTGCGAACGCATCAGTTCACCGACGCCGATATCGA
>CAIULK010000103.1 GCA_903899885.1 uncultured Rhodospirillaceae bacterium
CCACGATGGCGTAGTCGCCGTTGGCCTTCGTCGTGCCGAAATACAGGTCGTCACCGTCGAGCTTGGGCTTGCCCAGCTTACCGGTCTCATCCTTCAACACCTGCATGGCTTCCTTGACCTTGGGGTTGTCGGCGGCAAGGACCGGGTTGCCAAGGAGAAACAAGGCGGCCAACGCGCCGAAGACGCAGGATTTCACGCCGATTTTGAAGGATTTGTACGAAAAGGACATCTCTTGCTCCATGTCGTGGCCGAACCATTACGCGGCGCGGGCGCGCCGCCAAGCAAATTAGGAAGGTACGCTATCACAACCGATTGAAGAGGTGAATGTGCGCGAACGGTTAATGCCTATGAGGATAGTATATGGTTTCGCCGGTTTGTCAGGCGAATATCTATGAGCGGTCCTCAGCCGGTGATTTCGGGAGAAACACGGTGAAAACGCTGCCCTCGCCGAGTTCCGAGGTCACCTCGATCCGGCCGCCGTGCCGCTCGGCGATTTTTCGGCAGATCGCCAGACCAATGCCCGTGCCATCGTATTCCCCGGGTGCGTGCAGGCGCTGAAAGACGCGGAAGATACGGTCGAAATATTCCGGCGCGATACCAATGCCGTTGTCGCGAACGGCGATCACTACCGTGTCCTCGTCGGCGCCACCGGTCACCGTGACCACGCACCGGCGTTGGGTCGAGCGGTATTTCAGCGCGTTGCCGATCAAATTTTGGAACAACCGGGTCAAGTCGCCGTGGTGGCCGGTGATCGTCGGCAGTTCCGGGGCGATCTCCAGCCGGGCGTCGGCTTCCGCGACGGCGGGACCCAGGATCGCGCCGACATCGGCCATGATTTCGCCCAAGGGAACGGGGGCGAACGGCGCTTCGTTCCGCCCGACCCGGGAATAGGTGAGAAGATCAAGGATCAAGCGATCCATCCGCTCGGCGCCTTCGCGGGCGAAGGCGATGAATTCGCGGCCCTCGCCGTCCAGCTTGTCGGCGTAGTTACGCTCGATCAGCGCCACGAAACCGGCGACTTGCCGCAAGGGCTGGCGTAAATCGTGCGACGCGACATAGGCGAATTGTTCCAAGTCGGCGTTCGAGCGGGCCAGTTCGGCGGCGTGGCGGCGCAGTGCCTCGCGGGCTTCGCCCAGCCGCTTTTCGTGCTCGACCCGGCCGGTGGCGTCCTCGACCGCCCAAACCGCCCCCAATTCGGGAATGTCGTGATCGATCATCCGCCCCATCAGCCGGATGATGCGCTCGTCTCCGGCCCGGTTCAGCGGGATCAGCCCGTCGTAAATGCCGCCCGCCCGCACGATCGGATAGGCTTGTTCGCCAACCTCCTGCCAAACGCCAATATCGGGATACAGCGCCTCGGTCGATTTGCCGATCACGGCTTCGATCGGTCGCCCGAAAACCTCGCCGAAGGCGCGGTTGGCTTTCACGATGGTGCGGTCCAGGGTGATCAGCGCCAATCCGACCGGGGTGTTGTCCAACACGGCTTGCAGGGTCTGGGCGTTGTCGTTGCGTTCGCGCCGCCGCCGCAGGGTTAGGCAGCCCAAGGCCAGCTTGGCTGCCAAATCGCCAAGCAGGCGGCATTCGGTCGCGTCGAAGCGGTGGCGAGAGGCGGCATTCACGACGAGGCAGCCAATCGGCTCGCCGCCCGCCATGATGGGAACCGCCAGACAGGCACCGATGGTAATCGGGCAGCCCTCGTCGTCGTAAAAACAATCCGATGTCGCGTGGCAATGGCAGATCCGCGGGGTTTTGTCGGCGAGGGCGGAGCGGCACAAGGCGGCCATCCCCTCGGGCAATGGCGGCTCGCCGGGGGATGGACCGGTCAAAAACACCCGGGCGGCGCGATAGCCGCCGATACTGGTCAAAATGGCGCGGACATTGTCCCACAACACCGCTTCGGCGGGGGCGCGCAGCAAGGCCTCGTCGCAGCGGCCCTGCACCTCCAGGGCGCGGTTGACGCGCCGGGCGCGCTCGCTGTCGCGCCGCCGGATCCGGCTGAGAAAGGCGGCATAGGCGGCGGTGGTCGCCAAAAGGCAAGCCAGGGTGACGGCCAAGGCGATCAGCCGCGCGTTGGCGGCGATGAGCGATTGGTCGATCTTGACGACCAGGAACCAATTGTCGGCATTGGGGATCGCGCGGACGGCGGCGATGACCGCCACGCCCCGGTAATCATGGCCGTTAACCATCGTCAGCTCGCCGCTGATGGCGCGAGCGGCCGGAAGGTCCGACGAGGCGAGGGGGCGGGTGATCATTTGCAGCTTGTGGTTCTGGGTGGAATGGACGATCTCGACGGTGTCGCCAAGCCGTTGCGCCAAAAGGATCTCCATCCCAGGCTCCAAAAGCGGCCAGGAATCGAGCTGCGCCGAAAGAAAACTTTCCAGATTGACCACTAGAACCATCACCGCCATCGGCGCAACGCCGACGGCCGGGGCCAGCGGAACGGCGATGTCGATGTCGCCATCGACTTCATTGCCGCCTTGGTCCGTGTGCAAATCCGAGACGAAGGACCGTCGCAACCGGATCGCTTGGCGGGCCCGGTCGGGCAAATCGCTGGGCAGCGGTTCCTCGTCGGCCGAAGCCGATAGGATTATTGTGCCGTTCGGGGTGTACAAGGCCGCCACGCTGTAGTCGGAGGCGTGGATCAAGGAATCCAGGCGCTCGCGCAGGGCGCTCCGGGCGCGCGGGTCGCCGGAATGCGTTAACCGGGCCACGGCGTCGGCCAAAAGACGGTCCGAAGCCAGCAGGGCCGCGTCGTCCAAATGATGGGCCCGCCATCGTTCGATCACCGACACTTGGGTGTCGGCGATCCGTGACAACCGGGATTGGGTTTTCTCAAGCGCGTCGGCGGCAAGGCGCACATAGCCAAACCAGCCCAGGCCGACGATCAATCCGACCAGAACAACAAGCGGCAGGATCAACGGCCGACTGCCAGTATCCCCGAATTGGTCCCGTGTCCGCACGCCAAACACCAACAGACGCTGCCCCCTTTGGGGAGTGTAACAACCAGAGGGTTAAGACTCAACCAAAGGCATCGTCGCAGGTCGAGCACATCGGAACCCCCGCCATGTCTCCTTTGCGAAACCCCTCCAATATGCGGCGGAACGCTTCGCCGTGCCGGATTTCGTCCAGGCCTTGCCGCGTGATGTCGCCGATTTTCAACACCGCGTTCGAATCATAGCACGCGCAGGCGGTGACCGCGCCGTCGCACAAAATACCGACCGCCGACAGGAAGACCCGGCAGGGCATGCGGCGGTGATGATCCAAATTCTTCAGCGACCAAACGCCGTGTTGCTCGTTGAACCGGCCGCAGGCGACCGTGCCGCCGAAATTGTTGGCCAGAACGGCGAAAACCTTGTCGATTCCCTGCTCGTTCAAGAAGGTCCGGGTGCGGCGGCAGACATTGGCCCAATCGTTACTGGCGACCACCGCCTTGACGAAGAAGTCGGTCTTGGTGCCGCGCACCGCCGCCTGCATTGCCGTCAGGTTGGCCAGCGTGCGTTCGAATTTCGAGCCGATATAGGTTTTCTCGTAGCTGTCCTTGTCCCAGCCGGCGAAGGAAAACTGGATCGAGGCCAAGCCCATCTTGGCCAAACGTTCGATGCGCTCGGGCGTGAAGGGGGTGCCGTTGGTGACGATATGAACGTCGAATCCCCCGGCCACCGCCTTGTCCAGCATCTCAAAGATGCCGGGATGCAGCATCGGTTCGCCCTGGGCGGCCAGGATGTTGATGCGGGGGATTTTATGGGTGGCGCATTGTTCGAGAATGCGGTCGAACAAGGCGTCCTCCATGAAGCCGGAGGTTTCCTTCCAGGCCTCGTGTCCGCACATCGCGCAGCGCAGGTTACAGCGCCGCGAGACTTGGACATAGACCTCGCGCGGCATCAGGTCGCGGCGTTCGGCTTGGGCGATCAGCATGCGGCGCGCCGTGGTCATCTCCATCCGGCCCTCGGCGGACCAGCCGGTTTCCTCCAGCGCCACGCCACGGAAATAATGCAGCCGGGCCGCGTCCGGCTTGGTTTGCACCGCGTGATCCAAAAATGGCAGGGCCTCGGCCGGGCGGCCTTGCTCGACCAGGGCGCCGGCCAAGCCGGTGATGCTGTCGAAATGGCCGGTCACGGCGGTCAGCACGCCGCGGAAACAGGCTTCGGCCTCGGCCCATCGTTCCAGGGTCATCAAAAGGGCGCCGCGCCGGAACACACATTCGGCGTCCTTGGGGAAGCGGGCGAGCAGGCGTTCCGCCTCTTCCAGACGCTGGGTGGCGCCCAGTGTTTCCGATCGCGCCAAAACGGCGGCCCGGTCCAAGCGGGGAGAAACGGATTTTGCCTTCTTCACGGGGCTTCCTTAAGAGATAAGCGATTTGACCGCTATTGTGAGGCACCGGGCAGCTGATGCACAATGCCGTCGCTGAAAAAAACAATCGGGGGGGACGATCACGTGGCAGCGCCATCCGGCATCGTTGTGGCGCAGCTGGCCGCGGGCGGCAAGGGCCGTTTCGGGATCAAGGGGCGGCTGCTGCTGGCGATCGGCATCGTCGCGGCGATGACCCTGATGGGCGGTGTGCTGTCGTGGCACGGCTATGCCGAGGTCGAACGCCTGTTGGCCGGGATGACGCGCGACAATCTGCCCGGCGTGTCGATGGCGCTGGAGCTGTCCGACGCCTCGGGGCGTTTGGCGTCGGCGGCGGCGGCGTTGGACGCGGCCGATACCCAGGAGCGGCGGCAAACCGCCTTCGCGGCGGTCACGGCCTTGTCGCGCCGGCTCACCCAATTAATCGACCGGCTGGAAAACGCCGGGGTCGCCCAGGCCGATATCGCCAATCTGCGCCTGTTCGCCGGGGCGGCGGACGATAATGCGCGTGGCCGCAACGACTTGGTCGAGGAACGGCTGCGTCTCGCCGGGCGCAAACGCGCCGAAGCGGCCGAATTATCCCGGATCGACGATATCCTCGATGAAATCGGCGACCACGACCGGCGAAACCTTGCGGTCGGCGACATGATGGCCATCGTCGAAATCATGCACGAGGTGCTTTCAAACGGCGATATCGAGCGCGCCGGGATGTTGCGGCGTTCGTTTGACGAGCGAGCCCGCCGGTTGGTGCTGGCGCTGGCGCAAAAGCGTCTGGCGGGGGGGGATTTGACCGAGATCGGGCGGCAACTGCTGGATCTGGCCGGCGAAACCGGTCCCGACGACATCTTCGAGGGCTGTTCCCGGCTGCTGGTGATCGAACAAAGGCTGGCCTCGGCCGGCGAGGAAGGGCGCCAGATCGAATCCCGGATTTCGGAAATCGCCAGCCGATTGGTCGATGTGGCCAAGGCCGAGGCGAATTCCAACGAGGCCGCCGCCGAGGAGGCGATCGCCCAAGGGCGCCGGTTGCAGGCGGCCACGGCGCTGGCCACCTTCCTGGGGCCGCTGCTGTTCCTGTGGCTGTATCTGGGCAAGGGGCTGGTCGCCCGTTTGGCCGATTTGTCGCGTGCCATGCACCGCATCTTGGAGGGCGACTTCAAAACGCCGATTTCGCAATCGGGCCATCCGGGGGGCAATGACGAGATCGCCGACATGGCGGCCAAACTGGTGGTGTTCCGCGACGTGATGGCGGGGGTTCAAGCCAATTCCCAGGCCCTGAAGGAAAGCGAGCGCCGTCTTCGCACCATTTTGGACACCTCGCCCCTGGCCTTGGGGATCAGCCGGGTTGGCGACCACCGCTTGCTGTATGTCAATCCCCGCTGGTGCGATCTGTTCCAAGTCGCGGTCGAGATCGCGGTGGGCAACGAAAGCACGGGGTTCTTCGCCGATCCCGGCGATTGCAGGAAGATCGCCGAACACGTGGCCGGCCAGGGCTATCTCGCCGATTTCGAAAGCCGGATGCGCCGCGCCGACGGCTCTGAATTCTGGGCCGCGCTGTCGGGCGCGGCCTTCGACATCGACGGCGCCCCGGCGGTGATCGTCTCGTGCATGGACATCACCCGGCGCAAGGACGAGGAAAACGCCCTGGCCCAAGCCAAGAAACTGGCGGAAGAGGCGAGCGAGGCGAAAAGCCTGTTCCTGGCGACGATGAGCCACGAGATCCGCACGCCGATGAACGGCGTGCTGACGATGGCGCAACTGCTCGACGACATGCCCCTGCCGTCCGAGCACAAGGAGGTGGCCCGTGTCATCCGCGATTCGGCGATGACGCTGCTGACCATCATCAACGACATTTTGGACTTCTCGAAGATCGAAGCCGGGCGCATGACGCTCGAGATGGTCGAAACCGCGCCGGTCGAAGTGATCGAGGGGGTTGCCGAGCTGCTCGCCCCCCGCGCCGTCGAGAAGGGGATCGAGTTGATCGCCTTCGTCGATCCCGCCCTGCCCGAGAAATTCTTGGCCGATCCGGTCCGGCTGCGCCAAATCATCACCAATCTGGCGGGCAACGCGGTCAAATTCACCGATCGCGGCCAAGTGCGCCTGGATGTCGAGGCGGTTGCCGAGGCGAACGGTCCGATGACCGTGGTATTCAGCGTCACCGACACCGGCATCGGTCTGGACGAGGACGCGCAGGCGCGTCTGTTCCTGCCGTTCAGTCAGGCCGACGCCTCGATTTCGCGCCGTTACGGTGGAACCGGGCTGGGGCTGTCGATCTGCCGCCGCTTGGTCGAGATGATGGGTGGACGGATCGGCGTGATCAGCCGTCCCGGCGAGGGGGCGACCTTCCGCTTTGAACTGCCGCTGGACGCGGTCGCCCCAACCCCCGAGGTGGCGCCGGATTTGACCGGCGTCGGCGTTTTGGTGCTGGCCGAGGGGCCCGCCGGGGCCGAGGCGGTGCGGCGCTATCTCGTTCATGCGAGCGCGCAGGTGGCGGTGGTCGCCACTCCCGACGGCGCCTTGGCGGCGGTCCGCGCCGCGTCGCTGGCCGGGTGGAGCTACGACGTCGTGCTGCTGGACGGCGGGCCGGATTTCGCCGCTCGCGTGGCGGTTGCCCGCGCGGTGATGGCCACCGCCGGGTCGGCGGCGGCGACCCGGGTGGTGATGGTCGCCTCGCATGCCAATTTCTCGTCGGCCGCCGCCGCCGCCCGCGAGGCGGGGCTGTTCGCGACCCTGTCCAAGCCGATCCATCGGACCCGCTTGTGGCGCACCGTGGCCGCCGCCGCCGGGCGCGGTTTCCTGGACGAGGACGAGCAGCCTCAGCCGCGCGGCGGCGATACCTTCATCGCGCCCTCGGTCGAAGAGGCGGCAAGTGCCGGGGTGCTGATTCTGGTCGCCGAGGACAACGCCACCAATCAGGTGGTGATCCGCCGCCTGATGGACCGTTTGGGCTATGCCATCGACATGGTCGCCAACGGCATCGAAGCTTGGGGCCGGATGCAGATCCGCGATTACGGCCTGCTGCTCACCGACTGCCACATGCCCGAGATGGACGGCTACGAGCTGACCCTTCGGGTGCGCGACTGGGAACGCGAAACCCATCAGCATATCCCGATCGTCGCACTTACCGCCGACGCGTTGTCGGGCACCGCCCGCAAATGCCTGGATTGCGGGATGGACGCCTTCCTCGCCAAGCCGATCGATTTGATGGCCTTGGACTCGACCTTGCGGCGCCTGTTGCCCCGCGCCGCCTCCTTGCGGCGTCTGCGGGTCACCGAACCCGGCGATGGCGGCGACACCGCCGCCCCGGTCAGCCTTGCCGAGGAAGGGCCGCCGATCCTGGATCTGATGCCGATGCGGCTGATTTTCGGCGGCATCACCGAGGAGGCGCGGGAACTGCTGCATCTGTTCGTCTCGTCGACCCAGCCTCTGGTTGAGCAAACCCGCCGGTTCTTGGACGAAGGCGACGTGGCCGAGGCGCGCGAAAGCGCCCACGCCGCCAAAGGGG
>CAIULK010000104.1 GCA_903899885.1 uncultured Rhodospirillaceae bacterium
ACCAGCCCAGACGCTGTGCGGCATAGGGTTAAGCGTGGGTCCTTGCGGTCCGTGACGGGTAACGATGGCCGCCCACGGGTATGGATAGCGGATGCCGTCCTGTCGCGTCCGGTGGGCGCCCAGTCCGGACAATCGGACGCCGCGTCCGATCGCGTCCGGACGCAGACGCTATCCGATCGCCTCGTTGATCACCTCGAGCGGCTGTTAGAACATGAGCGAGAGGAGACCATGCATCGGGTCACCGAGCTACAGGCTCGCCATGACGCCGAGACCAGCCGCCGGTTGGCCGAACGCGATACCCTGCACCTGGACACACTTGGGCGAATTCAGGCACAGGCAGCGGCAGAGCGGTCCCTATGGCTGGAGAGGATCGATGCTGCCGAAATCAGGGCCGAGCGGGTCGAACAGCGGCTTGACCAAGTGCTCGACATGCTGTTGACCGAGCGTCGACAGCCGGTGGCCAGCCAGTCCGAGCCGGAACGTAAGGCTTGGTGGCGGCGGTGGTTCGGGCAATCCAAGCGGAGCGATCTTTAATGAATCAGACACCGGAACCAACCGCTAGATCGTGGCATATCAGACTGTTGGAGCCTCTGCGCGGCCTCCTGCAATCGTGGCCGCCGTTGCTTCCCAGTAAGCCGGGTGATCCTATCCGACCGCTGGCAATCGGCACTGACCGGGCACTGATTACGATGTTGATCTCCCCCGACGATGAATCGGCCAAGTTGATCAAGGTCACCATGCGTCGCTATTGCATGGCCGAGCAATATGCGGCCGCGATGGGGCGGGACGGCGCCATGCGCCACGATCTCGACGGTAAGCCGGTGGAACCGGTACCCGAAGAACATAGGCAGCAGCGGGCCAAGCGCGCAAGCGGACCTCGCCCGGCGCAGCCCAAGACCGAACCCGATACCACCGAGGAAATCATGGTCACCGTTAAATCGCTGAAGATCACCGCTCTGTTGCCGGCCGACCAACTCAAACCGTCCGATGCTACGACTGTGGCGTTGACGGTTGCCGCGCCAGACGGCGCAAAGGCGACGGCAATGATGTCGGGCAAGACCTATCGGCGGGCGCTGACACAGATCGCGGCCATCGGCGCCGATCAGGCCGTCGTCGTCCTTCAGGGTGCGATGAAGAAACCTGGAGAGATCGAGAGTGCGGGAATCGCAGTTACAGCGCGCAAGGTAGACTGAGACGACCTTTTGGGCGCAGAGCAGGCGGCCATAATGCTTTTCTATCAATAGCTTGTTGCATCCCGTGGCGCGAGTCTGGTGGCGTGCAACATCACCCGCAAGCTTACTTGGCGGTTTTCGGCATTACCGATTTTGGCAATGTCGGCGGTCAGCGGCGTTTTTCTGCGGGTAAGCGGCCTATTAGCCGCTTGGAAGCCCTGCTTTGTCGGCTATGGCATGGCCGAGACGCTCCAAAACCCTGGCAAGCCCCTCTGAAAGGGCGATCGGCGCCGGAGATTTAATATCTGGTCTTGGTTTCTGTGCCGGTTTGGCACTTAGGGACCGGACCCAGCAATAAAGGTTGCTCAGGCACGTGGGCACCCATCTGCCAGCACGAATCGTCGCCTGCTTCCCCCATCGCCTGGTCTTTGTGATGTAGCCCGCGTCGACCAAAAGCGGGATGGCCCGCTTCGCCGACCGAACCGAGCAACCGGCCTCGGCCGCCAGCGTGTCATAGGACGGGAACGCTCGGCCCAAGGCTCCCATGAAGAAAAAGAGGAGCGCCTCGCCGACCTGCTTCGCGGTCGGGGTGAGACGGCAATCCTTGCGAATTTCGGCGCCGATAAGGGCGCGGTGTTTGCGATCAAGTTCTGCCATGGCGTTGTCCGCCCTCATGGCGCACACATCCCCGTTCGCTGCCGACACGTGGTCGGTGCGGCAAACGCCGGGCATAACTCTCCTCTGCCGGAATCCGGCGTTTTTAGCTTGCGATGTCGGGGAGGGGTCGGGTAACCTCAGGATTGCTACGTCTTTGAGGTTACGCCGCGCTCCGCTCCCCTTGGGTCGGAGCGTGTTGCGTTTCTAGGGGCTGTTGCTCCCTTGGTTGGTGTCCAAACATAAGCCTGCCACTAGCCCTTGAGTCGGGGCAAGGCCAATCTGCGGCGAGCGCGCCACGGTCTTGGCAGCCGGGCGCACTCGTAACTCACGCTAGCGAGAAAATAATCGGATTTCAAGGGGCATCCGGGCCGGCCGGGAAGGTCTCGGCCGGCCCGGCCGGAAGGTCGGCCGGCCCCGTCATAGTCGTTCATAATGATCAAACTGATTTACGACATCGTATAGGGCATCTCCACGACACGATGTGGTGCATATGCACCACATCCGTTGGTCTGTTAACTTGAACCAAGTCCGGCGCAATTTGGCAAGCCATTGTTTTGAAATTAATTTTCGCGAAAATAAGCGCGTAGACCAATTTCATGGACCTCCTCTACGAGTCGACCACCGCCGTGCCGCGCTGCGCGCGGGGCTTTCCCAGTTCGAAGCCGCCCTCCTCCGCGGCGGCTACAACTTCGAGAGCCTAGATGCCGATGACAACCGCTTCTTTATTTGCAGACCACGCCCTGGCAGGGCATCAAGAAGAGCGTAAGAACCACGACGTTCATTTTAGCCGGATAAGAGTAATTTATCAGGAGTAGATGAGAACGCGCACGGACAGCCAAGGACAATGACGGGGGTAAACTCGGAGAATCTCTGCGAATTTTTGTGCCGATGAGGTGGGCTTGTCCTAAATTGCAAAGATTCTCCTTTCAGTTCGATGGCAGGATAGGCATTGTAGCTCTACAATGCGGGGACTTACTCGCCTCACTTGACGAGATTACCCCTGCACCGCACCCTTGAGCACCTTGGCCGCCGTGAACTTCGGCGCCTTGCTGGCCGGGATCGGCACTGGCTCGCCGGTCCTGGGATTGCGCCCTTCCCGTGCCACACGCTCCGTCACCGTGAACGCCCCGAAGCCCTTGACCGCGACTTCCTCGCCTTTGACCAAGGCAGCCGTGATTGCCTCGAACACGGCATCAACGGCTTTGCCGGTGGCGCCCTTGGGCAGGTTGGACGCATCGGCGATACGGACGACCAAGTCGGACTTGTTCATGAGCGCTGCTGTGCCCCGTGCCAGACGCGCAGGACAGTCACGGCGTCACCATCGGTTTCATAGACGATGACGTAGGGCTGAATGGTCACAAGCTCACGGGTCCCCAGTGCCCGTCCACGCCGACCACGGCGTGGGAACATGGTCAGGCTGTCACCTGCCAGCACAAGCTCACGAGCCACTTGCCGGGCAGCAACGGGATTTTCTTCGGCGATGTACTGAACGATGCGGATCAGATCGGCACGGGCTGCGACCCGCCAGATGACGCTCACAGGAGCCGAGCTTCAGGAGGCACTGCGGCAAAGTTGCCTGCCGCGATTTCCAGGAACCACGCCCGCATTTCCTCATGAGGGACCGCACGAAGATCGGCCCGCGCCTCAGACACGGCCGCAGTCAACGCAACGGTTTCAGCGTCGTCGTCGTCAATCTCGAGCAAGGGGCGGGCGGATTCGATCATGGACCAACTATGGCAATACCAGGCTGAATTGTCGAGTCCGTGACGGCGCCCAAGGCGCCGATCGCCACCTCGCCTATAGCCCCAACTTGGCTGCGGCCACATTGTTGAACAACCCGCCCGAGCGGATGTCGTCGCCCACCACCTGGCGAGCGGTGGCCGGTCTGGCACATGATCGTGGCCTCGCCGACACCACCAACATCGAGAGCAACGTCAGGCTCTTCACCAGAGATGGGCAGAATCTTCCTCAACCTCTTAATTTGCGACGCCTTTCGCGATTTTGGCCGTCCTGCGCAGGGTAGCGAACCGCCCCGGCGACGGTCGATCATCGTTCAACCCTTTGGTTTTCCGCCCTGATCACGACGGCACGCTGCCAACAGAAAGCCGTGGCACGACCGGTGCAAGGAGACAGGCAACCAACGCGGCACCAATGGAGGCCATCATGTCCGTCACCGAACTTCTGCTCATGCTGTCACTCGACAACTATTCGATGGTTCCGTGCCAGGATTGATCGCTGTGACCGCTTTCTACAGCACCAGCGCCGAGACGTTATCCCGCCACAGGGCGGCATCTCTCACATAGGTCTTGGCCACGTCCACCGACTTGTGCCAAGTCTGCCTCATGATGCTGGTGAGCCTGGCGCCGGCCAGCGCCAGCGGATCGCCCGACAGCACCCAAGGGTGCTTCCTCTGGCCGATTGTCCCGAAGGCCATCTCAACGCCGGTCTTCGCCGTCGAATCCTGGCAGCCCCCACAGTCGTGCAAAATGGGTCAATTCCCCGGAAGCGAAGCGCTGGGTCATCGGCAGTGTCCCGCGATGATCTGGTCCAAGAGCGGGTTGAACCGATCGGGCGGCAGCCGCTGGGTCGACTCGCGCACCGGCCAGACTTTGACGATATCGGCCGGGCGGTCCTGCGGCGAGCCGGATCCCAAGGCGGGACCGATGATCCAGGTCGGCACGTTCCACCGCGTGTATTCCGGATACATCATGCGCGCGTAGTCTTCGAATCGCCCGGCGTCGGTGGCGGCCGGCGCAAATATGAGCATCGCCGCTGCCGCACCACACCGGGGGCAGGGGATGACCTTGCTCTCGATGATCTCCGTCGGCTCTTGCGGCGCCTTCGGCACCGTGAACGACTCCGGAGCCGGCCCCGTGGCGGCTTCCATCTGGCGGGCGATGTCACGGCCGATCGGCTCGAATATCGCCGCTCGCCGTGCCGTCATCGGGTCGCCCGGATCGCCGACAACCTCACAGGAGATATGACAGCGCCCGCCCTCGACGTCTTGAAGCAAGATGCGTCCCAAGGTGCCAAGCGTGCGGTGCCGGAACATGTAGACCCAGCCATCGGTCAGGCGTTGCTTCTCGAAGGAAACATCTGGGGGCAATAGTCTGGCCATGGGCTACCCCGCCTACCAATTCTTAGGATTGTCAACACATGGACTCGGATCACATCTCCGGGCCGTAGTCGTGGCTGTGCTCCCTCTGCCGCTGCGGCGGCTCGGCCAGCCCGAGCCCCACGGCATGCGCCGCCGCCCGGCCCCGGGCCTCCGCCCGGGTCGCGGTGCCGATGGCCATCAGATGATCGGCGGCAACCTCGGCCGGATCCACGACGCCGGCGGCACGGAGCGCAGCCAGCGCCGCCGGGTCGCCGACCACAAGGCGCACGGCTTGGTGGCGCCGCTCCTGAGCGGCCTGGAACGCGGCATAGACCGGATGCTCTTCGGCCTTTCGGGCGGAGCCGCCCTCAATCTCGGCCCACAGCGCGCCGGCCTCGCCCCGGGCGTCCAGATACGCCCCCACGGCATCGGCCACACCGCGCACGCGCTCCCCGGGCACACCCCGGGCGAAGACGTCGGCCTCGATCCCCTTCGCGGCGGCGGCCTCCCAGGCGCGCCGAACCATCTCGGCCTCGGCGCCGGTGCAATAGCTGGATGCCGCCCGGCGGTCGTCCGAGCGCGAAACCTGGCGCACCAGCTCCTCGAGATCGGCCGCCACCTCGCGGGCCACGAACACCCGCGCGCTGTCGCGCTGGCGGGTCAGCGCCACATAGGTCGATTCCTGCCGCCAGTGGGAACTGTGCAGCAGGTAGGTCTCGTCCAGGGTCCGGCCCTGGGACTTGTAGACCGTGCCGGCGTAGCCATGCCGGAAGCCGTCGAACGCCCGGCTGTCCCAGCTCACCCGCTTGCCGCTGTCCAGCCGGACGGTCAGCGCCGTGCCTTCGACCCGTTCGACGGTCCCGGCCTCGCCGTTGAACAGCCCCTGGCTCTTGTCGGTGCGGACGATCTGCACCCGGTCCTGAACCGCGAAGGCCCGCGCCTCGCCCTCACTGGCCAGCATCACGTCGTGGCCGATCTCGCCGCGCTCGGCACGCACCGCCCGGATGCGGGCGTTGAGATCGTGAACCGCGGCGTTGGTGTAGGCCAGCACGAACCGCGACGCCTGCGGCCGGGCCAGGCTGTCGGCCGCCCATTGCTCCACCAGGGCCGTAGTCGCGCCGGCCAGGTCCTCGGTCCAGGTGATCGCCCCCGCCCGCTCGAAGGCCCCCAGCGCCGCCCGCGCCCGGCCGCCGGCCAGGTCCTCGGCGGCCTGGCGCTGCCAGCCGACTCGCTGGCGCGTCACCGTCACGATCTCGGCAGCACCGTGCCGCCCGGCCAGCTCGCGGAACAGCCCGCCCCGGCTGACGCTCTGGAGCTGGCGGTCGTCGCCGGTCAGGATCACCTTGGCGCCGGCCCGCCGCGCCGCCGTCATCAGCCGCGCCAGGGTGCGGGTGTCAACCATCCCCGCCTCGTCGACCAGGATCACCGTAGCCGGGCTCCAGCGCCGCTTGCCCTGCTCCACGTGCCACAGCTCGCTGTGCAGCGTGCCGCCGCGCGTGACCTGGCGATCGGCCGCCAGCTCCCGGCCGACCGCGTTGGTCGGCCCAAGCCCCAGCACCTCGTAGCCCGACTGCCGGTAGGTCTCGCCCAACGCCGCCCAACACGAGTAAGAAGCATCCGGAGAATAAAATCTATCCGTACCTGCTTCGTGGACTGACCATCGATCGGGTCAATCAGGTTTGGTGTACCGACATCACCTACATACGCATGCCCAAGGGCTTCCTGTACCTCGTCGT
>CAIULK010000105.1 GCA_903899885.1 uncultured Rhodospirillaceae bacterium
CAAACGCCGAGGTCTGGCCGAGATTTGTCAGCGTGAAAACGACGGGCACCGATTGGCCGATGAGCGCGGTGGCCGGAGTGATGACGGCGCTGACGGCCAGGTCGGGCAGGGTATTGGTCGAAGGCGATGACCTCGGCGGCGGCGGCGGCGGCGTTGGGCATTGTCGGGCGGTCGAGGAAGGGGTTCGAGGCGGTCGCGGTGGCCTTGGGCAAGGCGGTGCTGCTCGATGTCTCGGTGGTCACCCACGACTATTTCCAAGCGGCCGAGCAAGCCAAATCGCAAGTGATCACCGATTTGGCGACCGGCTTCGAGGGGTCGATCAAGGCCGTGGTCGATGAGGTCGGCCAGATGGCCGTGAAGCTGAAGGCGCATTCCGAGGAAATGCTGTCGCGCCTGTCGCACATGGATTTCGAAACCGTCAACATGGCGGCGGCGGCCGAGGAAGCGTCGTACAGCGTCGATAAGATCGCCGACAATACGGCGGCCTTGGCGGGGTCGATCGAGAAAATCCGCGCCGACGTCGTTCACACCGCCGAGGTGGCGGCCGAAGCGGCGCAAAACGCCAGCCAAGCCGACGCCGCGATGCGCGGCCTGCTGACCGTGGCCACCCGGATCGGCTCGATCGGCAAGACCATCGACGCCATCGCCCATCAAACCCGGATGCTGGCGCTGAACGCCACGATCGAGGCGGCGCGCGCCGGCGCCGCCGGGCGGGGCTTCGCGGTGGTCGCCCAGGAAATCAAGAATCTGTCGGAACAAACCAGCAAGGCCACCCACGGCATCGCCGCCTCGGTGACCGAGGCGGTCGAGGCGACCAATGCCGCCGTCGGGATCATTCAGGGCACCGTGCGCTCGGTGGGCGCCATCGATGGCGTGGCGTCGCAAGTGCGCATCGCGGTCGAGGCGCAAACCCAAGCCACCAGCACGATCGCCGCCCATGTCGGCGAAGCGGCCAGCGGCGCCAAGGCGGTGACCACCTCGGTCAACAGCGCGATCGAGGCATTGGGCGTGTCGGGAACGGCGGCGCGCGAACTGAACCACTCCGCCGACGCGTTGGCGGTCGAAGCCGACCGGATGCGCTCGGAAGTCGCGGCGTATCTGGGGCGCCTGCGGGAAATGGCCTGACTATCCCTTAGGTCCCGATCCGCTTGAAGAAGATCCAGTGGGTGTGGAAAATCGGGCTGATTTTCAGGTGGATACGAATCGTGCCCGCCGGGCAATGGCAGTCCATCGCGGTGTTGACGTCGCCTTTTTCAAGGCCTTCGCGGAAAGCCGTCTCGATCATCGTGCCCTTGGCCCAGGGTGCGATTTCGTTGAAGAAATTCTTTCCATCGATCACACCGGGAAAGCCGCCGTCACCGGGTTCGGTGTCGTGGTAGCTGACAATCCGGCCGTCAGGGGCCAGTTCTATGGCGCCGAACAGCAGTTTCGTCGATGTGTTTATGTTTCGGAACGGGTTGTCCGGATCGTCCACCTCGAACGAGTAGACGGACATATTCCATGGTCCCGATTTTACTGGAGGTGCGGCCATCCTTGACGCCAAGCCTTTCTGTCGCCTACCTTCTGCGGCGGGACTGTGCCGTATCGCCACATTATGGTCTACTGTGAATATGGGATTGGCGGCGATTTGGTGAAAGGGACACGTCTAAAAATGGACAGTCATGACCCCCGGGTTGAAATTCATCTGCCCGCCGTGATCGATCTGCCCGCCGCGTCGCAATTGCGCGATGCCTTGCAAGATGCCTTGGCGCACGATACCAGTGCCGAGGTCGCCTTGTCCGCGGGCGGGGTCGAGAGGATCGGCACGGCCGGGGTGCAGGTGATCTTGGCGGCGGCGGCGGCTTTCAAGGCGGCGGCGCGGCACTTGACGGTCGAAGGGGCGCCCGCGCCGATGCGCGACGCGTTCCGCATTTTGGGCGTGGCGGGCGATATCGAATTGCTGGTGTGATTAGGGAAGGGGTTTACGAACATGGCGAAATGCGTTTTGGCGGTCGACGATTCCAAGACCATGCGGGATATGGTGTCGTTCACGCTGCGGGGCGCCGGTTACACGGTGGTCGAGGCCGACAACGGCAACACCGCCTTGCAGGCCCTGCAAAAGCAAAAAGTTGACGTGATCATTACCGACGTCAACATGCCCGAGATGGACGGCATCACCTTGGTCAAGAAAATCCGGGCCTTGCCCGCGCATGCCGGGACGCCCGTGCTGATTCTGACCACGGAAAGCGATCAGAGCAAGAAGGACGAAGGCCGCGGCGCCGGCGCCACCGGCTGGATCGTCAAGCCCTTCAGCCCCGACAAGTTGTTGCAGATCGTCGCGAAGGTCTGTCCCTAAGGTTTAAACGGGGAATTTTTCATGGCCGAGGAACAGGGTTACGATCTATCGCGTTTCCGGACGACGTATTTCGAGGAATGCGACGAGCTCCTGGCCACGGCCGAGGAAACCATCGCCCGCTTGGGCGAGGGATCGGCGGGCGAGGACGATCTGAACCAAGTCTTCGCTGCGTCCATTCGATCAAGGGCGGGGCCGGGGCTTTTTCGCTGACCGCCTTGGTCGCCTTCGCCCACAGTTTCGAAACCACGCTCGACATTTTGCGGTCGGGCCGCGCTGCGGTCACGGCGGCGGTCGCCGACGTGCTGGTCCGCGCCAACGACGTGTTGGGCGACTATGTCCGTGCTGCTCAGGCCGGTGGGGAACCGCCCGCCGGTCATGGGCGTGACGTGGTTGAACATCTGGCCGCCATTTCGGGAACCGCCCCGCCCCCGGTTGTTCATGCGGCACCCGCCGCCGCCCCGGCGGCCGAACCCAAGGCCGCCCGCAAATGGCGGATCGTGTTCGAGCCCGCCTTGGGCCTGCTGCGGACCGGCAACGATCCGTTGCTGATGCTGCGCGAGCTGAACAGCCTGGGCGAGACCGAGCTTACGGTCGATCGGTCCAAGCTGCCGGTCTTGTCCGAGATGGACCCGCAATCGGCCTATTTGACCTGGACCGTGGTGTTGACCACCACCAAGCCGCGCGGGGCGATCGACGATGTCTTCGAGTTCGTGGCGGGCGACGCGGCGAATGTCGAAATCACCGATCTGGGGTCCGCCGAGGCGACCGAGGGTGACGGCTGGGGCCTGTTCGACGCGCCGCCCAAACCGGCCGCGGCCGCCGTGGCTGCGCCGTCCGGCGTGCCGGTGGCGAGTGCGGCGGCGATGGCAGGGGGAACCGGCGGGCATGCCGCCTCGATCCGGGTCGATCTCGACCGGGTGGACCGCTTGGTCAACATGGTCGGCGAACTGGTGATCACCCAGGCGATGCTGGGGCAGCAATCGGCCGGGTTCTCGATCGAATCGCATCCCGAATTGATCCAGGGCCTGCAAGAACTGTCGCACCACACGCGCGAGCTGCAAGAAAGCGTGATGGCGATCCGCGCACAGCCGGTCAAGGCGCTGTTCAGCCGAGCGCCGCGTCTGGTCCGCGACCTGTCGGCCAAATTGAACAAGCAGGTTCGTCTGCTTACCACCGGTGAAAACACCGAAGTCGATAAAACGGTGATCGAACAACTCGCCGATCCCTTGACCCATCTGATCCGCAACGCGCTGGACCACGGGTTGGAAACGCCCGAGGAACGCATCGCGGTCGGCAAACCCGCCGAGGGGACCATTCACCTTAGCGCTGGCCACCGCTCGGGCCGGATCATCATTGAAATCACCGACGACGGGCGCGGCATCAACCGCCAGCGCGTGCTGGCCAAGGCGATCGAAAAAGGCATCGTCGAGCGCGGCACCGCGATGACCGACGAGCAGATCGACGCGCTGATTTTCGCGCCGGGCTTTTCGACCGCCGATCAAGTGTCGGACGTTTCGGGGCGCGGCGTCGGCATGGATGTCGTGCGCAAGAATATCCAAGACTGTGGCGGCCGGGTGGTGGTGCAATCGACGCCGGGCAAGGGCTGCCGTTTCGTGCTGTCGCTGCCGCTGACCCTGGCGGTGATGGACGGCATGCTGGTCGCGGTGGGCGAGGAACGCTATGTGCTGCCGCTGACCAACATCATCGAATCCCTGCGTCCCGGCGAGCATCAGGCGCGCGGCCTGGTTGAAATCGGCGACGTTCTAACGTTGCGCGGCCAATATATCCGGCTGGTCCCGCTGCACCGGGTGTTCGGGGTCCCGGGCGCCATCACTGATCCCACCCAGGGGTTGGTCGTGGTGGTGGAAAGCGAGGGCGGCGACCGCGTCGGCCTGTTGGTCGATGAATTGCTGGGCCAGCAGCAGGTGGTCATCAAGTCGCTGGACTCGAATTTCCGCCCCGTGGAAGGCGTGTCGGCCGCGACCATCCTGGGCGACGGCCGGGTGGCCTTGATCCTGGATGTCGGCGCGTTGCGCGCGATGGGCGGGCGGCTCTAGACGAACCCACTGGATAAAGTGGGTGGCGCCAATGCCATCCACAAGATACCGCCTTTCTCGTGCCTCGCGACCAGAATTGCTGGAATATCAAGACCGTAATTGAAGTTCTGAATTTGATTGATTATAGTGCGCGGTAATTATGTATCGTGAAGAGGGGCGCCATGCAGGATGAAACGACAACCTCCGTATCGGGCGGGGTTCGCCAGTTCATCTCGTTCACGATCGGGGCCGAGGAATACGGCGTCGATATCATGGCGATTCGCGAGATCAAGGGGTGGACCGCCACCACCGATCTGCCCAATACCCCCGATTATGTCCGCGGCGTGATCAATCTGCGCGGCGCCATCGTGCCGATCTTCGATCTTCGCACCCGCTTCGGCGGCGGCACCACCGACGCCACGGCACGCCACGTGATCATCGTGGTTTCGGTGCGTTCGCGCGTGGTCGGCCTTCTGGTCGATGCCGTGGCTGATATCATCACCGTATCGACCGGCGCCATTCAGCCGGTGCCGGAATTGGAACATAAGGGCGAGGCCGGATTTCTGGCCGGTCTGGTCACGGTCGAGGGACGGATGGTCGCCCTGCTCGATCTTGACCGCCTATTTGATTTGGACGCCACCGCCGTCGCCGACGCGGCTTAAGATCCAGAAGGATAAGGGAACCTCGACATGGCCTTGACCGTCAAAACACGCATCTGGGGCGGCTTTTCGTCGCTGCTGGTCATCATGGTGGTGGTCGCCACCCTGACCTTCTTCGGGTTTTCGAAGGTCGTTGATCTGGTCGATCAATATGATCATGTCGCGACCAACGCCATCCGGGTGGTGACGATCAGCCGGAATGTCGCCGGTTTGCGGCGCAACGTGCTGGTGTTCACCGGCAGCCAGGGCGACGTCAAGGCGCTGGACCGCATCCGCGAGCTGGAAGGGCTGCTGCACAAGGACCTCGGCGACGCCATCGGCGCCGCGACCAACCCCGAGCGCAAGGCGATGCTGGAAGAGGCGCGGAAAACGCTGGACGGTTACCTCTCGAATTTCGATGCGGTGATCACGCTGCGCGCCAAGCGTGACGAAACGGCGAAGACCAAGATGGACCCGGCCGGCACGGCGATGCGCCAGGAACTCGCCTCGGTCATCGACGTCGCCATTGCTCAGAAGGATTGGGAGAACGCCGCGATCGCCGGCAAGGCGATGGAACAGATGATGGAGGCGCGGCTTGCCGCCAATCGTTTCATCGCCGTCGCCACGCCCGAGCGGGCCGAACAGGCCAAGGCCGACCTCGCCGAGGCGCAAAAGCTGCTAAAAAGCATGGCCGATCGCGATCGGGACGGGCCGCGCCACAAGGTGCTGGAAGAGGTTTTGCAAAATCTTTCGGCCTATAGCGACGCCTTCACCGAGGTTTCCACCGACGCGCTGGAAATTGCCCGGATCGTCGGCACTGTCAATGCCGAACTGGCCGTTCATCTGAACGACGTCGCCGACAAGGTCAAGGCCTCGCAGTTGACGAAGATGACCGAGCTGGGGGCCGACGCGATGAGCACCGCGGCCTCGCAAAAGGTCAGCACCTCGCTGATTTCCCTGGTGTCGGTGGTGCTTGGGTTGATCTTCGCGACTCTGATCGCGCGGTCGATCATTCGCCCGATCATGGCGATGACCGGCGCGATGGGAAGCCTCGCCCACGGCGATTTGGAGACCGAGATCCCGGCGCTGGAGCGCACCGACGAAATCGGCACGATGGCCAAGGCGGTCGAGGTCTTCAAGAAGAACAGCATCGAAAAGCGCGAGATGGAAGCCGAACAGCGCCGGGCCGAGGAAGCCTTGCGCAAGGCCGAGGCGGAGCAGGCGGCGCGCGAGGCTGCGATCGTCGCCGAAGTGGCGGAGGTGGCCAAGGCGGCGGGCGAGGGCGATCTGGAACGCCGGATCGATCTGGCGGGCAAGGATGGCTTCCTGCTGACCTTGTGCGAAGGCGTCAACACCATGGTTCAGCGGACCAGTGCGGCGGTGGTCGATGTCGCGGGGGTGCTGTCGGCGGTGGCCGGCGGCGATCTGACCAAGCGGATCATCAACGAGTATGCCGGTGTGTTCGGCCGCTTGAAGGGCGACGTCAACAAGACGGCGGACAAGCTGTTTGAAATCGTCAACAACATCAACGCGGCGGCGGGCCAGATCGGGTCGGCGGCGTCCGAGGTGTCGGCGGGCTCGACCGATTTGTCGCAGCGCAGCGAGGAACAGGCCAGCGCGTTGGAGGAAACCGCCGCGTCGATGGAGGAATTGGCCTCGACCGTGCGGCAAAACGCGTCGAACGCGCAACAGGCCAATCAGTTGGCGGCGGGGGCGCGCGAAGTGGCGGCCTCGGGTGGCCAAGTGGTCGGCGACGCGGTTACCGCGATGGACAAGATCGAGGCGTCGAGCCAAAAGATCGGCGACATCGTGGGGATGATCGATGAAATCGCCTTCCAGACCAACCTGTTGGCCCTGAACGCGGCGGTCGAGGCGGCCCGGGCGGGCGACGCGGGCAAGGGCTTCGCGGTGGTGGCGCAAGAGGTGCGCAATCTGGCGCAGCGTTC
>CAIULK010000106.1 GCA_903899885.1 uncultured Rhodospirillaceae bacterium
AAGGGCGACGTCCATCGGGCCGTCATCGTCCGTACCGCCAAGGAAATCCGTCGTGCCGACGGCACCGCCATCCGCTTCGATACGAACGCGGCGGTGCTGATCAACAAGCAGGGCGAACCGATCGGTACCCGTATTTTTGGGCCGGTGACCCGTGAGCTTCGCGGCAAGAAGTTCATGAAGATCATCTCGCTGGCGCCGGAGGTGCTGTGATGGCCGGATTGCATGTGAAAAAGGGTGATCACGTCGTCGTGATCGCCGGCAAGGACAAGGGTAAGAAGGGCGAGGTCCTGTCGGCCAGCCCGTCCGAATCCCGCGTGGTCGTTCAGGGCGTGAACATGGTGAAGCGTCACCAGAAGCCGTCCCCGAGCGTGCCCGGTGGCATTATTGAGCGCGAGGCCGCGATTCACGTGTCGAACGTGGCGCACCTCGATCCCAAGGACGGGAAGGCGACCCGTATCGGCGTCAAGATTCTCGACGATGGGCGCAAGGTCCGTGTGGCCCGGCGCTCCGGCGAAGTCATCGACCGGTAATGGGGAGGAAACAGACCATGACCGCACGTTTGCGCGAACATTACCGGACGGTTGTCAAGCCGGCGCTCTTGCAGGAATTCGGGTACGTCAACCCGATGCAGGTGCCGCGGCTCGAAAAGATCGTCGTCAACATGGGCGTCGGTGAAGCCGCCCAGGACGCCAAGAAGATCGAGTCCGCCGTGGCCGAAATGGCCGCGATTACCGGGCAAAAGCCGATCGTCACCCGCGCCCGCACCTCGATCGCCACCTTCAAGCTGCGCGAAGGCCAGGTTGTCGGGTGCAAGGTGACCCTGCGGGCCGACCGGATGTACGAGTTCCTCGACCGCTTGGTCAATATCGCCCTTCCCCGTGTCCGCGACTTCCGCGGCATCTCGGGCAAGAGCTTTGACGGTCGCGGCAACTACGCGATGGGTTTGAAGGAACAGCTCGTGTTCCCGGAAATCGACTACGACAAGGTCGATGAGATCCGGGGCATGGACATCATTTTCGTCACGACGGCCGGAACCGACAAGGAAGCCAAGGCGCTTCTCAAGGGTTTCGACATGCCGTTCGCCGGTTGAGCCAGGAGATTTCGAGAGATGGCAAAAGTCAGCTCGGTTGAGCGCAATAAGAAGCGCGAAAAGATGGCGAAGTCGCAGGCCGCCAAGCGGGCGCGTCTGAAGGCGGTCGTGATGAATAAAGACACCACCGACGAGGAGCGCTTCGAAGCCGCTCTGAAGATGGCGGAAATGCCGCGTA
Organism: uncultured Rhodospirillaceae bacterium; assembly: GCA_903899885.1. GTDB lineage: Bacteria > Pseudomonadota > Alphaproteobacteria > Rhodospirillales > Magnetospirillaceae > CAIULK01. Next base: position 1,269 of record CAIULK010000106.1, read on the forward strand.
ACGGCGCCCAAAACCGGGTCCGATTGCGCTGTGAGATCACGGGTCGCTCGCGCGGGAACTATCGTAAGTTCCGGCTGTGTCGTAACAAGCTGCGGGAACTGGCCTCGCTGGGGCAGATCCCCGGCATGGTCAAGTCGAGCTGGTAGGAGAGTAAGATGGCGCTCACCGATCCGGTTGGCGATATGCTGACCCGCATCCGCAATGGACAGCGGGCAAACAAGAGTGCGGTCATGTCGCCGGCTTCCAAGCTGCGGATGAACGTTCTCGAGGTTCTCAAGCGCGAGGGCTACATCCGCGGCTATACCCGCCAAGATGTTCGTCCCGGCGTCGCCGAACTGAATATCGAGCTGAAGTACCACGAAGGTCAGCCGGTCATTTCGCGGATCGCCCGCGTTTCGACCCCCGGCCGCCGGGTGTACTCCAAGATCGAGGATCTGCCGAAGGTGGCCAACGGGTTGGGTATTTCCATCCTGTCGACTCCCAAGGGCGTGATGTCGGATACAGAGGCCCGCGCCCAGCATGTGGGCGGCGAAGTTCTCTGTCAGGTGTTTTAAGGAGGGGCTCCAAAATGTCGCGAGTCGGCAAATATCCCGTGCCTGTGCCGGCCGGAGTCACCGTCCAGATCACCGGCAACGACGTCGCGGTGAAGGGCAAGATGGGCGAATCCAGCCTGACGGCGGTCGACGATGTCGACGTGACGTTGGATGGCTCGCTCGTGTGGGTCAAACCGGCCAACGAGACCAAGCGGGCCCGGATGATGTGGGGGACCAGCCGCGCGCTGATCGCCAACATGGTCAAGGGCGTGTCCGAGGGTTTCACGGTCAATCTCGAGATCAACGGCGTCGGTTACCGCGCCGCGGTCCAGGGATCGGTGCTGAATCTTCAGCTCGGTTATTCCCACGACATCAATGTTCCGATTCCGGACGATGTCACCATCAAGTGCGAGAAGCCCACGGCGATCTCGATCACCGGACGCGACAAGCGCCGGGTTGGTCAGCTCGCGGCGGAAATCCGCGCCTATCGTGGCCCCGAGCCCTACAAGGGCAAGGGTGTCAAGTACGCCACCGAGACCATCCTGCGTAAGGAAGGTAAGAAGAAGTAGGGGATCGCGCCATGATGACGCCGAAGGATCTTTTCGAGCGCCGCAAGCGGCGCAATCGTGTTCTGCTCGCCAAGAAGTGCGCCGGCCGTCTTCGGCTGTCGGTCTTCCGGTCGGGCAAGCACATCTACGCTCAGGTGATCGACGACACCAAGGGGCACACGCTGGCGGCGGCTTCGTCGCTGGATACGGGCTTGAAGACCGATCTCAAGACCGGCGCCGACAAGGCGGCGGCCGAGGCCGTCGGCAAGTTGATCGCCGAACGGGCCAAGGCGGCGGGCGTCACCGAGGTGGTGTTCGACCGGGGCGGCTATATTTATCACGGTCGCGTCAAGGCGCTGGCCGATGCGGCCCGCGAAGGCGGCCTGTCTTTCTGAGGAACGCGATCATGGCACGTACCCCCAATACCGATTCCCCCGAACGCACGCGGCGCGGCCGCGGTGGTGAAGGAGGCGAGCGCGAGGGCAGTGGCCGCGGTCGCGGTCGTTCCTCGGGTCCCGACAATCGCAACGAGCGCGAAGAGTCGGAATTCACCGATAAGCTGGTCCACATCAATCGTGTGGCCAAGGTGGTCAAGGGTGGCCGCCGGTTCGCCTTCGCCGCGCTGGTCGTGGTGGGCGATACCAAGGGCCGCGTCGGCTATGGATCGGGCAAGGCCCGCGAAGTGCCGGAAGCGATCCGCAAGGCGACAGAACAAGCCAAGCGCAACCTGATCAAGGTGGCGCTGCGCGAGGGCCGCACCCTGCATCACGACGTGTTCGGCCATTTCGGCGCCGGGCGCGTGATTCTGCGGGCGGCTCCGGCCGGTACCGGCATCATCGCCGGCGGCCCGATGCGCGCCGTTTTCGAGACCATGGGCGTGGCCGACGTTGTCGCCAAGTGCCTGGGCACCTCGAATCCGCACAACATGGTCAAGGCGACGTTCGCCGCCCTTCAAGGTTTGTCGTCGCCGCGTCTGATCGCGGCCAAGCGCGGCAAGAAGGTGGGCGACATCATCGGACGGCGCGAGCCGGCCGCCGCCGCCACCACGGCTTAAGGCGGGGAGGATTACGATGGCCGAAGACAAAAAGACCGTCCGGGTCACCCAGATTCACAGCCCGATCGGGCGGCCCGCCGACCAGCGGGCCACGTTGGTCGGTTTGGGGCTGAACAAGATGCATCGGACCAACGCGCTGGAGGATACTCCGGCCGTGCGTGGCATGATCGCCAAGGTCGCGCATCTCGTGCGCGTCGAGGATTGAGACAATGACCAAGCTTAACGACATTCGCGACAATCCCGGCGCCCGCTACAAAGCGAAGCGGGTCGGCCGTGGTATCGGCTCGGGCAAGGGCAAGACCAGCGGCAGCGGCGTGAAGGGTCAATCCTCGCGTACCGGCGTCGCGATCAACGGCTTCGAGGGCGGCCAGATGCCGATCTATCGGCGCCTGCCCAAGCGCGGCTTCAACAACATTTTCGCCAAGGAATACGCCGTGGTGAATCTGGGCCGCCTGCAAACGGCGATCGACAAGGGCCGTCTGGACGCCAGCCAGCCGATCGGGTCCGCCGAATTGGTGGCCGCCGGTCTGGTCGGCGCGCTGCTTGACGGCGTTCGTCTGCTGGGCCAAGGTGAGCTGAAGGCCAAGGTGGCGATCACGGTGTCCGGCGCATCGAAGGCGGCCGTGGCCGCCGTCGAAAAAGCTGGCGGCTCGGTCAGCATCGCCTAAACCGGAGATATTTCATGGCTTCCGCCGCCGAGCAACTCGCCCGAAACATGAACCTTGGTGTTTTGGGGAAGGCGACCGACCTTAAGCGGCGAATCTGGTTCACCCTGGGGGCGTTGATCGTCTATCGCCTGGGGACCTGGATTCCGATGCCTGGGGTCAATCCCCAGGTGTTGGCGGACCTGTTCCGGCAAAGCGGCGGCGGCATCCTCGGCATGTTCGACATGCTGGCGGGTGGCGCCTTGCAGCGCATGACCATTTTCGCGTTGAACATCATGCCGTACATCTCGGCGTCGATCATCATGCAGTTGATGGCGACCGTCGTTCCTTCGATCGAAGCGATCAAGAAGGAAGGCGAGATGGGCCGCAAGAAGATCAACCAGTACACCCGGTATCTGACGGTGATTATCGCCGCCTTTCAGGCCTACGGTATTTCCGCCGGTCTGTTGGGGATGTCGGGCAGTCACGGCGCCGCCGTGATGATGGACAACGCGCTGCTGTTCCGCTTCACCACCGTGGTGACCCTGACCGGCGGCACCTTGTTCCTGATGTGGCTGGGCGAACAGATCACCGCGCGCGGCATCGGCCAGGGCACGTCCCTGATCATCATGGCCGGTATCGTGGCGCAATTGCCGCATGCGATCGCCGCCACCCTGGAATTGGGGCGGACGGGGGCTTTGTCGGCGCTTTTGATCATCGGCATCTTGATCATGTCGGTTGGCGTGGTCGGCATCATCGTTTTTGTCGAGCGCGCCCAGCGCCGGGTGATCGTGCAGTATCCCAAGCGGCAGCAGGGCAACAAGATGTATGGCGGCGAAGCCAGCCATTTGCCGCTGAAGCTGAACACCTCGGGCGTGATTCCGCCGATTTTCGCCTCGTCGATCCTGCTGATGCCGGTGACGGTGGCGCAGTTCTCGGCGGCCGGTGGCGCGTCGTGGCTGGATACCTTCAATGCCCTGATGGGGCGCGGTCATCCGCTGTATCTGTTCATCTACTCGCTGTTGATCATCTTCTTTGCCTTCTTCTATACGGCGGTGGTGTTCAATCCGGTCGAGACGGCGGACAACCTGAAGAAATACGGCGGCTTCGTGCCGGGCATCCGGCCGGGCAAGAACACCTCGGATCACCTCGATTTCATTCTCACCCGGCTGACGGTGTTGGGCGCGGTGTATCTGACGGTGCTGTCGGTCCTGCCGGAACTGCTGATCGCCAAGTGGTCGTTGCCCTTCTATTTCGGCGGCACCAGCTTGTTGATCGTGGTGACGGTGACCATGGACACCGTGGCGCAGATTCAGTCGCACCTTCTGGCGCACCAATACGAAGGCTTGATCAAAAAGGCCAAGCTACGCGGAAAACGCGGATAATATAGGGAGAACACCATGAATCTCGTTCTGTTGGGACCGCCCGGCGGCGGCAAGGGCACCCAGGCCAAGCGTCTGATGGACACCTTCGGCTTGGTGCAACTGTCGACCGGCGACATGCTGCGCGCGGCGGTCAGCTCGGGCTCCGAGATCGGCAAGAAGGCCAAGGCGGTGATGGATGCCGGTCAGCTGGTGTCGGACGACATCGTGATCGCGATCATCGACGAGCGCCTGGATCAGGCCGACACCCAGAACGGCGTTATTTTCGACGGCTTCCCCCGCACCGTGGCCCAGGCCGAGGCGCTGGACGCCATGCTGGTCCGCAAGGGCCGCGGCCTGAACGCCGCGATCGAAGTGCGCGTTCCCGACGCGCTGCTGATCGAGCGGATCACCGGCCGTTACACCTGCGCCAAGTGTGGTGCCGGCTACCACGACAAGTTCCAAAAGCCCGCCAAGGATGGCGTCTGCGACAAGTGCGGCAGCACCGAGTTCATCCGGCGCGCCGACGACAACGCGGAAACCGTCACCAAGCGGTTGGACGCCTATCATGCTCAGACCGCTCCGTTGCTGCCCTACTACGAAAAGAAAGGCATTCTTTCCGTGGTGGACGGCACGCAGGACATCGCCAAGGTCACCACTGACCTTGAAACGATCCTGAAGAGCACGAAAAAATAACCGTGGGGTGAGGATTCGGCCCCAGCCGTTGACTGGACCAGTTGACTCGGGGCCGAATCTTCCTATAATCCCGCACCTTCCGTTTCTTCCTGGCAAACCGGCCGGGGAGCTTTACTGGTATTAGGGAGTCCCTGACGTGGCCCGTATCGCTGGTGTCAATATTCCGACCAACAAGGTCGTCAAGATCGCGTTGACCTACATCCACGGCATTGGCCGGGTGAAGGCCGCCGAGATTTGCGGGAAGTTGGGGATCCCCGACGAGCGCCGGGTCAATCAGCTCTCCGACGACGAGGTGCTGAAGATCCGCGAGATGATCGATCGCGACTATCACGTCGAGGGCGACCTTCGCCGCGTCGTGGCGATGAACATCAAGCGTTTGATGGATCTGGGTTGCTACCGTGGTCTGCGGCATCGCCGTGGCCTGCCGGTTCGCGGCCAGCGCACCCATACCAATGCCCGGACCCGCAAGGGCCCGGCCAAGCCGATCGCCGGCAAGAAGAAAGTCACGAAGTAAGGAATAGTCTAAATGGCCAAACCCGCAGCCGCCGCGCGTCCGCGTCGCCGTGAACGCAAGAACATCACATCGGGCGTGGCGCATGTGAACTCGACGTTCAATAACACCATGATCACCATCACCGACGCCCAGGGCAACACGATCTCGTGGTCCTCGTCCGGCATGCAGGGGTTCAAGGGGTCGCGTAAATCGACCCCCTACGCCGCGCAGGTCGCCGCCGAGGATGCCGGCCGCAAGGCGATGGAACATGGCATGCGCACCCTGGAAGTCGAAGTCAAGGGTCCCGGTTCGGGGCGTGAGTCGGCGCTTCGGGCCTTGCAGGCGGTGGGTTTCTCCATCTCCTCGATCCGCGATGTGACGCCGATTCCGCACAACGGTTGCCGTCCGCGCAAGCGTCGTCGCGTTTAGTCTTTTCGTTTACGGCGCGCGTGTCCCCCATATAACGGGGCCGCGCGCCGTTTCCCGTCGCTCCCAGCATTGAGGGTCACGCTCGTGATTCAGAAGAACTGGCAGGAACTTATCAAGCCCAGCAAGCTTCAGGTCGAGCCGGGGCACGACCCCCAGCGCGTCGCCACCGTGATCGCGGAGCCGCTTGAACGGGGCTTCGGCATGACGCTGGGCAACTCGCTTCGGCGGATCTTGCTGTCGTCGCTTCAGGGCGCCGCCGTCTCGGCCATTCAGATCGAAGGGGTTCTGCACGAATTCTCGTCGATCCCGGGTGTCCGCGAGGATGTCACCGATTTGATCCTCAACATCAAGGCGCTCGGCTTGCGCATGCATGGCGAGGGCCCGAAGCGGATGCATCTGAAGGCCACCGGCCCCGGCGAAGTGAAGGCGTCGATGATCGAGGTCGGACACGACATCGAAATCATGGACCCCGATCTGGTCCTGTGCACGATGGACGAAGGCGCTCGCCTGAACATCGAGTTCACGGTCGAGACCGGCAAGGGTTACGTCGCCGCCTCGCAGAACCGCCCGGAAGATTCGCCGATCGGTTTGATCCCGATCGACGCGATTTTCTCGCCGGTTAAAAAAGTTGCGTACAAGGTCGAAAACACCCGTGTCGGTCAGGTCACCGACTACGACAAGCTGTCGATGCGGGTCGAGACCAACGGTGCCGTCACCCCGGAAGACGCGGTGGCCCTGGCCGCCCGCATCTTGCAAGACCAGTTGCAGCTCTTCATTAATTTCGAAGAGCCCAGCTTGGTGGTCGAGGAAGAGCGCAAGGACGATCTGCCGTTCAACAAGAACCTGCTGCGCAAGGTCGACGAATTGGAATTGTCGGTCCGCTCGGCGAACTGCTTGAAGAACGACAACATCATCTATATCGGCGATCTGGTTTTGAAGACCGAAGCCGAAATGCTCCGCACCCCCAATTTCGGCCGCAAGTCCCTGAACGAAATCAAGGAAGTGTTGGCGCAGATGGGTCTGCATCTGGGCATGGAAATCAGCAACTGGCCGCCCGAGAATATCGAGGACTTGGCCAAGAAGCTGGAAGAGCCGTACTAACCCCACGGCGGGCGCGGGGCCGTTATCAGCCGCCATTGCGGCGGCGGCCAAGCTGGCGGAGCCAGCGCCCGGCGAGGGACTTTATAAATGGGCCATTCCGGCCCGACCACGGCCGTACCGGGATCGTCCGGGCGGCCGGGTGCGTTATCGGTCTCCGCGCGCCGGGGCCAGGATAGGAAAGGAAGAGGACCATGCGTCACGGTATGTCTGGACGGAAGCTGAACCGCACGTCATCGCACCGCAAATCGCTGTTCGCCAATCTGGCGGCCGCCCTGCTGAAGCACGAGCAGATCAAGACCACTCTTCCCAAGGCCAAGGATCTGCGTCCGATCGTCGAGAAGCTGATCACGCGCGGCAAGTCGGGCACCCTGCACGATCGCCGTCAGGCTTATGCCATCCTGCGCGACGACGCCGTGGTGGCCAAGCTGTTCAGCGGTCTGGCCGAACGCTACAAGGGCCGTGCGGGCGGCTATTGCCGCGTGCTGAAGGCCGGTTTCCGGCACGGCGACTGCGCCCCGATGGCGGTGATCGAACTGGTTGACCGCGACGTTTCGGCCAAGGGCCTTGATTCGGGCCCGGTGGCGACCGCCGAGGAATAAATCGGCCTCATACGGTTGAGCGATCAACCCCTCTTCCCCGGCGCCGGGGAAGAGGGGTTTTTTGTTGCCTTTTACGTCGAACGGCGTGGCCCCCTATCCCAAGGGCGTAGGGCAAGCACCCGTTCGGCAACTGGACCCCGCCCCCCGCGGCGCCCTACTGTGTGACCTGGATAAACGGGAAGGTCTGGGCATGGACGTCCTGGGAAATACGCTTAGCAGCGGTAAAATCATCGTGCTCGACGATTCCGACTATGGCGCGGCCGCCATGGCCGGGATTCTGCGCACCCACGGCTATCGCGACATCCGAACGGAAACCGACCCAAGGCGGGCGGCGCCGCTGCATGCCGAGCATGACTTCGACCTCATCCTCCTCGACTTCCGCATGCCGCACATGGACGGGATCCAGGTGGTCGGCGCGATGAAGGCGACGCGGCCCCGGGATTATCTGCCCGCCGTGATGGTGACCGGCGATCCGCAGCCCGAGGTTCGACTGCAAGCCCTGACGGCGGGGGTCAAGGATTTCCTGACCAAGCCGTTCAGCCCCGAGGAAATGATGTGCCGGGTCCGCAATGTCATGTTGGCGGCGTTGTTGTTGAAGGACCGCCGCCGTGAGGTCGAGCGCCTGGAGCAGGCGGTGCGCGAGCGCACCGCCGAGCTGGATCAATCGCGCAACGAGATCTTGTCCGCCTTGGCCCGTGCGGGGGAATTCCGCGACAACGAAACCGGCCGCCACGTGCAGCGGATCAGTCACTTCGCCATCCGCATCGCGGCGGCGGCGGGGCTGGATCAGACGCGGTGCGATCTGTTGTTTCATGCCAGCGCGATGCACGATATTGGAAAGATCGGCGTGCCGGATCAGATCTTGTTGAAGCCGGGTCCGCTGAATGCGGGCGATCGCGAAAGGATGAACGCCCATCCCGAAATCGGCGGCAATATCATCGGCAAGAGTCAGCATCCGCTGTTGGCGATGGCCCGCATGGTGGCGCGGACCCATCACGAGAAATGGGACGGAACCGGCTATCCGTGCGGTCTGGCGGGCGAGGCGATCCCGATCGAGGGCCGCATCACCGCCCTGTGCGACGTTTTCGACGCGCTCACCACCGCGCGGTCTTACAAACCGGCTTGGACGCTTGATGCGGCGGCCGATTACATACAGGCGGAGGCTGGGCGCCACTTCGACCCCGCCCTAGTCGAGGTATTCGTGGACATTCTGCCTGATCTGGCCAAGATAGCGGTGACCTTGTCCGATAATAACGCCGACAGCCATGCCGCGTGACATGATGACCCGAGCGCCAACCGGCGTGGAGCGGCCGCTTCGCTCGATTCGTGTGCGGACGTGGCTGGCGCTGATTGCCTTGTCGATCGCCGTGCCGATCACCCTGTTCGCGATCGTCGTCGTCAACCGGTTCGCGCAGGAGCGCAGCGAGGCGCAACAGACCGATTTGGCGACCCGCGCCAACGCCCTGGCGGCGACGGTGTCCCAGGACCTCAACGGCGTCACGGTGGCGGCGACCGCGTTGGCGACCAGCGGCGAGTTGAAGCATGGCGACCTGAATGGGTTCCGGGAAGAAGCCCTGAGCTTGCTTGCCCGGTTTCCGTTGGTAAGCGCCATTTCGGTGATGACCGGCGAGGGGGTCGTGCTCTGTTCCACGGTCCAGCCCTGCGACCAAATCCGGGTGCCGACGGCGCAGGTTGCCTCGGCCGCCGAGGCGCTGGAAAGCGGCCTGCCCACGGTCTCTGGCCTATATATCGGCCAGCGGACGCGCCGCCCGGTGGTCGCCATCGATGCGCCGGTCCCCGAGGCCAGCCCGTTGCCGCGTTCGGTCGTGCGTGTCGTCATCTATGCGGATCAACTGAATCAGCTGTTGGCGGCGCAGGGTCTGCCGCCGCAATGGCTGGCGGTCTTGGTGGATCGCGGCGGCGTGGTGATCGCCCGCTCGGCCGACGCGGCGCGTTTTACCGGCCACTTCGCGGCGCCGTTCTTCCTTGAGGCCCTGGCCCGGGCCAAGTCCGGTCTGGTCGAGGGCGAAAGCCTGGAAGGGGTCGATATCCGGACCTCGTACAAGACGCTGGAGGGCAGCGGTTGGGCGGTCGCCGTCGGGGCGCCGAGGGCGCTGATGCAAGCGCCGGTGCGGCGCGATTATCTGATGGTCGGCGGCAGCGGCGGCTTGGTGCTGGTGATCGGCGCCTTGTTGGCCTTCCGGTTATCGCGGCGCCTGGAGCGGCGGATCGCGCGGGTGGTCGCCGATGCCGGTGGCGACGGGACCGACGATGCCTGGGCCACCGGGATTTGGGAACTCGACCGCCTGTTGCAAGGGCAGCGTCAAGGCCGCGCCGCGATTTTGGACCGCGAAGCCGATCTTCGGGCCCAAAAGGAAAAGGCCGAGGGGATCTCGAAGATCCTGTGGCAGACGGTGCGCGAGCTTGAAGTCGCCAACGACAAGGTCCGCCGCCTGATCGACTCCAACATCATCGGCGTCGCGATCATGAACGACGAGGGCGTGGTGCTGGAGGCCAACGATTATTACCTCCGCCTGCTGGGGTCGAACCGCGAGGAATTCCATCCGGGCGAACTGAATGGCGCCGATTTCACGCCCCCGGAATACCTCGGCCAGTGTGGACGGGCGGTGGCGGAAATGAAGGAGCGCGGTATTTCCGGCGCCTATGAAAAGCAATTTCTCCGCCCCGATGGATCGCGGGTGTGGGTCGAAACCGGGTTGGCCCGTCTACCGCACACCGAAGACACCTCGGTCTCGTTCGCCATCGACATCACCCGGCGCAAGGAAGCCGAGCGCGAGGCCGTGGCGGCCCGCGACGCGGCGGAAAAGGCCAATCTTTCGAAATCGCGCTTCCTGGCTTCGGCCAGCCACGATCTGCGCCAGCCGGTTCAGTCGCTGATGCTGTTCCATGCGGTTCTGGCGGCGGAGTTGGGCGAACACCCGGCGGCGGCGCCCGTGCTGGCGCACTGCAAAACCGCATTGAGCGCGTTGAAGGATCTGTTGGACGGCTTGCTCGATGTTTCGCGTTTGGAAGCCGGCACCGTGCCGGTGACGATTTCGGAATTCCCCATCGATATCGTTTTGGGCCCGCTGGCCGAGGAATACCGCAGCCGTGCCGCCAAGAAGGGGTTGAGCTTGCGCGCCGTGCCGTGCGGGGCGATCGTCCGCAGTGATCCGGCCTTGCTGGGCCGGGTGGTGCGCAACCTTCTAGAAAACGCCATCCGCTATACCGAAACCGGCAAGATCTTGATCGGCTGCCGCCTGGAAGGGGGGCACGCCCAGATCGTCGTCGCCGATACCGGCATCGGCGTTGCCGAGGAGCAGCAGGGCGTTATTTTCGACGACTTTTTTCAGGCCGCCAATCCGTCGCGCGACCGCACCCAAGGGTTGGGTTTGGGGCTGGCCATCGTGCGCCGGACCTGCCGCCTTTTGGGCCATCGGATTTCGGTGGTGTCGGCACCGGGACGGGGCTCGCGCTTTACCGTCAGTCTGGATGGGCGGCGGTTGCCCGTGCCCCGCCACGCGCCCCCGGCGGCGCGAACCCAAGACGAGCCGATCGCCGGCCGGGTGCTGGTGGTCGATGACGAGGCGTTCGTGGTCACCGCGATCGCCAATATCTTGTCGCTGTGGGGGCTCGACGTGATCACCGCCACCTCGGGCGACGACGCGGTCACCGCCCTGAAGGGCCGCGCCCCCGATTTGGCCTTGCTGGATTATCGTCTGCGCGGCGAAACCGGGTTGGATGTTCTGGGCAAGATCGAGCGTGCCTTCGGACGCCCGATTCCGGCCTATCTGTTGACCGGCGATACCGCGCCCGGCCTGCTGGCCGAGGTCAGTCAACGCGGAACCAAAATCCTTCACAAGCCGATCGATCACGCCCAGTTGATCGACGCCGTCCGCCAAAGCCTCGCCAATGCCCCATTCTGACGCCGCCCGCTATCGCTCGTTGGAACGGGCGGTCACCGTCCTGACCCGCTCGACCGATGCGCTGTTGCGGGCCGAGGATGAAACCGAATTGATGGAGGCGATCTGCCGTGCCGCCGTCGATGTCGCGGGGTATCGTCTGGCCTGGGTGGGCTATGCCAAGGACGACGCCGAGAAAAGCGTCGCCCCGGTCGCGCATGCCGGGCCCGAGGGGGTGTATGCCGACACCATCAAATTGTCGTGGGGTGACAATCCGTTGGGGCGGGGTCCGACCGGGACCGCCATTCGAACCGGCCAAACCCAAATCAATCACGACAGCCGCACCGGCACCGACTTCGCCCCCTGGCGTGATACCGCGCTGAAATTCGGGCTGCTGTCGTCGATCGCCCTGCCGATCGGCACTAAGGGCGCGGTGATCGGCGCCTTGACCCTGTATGCGGGCGAGCCCGATGCCTTCGATGCCGAGACCGTCCGCCTGCTCGAGGATCTGACCCGCAATCTAACCTATGGCATTCGCGCGCTGCGCGCCAAGGCCGACCATCGCCGCACCCAGGAGGATCTGGTGCAGGCGGCCAAATTGGCCACCCTGGGCGAGATGGCCGCCGGTTTGGTGCACGAGCTGTCGCAACCCTTGAACTTGATCCGGCTGACAGCCGATGGCGCCTTGATGTTCATCGAACGGGGAAAGGCGACCCAGGAATGGCAAGCCGCCCAGTTCCGCCTGATCGCCGACCAAAGCCGGCGGACGGCCGATATTCTCGACGACATCCGCATTTTCAGCCGCCGCGACCAGGGTGGCGTCGAGCCTTTCGATGCGGCGGCGGCGGTCGCCTCGGCGGCCGGGCTGATGGAGAAGCCGTTTCATTCCGAATCGATCGGGCTGGAGGTTCGCGTGCCGTCGGCTCCGGTGCCGGTGATCGGGCGGCGGGTGCAGTTGGAACAGGTGGTGATGAACCTGCTGTCGAACGCCCAACATGCGGTGCGCGAACGGCGCAAGGGGATGGACGTGGGTTGGGACGGCCGGGTCGGGGTGTCGGTCGGCGTTCAAGATCAAACCGTGCGGATCATCGTGCACGACAACGGCCCCGGCATCCCGCCCGAGCTGCGCGCGCGGATTTTCGAGCCGTTCTTCACCACGAAGGAAGCCGGACGCGGAACCGGTTTGGGCCTGTCGGTCAGTTTCAGCCTGATGGCGGCGATGGGCGGGAGGATCGAAACCGTGGAGCGGTACGAGGGGGCGTGCTTCGTCGTCACCGTGCCGCTGGCCGCTCCGATGCCCGAGGCCGCCGAGGCGCGGGCCGGTCACCCGCTGGCCGCGCTGGATGCCGATGTGTTGGTCGTCGAGGATGATATCGAAACCGCCCGCGCCATGAACCGCGGTTTGCAGGAGATGGGCTGCCGGGTGGCGGTCGCTCATAGCGGGCAGGCGGGCTGGGACCTTTATCGCAAGCAGCCTTTCGACGTCTTGATCACCGATCTGCGCATGCCGTCGGGCGATGGCGAGCACCTGGCGAAAATCGTGCGTTCCGACGCGCCCTTTTTGCCGATCATCATTGTCACCGGCCATTTGGGGGCCACCGAACGATTGGCCGACGAATTGGGAACCGGGCCATGTCTTGTTCTCAAGAAGCCGGTATCGCTGGACCGCTTGGGCCAAGCGATCCTTTCCCTATTGGGGGCATAAGGGCTACCATCCGGCTACCCCGCGAGAGGAACGAGCGATGCAAATCATTCTGGCCGATGATCACAAACTGATGCGTGACGGGTTGCGGCCGTTCTTGCTGGAGCTTTCGCCCGAGGTCGAGATTTTCGACGCGGCGACCGTCGATGAGGCGATCGAGGCGGTCGGCCGGGCCGAACGGCTGGCGCTGGTCCTGTTGGACCTGAAAATGCCCGGCATGGACGGTCTGGACGGCCTGGCGCGGATCAAGGCGTTGCGCCCGCAGGTCCCGGTGGTGGTGGTGTCGGGCTATTCGACCCGCGACCACGTGATGGCGGCGGTTCAGAACGGCGCGGCCGGCTTCATCCCCAAGACGGTGAGCGGTACCGCGATGGTCAACGCGTTGCGTCTGGTGCTGTCGGGGGAGCGCTATCTGCCGTCTGGCACGTTTTTCGGCGACACCGAGCCACCGCCGCCCTTTGACAAGCTGTCGCGGCGCGAGGGGGAAATCCTTGGCCTGCTGCTCAAGGGCGGCACCAACAAGGAAATCGCCTTGGTTCTGGACCTGCAAGAAGTGACCATCAAGGTCCATCTGCGCAGTGTCTTCCGCAAGATCGCGGTGTCGAATCGCACGCAAGCGGTTCGCGCGACCTTGTCGTCGGGCTGGCACCCGCCGATACCGGGTTAGGCCCCGGTATCGGGTTTATATAAAAGCCCTCGCCGGGCGCGCCCGTCCGGGCGCTTGGCCGCCGCCGCAATGGCGGCTGGATATCGGGTTAGGCCCCGGTATCGGGTTTATATAAAAGCCCTCTGCCCAAGCGCGCCCGTCCGGGCGCTTGGCCGCCGCCTCAATGGCGGCTGGATACCGGGATAGGCC
>CAIULK010000107.1 GCA_903899885.1 uncultured Rhodospirillaceae bacterium
CCCTCCATTTCCAGAAAGGTCACCAGGATCACCGGCAGCTTGGCCAGCACCGCATCGCCGCGCACGGCGCGCAGCAGGCCGAAACCGTCCAGCCCCGGCATGCGGATGTCCGACACCACCACATCGATCGCCCCCTGGCGCAGTTGATCCAGCGCGTCGATGCCGTCAACCGCCGAGGTCACGCGGTAACCGTTGGCTTCCAGGATGCTGGTTTCCAGCGACCGGGTGGTCGGCGAATCATCGACCACCAGAATCGCCGGAGGCCGCGCCGCAACCGGGGAGGTGGTCGCCATCAAGGGCGCCGCATTCGGCCAATGGCGGAAGATTTCGACCAATTCGAAGGGATTGAGGACCAAGGCCACCGCGCCGTCGGGCAAGATGATGCCGCCCGCCACCGCCGTGCCGCGCGCCAAGCCGATGCCGATGTCTTGAATGGTCGCCGCTTGAATCGCCAAGAACCCATCCACCGCGACACCGGCCAAGTCCGGACCATTCTTCAGCAGCATGACCGGCACATGACCGTCCTGGGCATCGACCCGCCCGTCGCCCAGGCCCAAAAGGCGCGCCAGCGACATCACGGGACGGCGCACCCCGCCGAACGCGGCCACCGAAAAACCATCGGCCGAGGTTTCGATCCCAGCCAGCGGCAAACGATAGAGGTGGTCGATCCCCTCGGTCGGCACCGCGAAGGTCTGTCCTGCCGCGCGCACCAAAAACATCCGGCGGCTGGATACCGACAGCGGCACCGACAGCGAAAAGCGGGTGCCGCCGGTCAACCGTTCGGCCACTTCGACCCGCCCGCTCATCGCGGCGGCGGTTTCGCGCACCACCGACAGCCCCATGCCCCGCCCGGCCAGCGAATCGGCGACGTCACGGGTGGAAAATCCCGGCTCGAACAACAGATCGACCAATTCGCGGTCGCCCAGGCGCGCCGCCTCGTCCTCGCCCAGCACGCCGCTTTCGACCGCCCGGCGGCGGAGCGCCGCGACATCCAGACCGGCGCCGTCATCCTCGACCGTCGCGGTCAGGCGGCCACCCGCCACATCGAAGCGCAGCGACACCATCGCTTGCCGGGGTTTCCCGGCCAAGGCGCGCAGTTCGGGCGGCTCGACCCCATGCGCCAGCGCGTTGCGCAGCAGATGCATCACCGGGTCCTTCAGGCCCTGCAACACCATGCGGTCGGCCTCGACCTCCAAGCCGTCGATGCGGACCTCGACCTCCTTGCCCGCGTCGCGGGCCAGATCGCGGACCATTTTACGGAAGGCGCCGAACACCTCTTGCGCGGGAACCATGCGGGCATCGCGAACCTCGTCGCGGATTTCGCCGACCAGACGGCGCAACGCGAAGCGCGCCCGGCGCTGGGCGCGGCGCACCTCGCCCGCTTGCGCCGCCGCCGCCTTCAAGGCGCGTTCAACCCGTTCGGCGTGACGCTCCAAACCGCCGTCGCCCGACTGGCGGGCATGGCGCGAAGCCGCCTTGCGCATCCGCCGCCATTGGCGATCGAGATCGGCCAGCAGATGATCCAGCCCGTTCAGGGTTTCGACCAATTGGCGCTGTTGCAGGCTTTCCGACTGCAATTGACTGGTCGAGCGTTGCAAACGATCCAGACAGGCGGCCCGCACCCGAACCGTGTCGTCGCCGCGGCCGCTTTTTGGGGCCAAGGCCGAAGGCACCGCAGCGACCGCCCGGTGAACCCCGTCGTTGGTGGTCAACACCGCGTCGGCGGCGGCCAACACCGCATCGACATCGGGCGGCGGCCCGGCTTGCACCATCGCCGCCACCCAATCCTCGATGGCATCCAAAATCGCCGTGACCAAGGCGAACAGATCCCGGTCGAAACCCAGGCGATGGCTGCGCAACCGCGAAAACAGCGATTCCAGTTTATGGGCGAGTTGCTCGACCGGCCCCAGTTCGGCGGCACGCGCCGCCCCCTTCAAGGAATGGGCGCGGCGGAAGGTTTCATCCAGGTCGGCGACCCCGGCCTCGCTCAGCCCGGCGCGGATCGCCGCCAGATATTCCCGATGCTCGACGGCAAAGGCCGCCAGCAGCTTTTCGCGCAGAGAAATCATTCGGGTGGCGGGCCGCTCACGGCCGGACATCGTCCAACGAGCGCAAGGCCTGGGCCAGTTGTTCCAGCCCGGTCCGCTGATCGGCGGCGGCGGCGGCGGCTTGGCGGACGGCGTCGAGGTTTTCCTGCAACGGCCCCGACAGCCGATGCAGCGCCTGTTCCGACCGCCCGGCCCGTTCGCGCCCGGCTTCCACCCGCTTCAAGGCCTCGTCGGTCAGCATCACCGAGGTGGTGATCCCCTGCTGGGTTTGTTCCAGCAGGCGGCGCACCTGCCCGGCCGCCTCGCGCGCCTGATCGGCCAGGGTTTTGATCTCGTTGGCGACCACCGAGAAGCGGCGGCCGTGTTCGCGGGCGTCCGCCGCCTCGATCGCCGCGTTCAAGGCGACCAGATTCGATTGCTCGGCGATATCGTTGACGGTGGCGACGATTTCGCCCACCGCCTGGGTGCGTTCCGACAAGGCGATCACGGTTTCGGCGACGGTTTCGGTCTGCTCGCGGATGGCCTCCAGCCCGGCCGACGCCTCGCGCGCGGTGTCCAGCCCCAGCGAGCCCGAGCGCGCCACAGCCTCGCCCAAGGTGGCCACGGCATCGGTCTGTTGCGCCAGAACACGGCTTGATGCCAGAAGGTCATCGACCGCCGCGGCCACGCGGCCGACCGCCGCCGCCCGCGCCCGCATCGCCTCGGCCAGAAGCCGGGTTGCCACCACGCCGGCCGAGGCCACCGCCATCCCCGCCGCGATTTGCGCGCCGATCGCCAGTTGATTCCCCAGAACCAAACACTCGAATCCGATCAACGCGGCCGGAACCAGGGCGGACAGCGCCGCCCCCCACGCCGACACCCGCCCGGGGGTGAGGCCGCCGCTCATCCCAAATGCTCCCACGGCACGGCCCCTGGGCGTTCCTTCAACAGATCAAGGGCCAGGATCGACCGAGCCTCCAGCATCGCCGGGTCGTCGTGATCCAGGGCGCGAATCGGGTCCAAACCATCGACCCGCAAGCCCACCTCGCGTTCCGGCGAGCGCAAATAGACGATATAACCCGGCGCCGCATCGCCTCGCTCGGGCAGCGTCAGCAAGGCGTGCAAATTCAGAACCGGCCGGATTTCACCGCGCAGATTGGTCACTCCCAACAGATGACGGGGCATCCCGGGAACCGGCGTGACCACGCCCAAGGGCGTCACCTCGGCCAAATCGGCCAAGGGCAGGGCGTAAGAGCGGCCGCCGACCACAAGACCCAGGACCGCCACGCCGTCGCCCACGGCGTCCGCGTCCAGCGGACCGTTTCGCCGGGCGCGCAACCGCCGGACCGCCTCGTCGAACAACGGTTCCGAGGACGGCCGCGCCACTTACTTCAGCCCGATCGCCGCCGCGATCATCCGCGCGCCCGACACCCCGGCCCCGACCATCAACCCGATCACCACCAGCGACACCAGAATGAAGGCCATCAGCCAAAGACGGTTGTCGATGAAGAAGTGAATGACATCCAGATGGAAGCGTTCGAAGGGCGTGCGGTCGCCGTACAGCATGCGGTCGAGCTTGGCCTTGCCGCTGGCCACCCGATCGTCCGATGGCCGATCAAGCATCGCCTGATGATCGCTGCGCCAGCGCGACAGTTCGGTCAACGCCACTTCGCGCGCGGCGGGGGCGGGCAATTCCACCCCGGCCTTGGCGGCGATCTTGGCGTGACGGGCCAGGAATTCATAGGTGAAATCCAGGTGGGCGGCGGCGGCCGGGCTGCGCGGCGCATAGGCGCAGATCGGCACCCCGGCGCTGGCCGCCTCGATCACCAGATTGTCGCGCGGAATCTCGGTCTGATAGACGGTGCCGCCCAGGCGCGAACGGATCAGCTCGTTGATCTTGCGGGCGGTTTTGTTGCGGTCGCCGATCGTGAACAACACGCCTTGCAGCAGCAGGTTCTTGTTCAGCCCCTCTTGGACATATTTGATCGAGGGCAGGGTGCGCAGCAGCCCGTCGTTGGCATAGGGCGTCGCGGTCACCGGAATGATCACCGCGTTGGCCACCGCCAGGGCGTTGATCGGCAGAATTCCCAGGGCCGGCGGGCAATCGATGACGACATAGTCGCACACCAAGCCGCCCCGGTTGACGATGTTCGACAGCGTCCGCTGCGAATCCTTCATCTCGGACAGGCGAATTTCGATCCCGGCCAAATTGTAGGTCGAGGGCAACAGCCGCACGTTCGGAAACGCGCTGGGAATCAGAACCTCGGCAACCTCGGCCCCACCGGTGAAAATGTCGTAGATGCCCTTGGCGACATCGCCCGGATCGACGCCCAGGCTTTTGGTTGAATCCCCTTGCGAATCCAGATCGATCACCACCACCGACTGGCCGGCCGCCGCTAGGCAAACCGCCAGATTGGTGCTGGTCGTCGTTTTCGATATGCCGCCCTTCTGATTGAAGACGGCAACAATATACGGCTTTGTATCCATGTCCGTGTCCGCCGCCCCCCCAAACCGACGGATCAGTCCCCTACCGACGACGATCTTGATCGCCTAAAGGACACCGATTCCTATAAGTCAGAATAGACATAAGCCAGCACGCCACGCAACAAAAGACGGGGCTGCCCGGCGCGCGCCGAACACTCGCGCAGTCGACCCGGCGGCGAGACATCGGGTTATTCGAGCGCGGGTGTTTTCCCTATCATTTGGTCCGGGCTGTCCTTACTATGGCGGGCCATGACTGTTCCGCCCGCAATCTCGGCCCCCGCTGCCATCCTGGCCGAAGGTCCGCCGCTGCTCGACGACGAGTATATCCGCGATATCCGCCAATGGGTTGGCGATGCGTCGCTGGCCGAGTTGCTGGCCTGCGCGCCATCGGTGATCCGGGCCGAGTTTGAACAGATCCGGCACGGCCAGCAGTCGGGCGACTTTAACCACGCGCGCGAGGCCGCCCATCGCCTGGCGGGAGCCGCGGGCAGCGTTGGCGCCCGGCGGCTGGCCGATCTGGCCCGCCGATGCCAGACCCTGACCGATTCCGACGTCACCCCAGCCGCCATCGATGACCTGAATCACACTTTGATCGCCACCCTTCAGGCGCTTGAGGACGAGGTCAAAAAGACCGCCGCCGCATGACGGATGTGTGTCTTGCAAAACCGAATCAGGTCGAGTATATCGAAGCCCTCTTGCGGCGGGGTAGCTCAGCTGGTTAGAGCACGGGAATCATAATCCTGGGGTCGGGGGTTCAAGTCCCTC
>CAIULK010000108.1 GCA_903899885.1 uncultured Rhodospirillaceae bacterium
TGCTCTCCAGGGTCACCCGTTCGGCATCAAGCGCGACAAGGCGGTCCCGGATCGCAGTGATTTCGTCGTCGGTCGCATCGTCCATGAGTCGGTGATAACGGTCCTCCCGTCTGCCGGCAAGGGCGCGTTGACGCCCGGTTCTGCCGTCGCTACCGTCGCCCGGACATCGGAGGACAGAGGATATGACGGGGACGAACAAACCGCGCCGAAGGACCAAGACCGCCGCGTGTGCCCGCAAGGTGCTGGAGAAGCCGCAACTGGCCGGCTGGCGCACCAGCGACGAGGACGAAGTCGCGCTCCGGCGCTGGCGCGGGCTGGCCGAGATCGTCGCCATCGAGGCCATCGAGGTCGCCCATCCGCTGTTCGGCACCTTCCGAGTCCGCTCCGGCGGCGGAACCACCTACGAGGTGGAGATCCGCGATCTCGGTGGGCGGACCAATTCCTGCGGCTGCATCGACCATCGGGTCAACGGGCTGGGCACCTGCAAGCACATCGAGGGCGTGCTGGCGGCCCTGCGCCGCCGTAGCGTGAAAACGTTCAAGCAGGCTGCGGCCGGGGGTTCGCCGCGGGTCGAGGTGTTCCTGCGCCGCGATACCGAGTCGGCTCCCACCGTGACCTGGCCGACCGAGGGCGATACCGCCGCCGCGCGGGGCTGGCTGGAGCCGTTCCTCGGAGCCGATGGAACGCTGTCCGGCAATCCCGCCACCATCGCCGCTCTGCTTGCCGCCGCCCCCGCCGCCCCGCCGGAGGTGCGGGTCTCCCGCCATTTCGGCCCCTGGCTGGACCGGCTGCGCCGCATTGCCTCGCGGGACGAGGCCCGCGCCGCCTTCCTCGCCGGGATCGAGGCCGGCACCGAGAACTGGGACGTGGTCAAACTGCCGCTGCTGCCCTACCAGCGGGACGGTATGCTGCACTTGGCCTTTGGCGAGCGCGCGCTGCTGGCCGACGAGATGGGCCTGGGCAAGACGGTTCAGGCGATCGCCGCCTGCGAACTGCTGGCGAAACGCCGGGGCATCGGCCGGGTGCTGGTGGTCTGCCCGACCTCGGTCAAGGCGGAGTGGGAGGAACAGATCGCCCGCTTCACCGGCCGCGACACCCGCTTCGTGGTGGGGTTGCGCCACCAGCGCCTCGCCGCCTATGGCGACCCCGCCTTCTTCACCATCGTCAATTACGAGCAGGTGCTGAACGATTCCGACGACATCAATCGGCTGCTGGCGCCCGACGTGGTGGTGCTCGACGAGGCGCAGCGGATCAAGAACTGGCAAACCAAGACCGCGCGTAAGGTCAAGTCGTTGCGTGCGCCCTTTGCCTTCGTGCTGACCGGCACGCCCTTGGAGAATCGCATCGACGAGGCCTATTCCATCGTCCAGTACCTCGATCCCGAGATCCTGGGGCCGCTGTTCCGCTTCAACCGCGATTTCTACCGGTTGGACGAACGTGGCCGGCCGGTCGATTACCAGAACCTGGGCGATCTGCATCGCCGCCTGAAGCCGGTGATGCTGCGCCGCCGCAAGGCCGAGGTCGAGGCCCAGCTTCCCGGCCGCACCGTCAAGACTTTTTTCGTGCCGTTGGCCGATGAGCAGAAACTGCGCTACGAGGATTTCCGCACCCCTGCCGCCCGCCTGATGCATCTGGCACAGAAACGGCCCCTCACCAAGGAGGAATTCGACCGGCTGCAGCAACTGCTGGCTTGCATGCGGATGGTGTGCGACACCCCGGCCATCCTCGACCCCACCTGCCGCATCTCGCCGAAACTGGAGGAATTGGAGGGCATCCTCGCCGATCTGCTGGAGGAACCCGACCGCAAGGTGATCGTCTTCTCGGAATGGGAACGGATGCTGGGGCTGGTGCGCGAACTGGCCAGCGAGATGGGCGTCGAATGCGCCTGGCACACCGGCTCGGTGCCGCAATTGCGCCGCCGCGCCGAAATCGCCCGCTTCAAGCATGACCCGGCCTGCCGGCTGTTCCTGTCCACGGATGCCGGCGCGGTGGGACTCAATCTTCAGGTGGCCAGCGCCGTGGTCAACGTCGATCTGCCGTGGAACCCGGCCAAACTGGAGCAGCGCATCGCCCGGGCCTGGCGCAAGCATCAGACCAAGGCCGTCACCGTGATCAATCTGGTCGCCGAGAACACCATCGAGCACGGCATCCTGCACCTGCTGGCCCACAAGCAGGCCCTGGCCGACGGCGTGCTCGACGGCGAGGGCGACCTCGCGGCGCTGAAAATGCCCTCGGGGCGCGCCGCCATGCTCGAACGCATGCAGGCGATGATGGAGGCGGCGGACAAGGTCGCCGTCCGCATCGTGACGCCGGAAGAGTCCCTGGTCGAGGATCTGAAGCGCCGCCATGGCGAGCGCCTGCTGCTGGCCGAGAGGCGGGGGACGCGGGTGCTGGCGGTGATCGATGCCGACGCCGAAACCCTGGTGGCGGAACGCGACCGGCTGGCTGCCCGCGAGGGCGCCGTCACCCTGCCGGTCGTGTGAACGGCGGTGAGACTCCGCACATTTTCGGCGGCATGTCGACCGACGGGCTGACGGCGGCCGAGGATTGTCCACGGTAGTCCA
>CAIULK010000109.1 GCA_903899885.1 uncultured Rhodospirillaceae bacterium
CGGATGCGCCGGTGGTCGTGGCCGGGGCGGCCTCGTCTCGTCCTCGTCTTGCCGCCCATCATCGTCTTCGTCACCGGACGGCGGTCGCCTCGATCAAATCGCATCGCCGTCAATCCCAGTTGGCCAGTGCGACGGCGCATCATCGCCGCCATCTGGTGCGGGCCCAGGCCAAGCACCATCACCTCGCCCAGTCGGCCAGCCGTCCGCGCGTGGCCCAGGCCTTTGTGCATCACACGCCCCATCACCATCATGTTGCCCAGGCCGTTCATCATCCGCGTCCGGTGATCGCAAGCGCGGTGGCTGTGCCGGACGTCGGTGCCGTGATGGTCCCGGTGTCGGTCGGGATGTCTTCCGAGGCGTCCGGCGTGGCGGCGATCGCCGCCACCGGCCCGCCCGCCGAACCCGTCGAGTAGGCACCGGTTCCAACCGCCTTGAGTTGGTTTGTCTATGTTCTGCTGAACGGGGACAGCGTCACCTATACCGGTGTCGCCAAGGACGTGGCTGCCCGTTTGGACAAGCATAATGCGGGAACCGGCGCGCGTTTCACCCGGGGGCGTGGGCCCTGGCGGGTGGTCCATGCCGAGGGGCCGATGGAGCATGGCGACGCGCTGCGCCGCGAATGGACGATCAAGCGGGATGCCGCCTTCAAGGCCCGCTTGAAGACGCGTTGAATTCCGTGCCCCTTTATTCCGCCGCCGCGCCCGACACGGCGCCAATCACCGCAATCAGCAGTGGACGCAGGATGGGCGATTCCGCGACCGCGCTCATCTGCGCCGAAGACAGAGTCCCCTCGCGATAGAGCTCAACGATCAAGCGGGCGAGCTCAAGCGGCGTCGGGCTTGCCGGAACGGCGAACATCGGCGGCGAGGCGGTCGTCAATCGTGGACGTCCCGGTGCCGACGCACTATCGAAGGCCATGCGCTCCTCCTTCGCAAAGGGTGCCTCCCAGACGGTGGCTTGCAATTCTCCTGCCACCCGGAAAACGGGAGATTGGCTGGCGGTGGTGGTGGTGGTGGGCGGCAAAATGCTCCACCCGGAAGGCAAGCTTTGCCGGGCAGAAATTGCAGACCCTGAATTTGCATCCACCGTCTTGCGTAATCCGGACGAGTGGGCCAAGATGCCCCGTCCGAAATGGAGGACGTTTCCTTGCCCATCCGTATCGTGATTGCCGAAGATCAGCAACTGGTCCGCCAAGGTTTGGCGGCTTTGCTGAAGACTGATGACATCGACATCGTGGGCGAGGCCGAGGATGGTCTGGCCGCCGTCGATATGGCCTGTAAGCTTCAGCCCGATGTCGTGCTGATGGATCTGTCGATGCCTGGTCTGGATGGGGTCGAGGCGACCCGGCGCATCAAGCGGGTGGTGCCTTCGGTCCGTGTGCTGATTTTGACCGTCGCCAACTGCGAACGCCGGGTGGCCGAGGCGCTGGCGGCGGGTGCCGACGGGTACGCCCTGAAGAAAACCGGCCACGCCGAACTGACCGCCGCGATCACTGCGGTGCAGGGTGGGCGCCCCTATCTGGGGCCGGGGCTGGACGGCGAACAGGTGAAGGAATATCTCGAAGGCGGCGACGCCGGCGGCGCCGCGCTGACCGCGCGTGAACGCGAGGTGTTGCTTTTGATCGCCAAGGGCTTGAAAAACCGAGAAATCGCCGACGCGCTGTCGATCGCCATCAAGACGGTCGAAACCCATCGCACCAAGATCATGCAGAAACTCGATCTCCACAACTCGGCGGAACTGGCGGCCTATGCCATCCGGCGCGGCATGATCGAGTAGCGGGGCGGCGTTTTGCATCAAGAAAGGCGGCGGCCCTTTCGTGGCCGCAACGGGGTGGTCGAAGTCACCATTCGCGTTCCGGCCGAGAAGGTCGAGGCGGTGCGCTCCTATGCCGGGCGGGTTGCCCGGCGCCGCGAACCGGCGTCGCGCGATGAAATCGTCGCGAAACTGCGCGAACACGGCGATCTGTTCATTCGTTTCGGCGTGAAATCGGCTGCCTTGTTCGGGTCGGTCCGCCGTGACGAGGCGCGGCCGCTGTCCGACGTCGATCTGATGGTCGAGTTCCATCCCGGCCAGCCGGGTGGCCTGTTCCGCTATGTCGAGTTGAAATACGCGCTGGAAGGCGTGCTGGGCCGTCCGGTCGATTTGATCACCCGGGGCCATATCAAGCCGCGTCTAAAGCGCCGTATATTGGCCGAATGCTATCCGGTGTTCGGCGACGGGAGTTGCGCCGCGTGAGCTCGAAGGATTGGCGCGTGCGGGTCGAGGATATGCTCGAGGCGATCGAGCGGATCTTGCGCTATGTCGATGGGATGGGCTTGGCCGAGTTCCTCGCCGACGACCGGACCCAGGATGCGGTGATCCGCAATCTCGAAGTGCTGGGCGAGGCGTCGAAACGCATTCCCAATCATATCACCGCCCGTTATCCGCAAATTCCCTGGTCGCGAATCGGCGATATGCGCAATATTCTGGTCCACGAATATCATTCGGTCGATCCCGAAATCATCTTGGATTCAACCCACCACGACCTGCCGCCGCTGTTGCGGCCCTTAAGAGCGATGCTTGACGATGAGGACGAGGTTTAAAACCGCGGTTGTTCTGCTGGTGCTGGCCGTTTGCCCGGCGGCAATGGCGGGACCCCGCCAGATCGCGCAAATCCCGATGCTGCCGCTGGCGGATGGGCCGCACCCCGACATCGAGGCGCTGGTGTCCTCGTACTGGAAGGACACCTTCCGGACCGGCGGTAAATTCGGCTTCGATCTCGACGATCTGCGGGTTGGCCGGATCGATCTGGACGGCGACGACGACCCGGAGCTGGTGCTGGAAATCGACAAGCCGGATTGGGAATCGCAAAATGGCCAGCCGCTGCTGATCGCCACCTGGGTCGATCACCATTGGCTTCCGGTCGGCTGGGGATGGGCGCAAGGCGACGACATCTTCGTCACCGACGAGGTGATCAAAGGCTGGCACACCCTGGAGATCGGCAAATTCCTGATGCGCTGGTCCCGCCGGGGGTATCAGCGGGAAGTAAGGTAAATGGCCTGCCTGCCTGCCGGGGCCACCTACGCCACATCCCGAATCAGCACATCGGCCGGGATCTCCCATGCGTCATGGAGTCGACGAATCTGCGTCAGCGACAGCCGCTTGACCGTGCCGTGCATGATCTCCGAGGCACGCGACCGGCTGCCGAGCACCCGCGCGAGGTCCGCTTGGCGGTAGCCAGCCTGTTCCATGCGGAACTGGATGGCATCCAGGGCCGTGGGCGGATCGATCGGAAAGGCTTCCCGCTCGTACCGCTCTACCAGGATGGCTAGAACTTCCAATTCGCCCATCTCGGGCGTGCCCTCCGTGGCATCCATCAATTCGTCGATGCGCGCCAGCGCGGTCTTGTGTTCGTCGGGTGTCTTAATCGGTCGAATATCCATGGCTTACACCGTTGTTGCGTCGATGGCGTCGTATTCGGCATGGGTGCCGGCGAACCGGATGCGGGCGACCTGGGCGACGTAGTTGAATTGCCCGATCAGCCGATAACGGTTGCCGCAGATGTCGAAGACGATCCGGTTGTTTCCGACCACGTCGGCGGTCCCGTATACGGCCTTGATATCGGTCGGCTTCGTCCATTTGGCCGGCTCGACTTCGTGGCGCCATGCCGCAATCCGGCGATCCAGCGCCTTGGCCTGTTGGGGGCACTCCCGCTTTTCGCGGGCGATGAGCGTGGTCAGGATTTCGAGGCCGGCAAGTTTCATGGGGTGAATTGTAACTTGTTCCAAGAAGTGGAACAATCCGAATGTTCCGCCCCACGGAACATGTGGTCGCTACGCCCGCCACGCCAGGATCTGGCCGATCAAGGCGTTGGTAGAGCTGTCATGGCCGGTCGGCGCGCTGGCGGCCGACAATTCGGGCAGGATCGCCTTGGCCAGCTGCTTGCCCAGTTCCACACCCCACTGATCGAAGCTGTTGATGTCCCACAGGACGCCTTGGACGAAGACCTTGTGTTCGTACAGCGCGATCAATTGCCCCAGCGTGCGGGGGTCGAGCGTGCGATACAGCAGGGTATTCGACGGCCGGTTGCCGGAAAATACC
Organism: uncultured Rhodospirillaceae bacterium; assembly: GCA_903899885.1. GTDB lineage: Bacteria > Pseudomonadota > Alphaproteobacteria > Rhodospirillales > Magnetospirillaceae > CAIULK01. Next base: position 4,081 of record CAIULK010000109.1, read on the forward strand.
CGGTGGGGGACTTGCACGTCGATTTCGGCGGGGTCCATTCCGGCCTTGGTCAGTTCGGCCCGCACCTCGCCCTCGGTTTTGCCGCGCATCAGGGCTTCGGCTTGGGCCAGCACGTTGGCCAGCAGCATCACATGATGTTCGCCGACCGGATTGGCACTGTTGGCGGCGGCCAGGAAGTCGCAGGGGATCAGTTTGGTACCCTGGTGGATCAATTGGTAAAAGGCATGCTGGCCGTTGGTGCCGGGTTCGCCGAACAACACCGGGCCGGTCTGCCAATCGGCCGGTTCGCCGTCGCGGGCGCAGCCCTTGCCGTTCGATTCCATGTCCAGCTGTTGCAGATAGGCGGGGAAACGCCGCAGATATTGGTCATAGGGCAGCACGGCATAAGACGCGGCCCCCAGGAAGTTGTTGTGCCAAACCCCCAGCAGCGCCAGCACCACCGGCATGTTGGCGGCCAAGGGGGCGGTGCGGAAATGCTCGTCCATCGCGTGGGCGCCGCCCAGCAGGTCGATGAAATTCTCGAAGCCGATCGACAGCGCGATCGACAGCCCGATCGCCGACCACAGCGAATAGCGTCCGCCCACCCAGTCCCAGAATTCAAACATGTTGGCGGTGTCGATGCCGAAGGCGGCAACCTCGCGGGCGTTGGTCGATAGCGCCACGAAATGATTGGCGACGGCGGCGGGCCCAAGCGCGCGGGTCAGCCAATCGCGCGCCGTGCGGGCGTTGCTGATGGTTTCCTGGGTGGTGAAGGTTTTCGAGGCGATGATGAACAGCGTGGTTTCGGGGTTCAGCCGCTTCAACGTTTCGACGATATGGGTGCCATCGACGTTCGACACGAAATGAGTGTTCAGATCGGGCACATGGTACGGGGTCAACGCCTCGGCGACCATCGCCGGGCCAAGGTCCGAACCGCCGATACCGATATTGACGATGTCGGTCACCCGCTTGCCGGTCGCCCCGGTCCATTCGCCGGAATGCACCTTGGCGCAAAAATCGCGCATCTTGTCCAAAACGGCGGCGACGCCGGGCATGACGTCGTGCCCATCGACCAGAATCGGCCGGTCCGCGCGGTTGCGCAGTGCCACATGCAGCACGGCGCGGTGCTCGGTGGTGTTGACCGGCGCGCCTTCGAACATGCGGTCGCGCGCCGCTTCCACCCCGGCCTGGGCAGCCAGCGTGGTCAACAGGTCCATGGTCTCGGCGGTGATGCGGTTCTTGGAATAATCCAGCAGCAGATCATTCAGCCGCAGCGAGAAGCGGGCAAAGCGGCCGGAATCGGCCTCGAACAAGGCGCGCATCGGCCGGCTGGCGGTATCGGCGGCATGGGCGGCCAATTGCCCCCACGCGGGCAACCGTGTTGGATGGGTCATGGCGATTCTCCCCCTCTTGTCCTGCCCGTCAGTGTAGCAGAGCCGGGGCAACCGGGGAATTGCTTGCGAACAAAAGTGAGGCGTGCGACAGTTCGGCACGAACCACACCCAGTCGCATAATATTGTGGGGCCACCATCGATGTTTGCCCGAATCGTCTTCCCGTCCGGCCACTCGCTGCAAGGAAAAATCGCCGGAATGGGGGTGGGCCTTGTCGTCTTCAATCTGCTGGCCTGGGGCTGGGCGTGGCTGGCCTTTCACGACCATCCGCTGCTGCTGGGCACGTCGTTGCTGGCCTACAGTTTCGGACTGCGCCACGCGGTGGATGCCGATCACATCGCGGCCATCGACAATGTCACCCGCAAGCTGATGCAAGACGGGTCGCGGCCGGTCTCGGTGGGGCTGTTCTTTTCGCTCGGCCATTCGACCGTGGTGGTGCTGCTGTCGGCGGGCTTGGCTGTGGCGGCGACGCTGTTGCAGGATCGCCTCGAGGATTTCAAGGCGATCGGTGGGGTGGTCGGGACCTTGATCTCGGCCTTCTTCCTCTTCGCCATCGCGGGGGCCAACATCCTGATCCTGGGCGGCATCTGGCGGAGCTTCCGGGCAGCGCGGCGTGGCGCCGTGCTGGCCGACGAGGATCTCGATATTCTGCTGTCGAACCGGGGCCTGATGGGCCGCCTGTTCCGCCGCCTGTTTCGGCTGATCCGTCGTGGTTGGCATATGTATCCGCTGGGCTTCCTGTTCGGGCTGGGGTTCGACACCGCGACCGAGGTCGGTCTGTTGGGGCTGTCGGCGACCAGCGCGGCGCATGGGCTGTCGCCGTGGTCGATCCTGGTGTTTCCGGCGCTGTTCTCCGCCGGCATGGCGCTGGTTGATACCCTTGACGGCATTTTGATGCTGGGCGCCTATGGCTGGGCGTTCCTAAAGCCGATCCGCAAGCTGTATTACAACCTGACCGTCACCTTGGTGTCGGTGCTGGCGGCGCTGTTGGTGGGTGGGGTGGAAACGCTGGGGCTATTGGCCGATCACTTCAAGCCCGAGGGCTGGTTCTGGGCGATGGCCAGCCGGATCAACGACAATCTCGGTCTGCTGGGCTATGGCTTGATCGGGTTGTTCGCGGTGGCGTGGCTGGTCTCGCTGGCGATTTACCGGCTGCGGGGCTACGACGCGCTGGAAGTCTTGCCTTAATCCTTCAGCAGCCCTTCGCGGCGAAGTTCGCCGACCATGTCGTAATCCACGTTGATCAGTTCCAACAGGGTCAGGAACACCCCCAGGCTTTCGACCTCGGTCGTGCAATCACCGCCTTCGGCGAGCCGGGCGCGAAGTGCCTCGACCCGTTGGGTGAACTCGCGGTGACCGGCCAAATGCTTCTCGCGGTGCGCGATGCCGCCGGGACCCGACAACGGCGCCATCATCAGGGCCTCACGCTCCATATGGGGCGACATCATCGCCATCAAATCGTCCACGCGTTCCAGTACCGCGGCAGCCGTGGCGCCCGCGTCGGCGACGGCGAACAGCGCGTTGACCAGGGCGATAAGGCGGCGGTGATCGGCATCCAGATCCGGCACGCCGATAAGGTAGGTGTCGGTCCAGTCGATGGCGGGCATGATGATGTTCAATCGTGGGGTTTGTTTTGCACTCTAACCGATATTTAGGATCAATATCAAATCGGATGAAAAACCGACGCCGGGTCGGCTAAGATACCGCCGAAAATGTTCAGGGAAAGGCTGGTTCGCCATGCACGGCAGTCATCACGGTCTGGATCATAGCCACGAACACCGCCACGCCCATGCGCACGAGCACAGCCATGTGCACACGCACGATCACCGGCACGGCGAGCTGTGCCACAGTCACGCCCATGCGCATGCGCACAGCCACGATCACCAGCACCAGCACAGTCACCCGCACGGCCATATCGCCGACGGCTCGCACGATCACGCCGACCCCCGCCACGCCTGGAAACCGCACGAGCATCGCCACGATCCCGAGGACCTGCCGGATCACGATCACGAGCATTAACAAACACGTTGCTCCAGCGCCCATTGAGGGCGCGGCCAAGCGGCCGGAGGGCTAACGGCAGGCGGAAATCGAACCCTCGGCGCAGATGTGCAGCCCGTCGATCCAGCGCGCGCCCGACAGGTCGGCGTTGGTTAAATCGGCGCCTTCCAATCGCACGCCGATCAAATCGGCGCCTTTCAAATTCGCGCCGAACAGTTTCGCGCGGCGCAGATCGGCGCCGGCCAGCGAGGCGCCGTCCAGGTTGGCGCGGGTGAAATCGGCCTCGATGAACTGGCCGCCATCCAGGCGCGCCCCGCTCATCCGCGCGCTGACGAAACGCGCCCGATAGCCATCGACGGTGTTCAGCCAGGTGTTATGAAGATCGGTGCGCTGGAAGCTGGTTTCGCGCAGGCGCGAGCCCGACAGGTCGCGGCCCGACAGATCGCGTTCGTCGAGATAGCAGCGCTGCCAGTCGATTCCCGGCCCCGGCGCTTGGGTACAATCAGCCGCCCGCGCCGAAGCGGCGGTGAAAAGCAGGGCGAGAAGGGCAAGACCACGGATAAGCATCGCCCACAAGGTTGACCGGCTGTTTTCCGCGTGCAAGCGAAATTCACTGGGCGTAACGTGAATGAAGCAAATTCGAGATTTTTCCAGGAGCCGATCATGGGCAAGACAGCGGCCGACAACACCTTGGACGAAGCGGAACGCCTCTGGCTGGCCGGAAGCGTTCAACAGGCCCGTGAAGCCTATCGCCGGGCTCGTCTGATGTATCACGAGGCCGAGGACCCGGCGGGCGAGGCCGCTGCCTTGGTGGCCTTGGGTGACCTCGAAGCCGAAACCGGCCATACCCCACCCGCCCGCGAAGCGTGGGACGAGGCGCGCGCCTTGTTCGGCGAGGCGGGCGACCAGCGCGGTCAGGCCGATGTGCTGGTGCGTTTGGGCCGTCTGTTCAGCCGGGCCAATCATCTGAACGATGCACGCCAAGCCTATGACGCCGCCCGCGATCTGTATTCCCAGCTCGACGATCACGAAGGCCAAGGGCTGGTGGCGCGGCGCCTGGGCGGGATCGAGCGCGACCAGGGTCGCCAGGACCGGGCGCTGGATCTGTATGCCGAGTCCTTCACCCATTTCGCCCGCGCCGCCGATCCGATGGGCCAAGCCAGCGCGCTGAAGGCGCTGGCGCTGTTGAACCGTCAGCTCGGGCACCTTGATCTCGCCCACGCCGAATTGCTGCGGGCGCGCGACTTCTACCGCGAGGCCGGCGACATGCTGGGCGAGGCCACCGCCACCCACACCCTGGGCTTGGTGCAGGTGGAATTGGGAAACCGCGCCCACGCCCGAACCACCTTGGAGGATGCCCACCGCCTGTGCGTCCGCGCCGGTAATCTGGTCAGCGAGGCGGAAATCCTGGTCGATCTGGGCCGCCTGATGCACCACGACGACCCCGGCCACGCCGCCCGCCATCTGCGCCACGCGATCGATTTGTTCGAACGTGCCGGGATGGGCAGCCAAGCCGAGGCGGCGCGGGAATTGGCGGACGGGATGGCGTAGGGGGGCTTAATGCGCCTCGTCCCACGACCCCGCCACCCCGGTGTCCACCACCAGCGGCACCTCCAGGGTCGCCGCCTCCTCCATCACCCGTTTGACCAGCACCCGCGTGGCCTCCACCTCGGCCTCCGGCACCTCGAACACCAGTTCGTCGTGCACTTGCAGCAGCATGCGGGCCGATAATCCGGCGGTCGCCAATTCGCCGGGCAGGCGGATCATCGCGCGTTTGATGATGTCGGCGGCCCCACCTTGGATCGGGCCGTTGATCGCGGCGCGTTCGGCGAAGGCCTTGGCGTTGGGGTTCTTGTCGTTGATGCCGGGCACGAACACCTTGCGGCCGAACAAGGTGGTGACGAAGCCTTGGCGCCGCGCCTCCTCCTTGGTGCGCTCCATATAGGCGCGGATTTCCGGGTAACGGGCGAAATAGGCGTCGATCAAGGCCTTCGCCTCGCCGTTGGGGATGCCCAGCTGGCGGGCCAGGCCGAAGGCGGAAATGCCGTAGATGATCCCGAAATTCACCGCCTTGGCGCGGCGGCGCAATGCGCTGTCCACTTGGTCCAGCGGCACCCCGAACACGGCGGCCGCCGTGGCCGCGTGAATATCCGCATCCTCGCGAAAGGCTTGGATCAAAGCCGTAATGCCCGCGACATGGGCAACCAAGCGCAGCTCAATCTGCGAATAGTCGGCCGACAGCAGCCGATGGCCGGGGCTGGCGATGAAGGCGGCGCGAATCTTGCGCCCGTCCGGCGTGCGCACCGGGATGTTCTGCAGATTGGGCTCGGACGAGGCCAGCCGCCCGGTGGTGGTGGCGGCCAGCGAATAGCGGGTGTGAACACGCCCCGTGGCGGGATTGATCTCGGCGACCAGGGCGTCGGCATAGGTGCTTTTCAGTTTGGCGACTTGCCGCCAATCGAGAACGCGGGCGGGCAGCTCGTGGCCTTCCTCGGCCAAGCGTTCCAAAACCTCGGCGTCGGTGGCCCACTGGCCGCTTTTGCCGGTTTTCTTGCCGCCGGGCAGACTCATTTCCTCGAACAGCACCCGGCCCAGTTGGGCGGGCGAGCCGACATTGAACGGGTGCCCTGCCAGCTTCTGAATATCCTCCTCCAGCCCCGCCATGCGCAGGCCGAATTCGCCCGACAGACGCCGCAGCTGGGTGGCATCGACCAGAATGCCTGCTTGCTCCATGCGCACGATCACCGGCAGCAACGGGCGTTCCAGGGTTTCATGGACGGTGACCATCCTTTCCGCCAGCAGGCGGGTGCGGAACAAGGTGTGCAGACGCAACGTGATGTCGGCATCCTCGGCGGCATAGTCACGGGCCTTGTCGAGCGGCACGTGGTCGAAGGTGATCTGGTTCTTGCCGCTGCCGCAGACCTCGGCAAAGGTGATGGTCTTGTGGCCGAGATAACGGTCGGCCAGTTCGTCCATCCCGTGCCCGTGCGAGCCGCCATTCAGCACATAGCTCAGCAGCATCGTGTCGTCGAAGGCGGTCAGGGTCACCCCGTACCGGGCCAGCACCGCCATGTCGTATTTCAAATTGTGGCCGACCTTCAGAACCGACGGATCGGCGCACAGCGCGCGAATCCGCTCCAACGCGTCGTCCATCGGAATCAGCACCGTCGGCGCGGCGGAATCGAGTTGAAGCCCACCCCGATCGCCCGCCGGACTATAACGCAGTGGAATATAGCACGCCCGCCCCGGCGCGGTCGCCAACGAGATTCCGACCAAATCACAGCGTAAGGCGTCAAGCGAGGTGGTCTCGGTATCGATTGCCACCAAACCGGCGTTGACAGCATCCGTGATCCAACTTTCGAGATCCTGTGTTGTGGTGACAAGCTCGTAATTGGTGGTGATATCCTCTCCTTTTACAGTCGGCAAGGTTTCGACAGACTTCGCGGGCAGGCGCCCCGCCAAGCTGCGAAATCCCTGTGCTTTTAGAAATTCCCCCAAAACAGCCGGGTCTGGCGCTCGAAACGCGAGAGTGTCGATCGGCACGTCCAACGGAACGTCGTCGCGCAAGGAAACCAGGGTCCGTGAAAGGCGTGCGGCCTCGGCGTTTTGAAGTAGCGCCTCGCGGCGTTTCGGCTGGGTGATTTCGCACGCTCGTTCGAGTAGGGTGTCGAGATCGCCGTAGGTCTCGATCAACTGGGCTGCGGTTTTGATGCCGATCCCCGGCACGCCGGGCACATTGTCCGACGAATCGCCGCACAATGCCTGCACATCGACCACCTTGTCGGGGCCGACGCCGAACTTTTCGCGCACCTCGGCCTCGCCGATCAGGCGGTTCTTCATCGGATCGAACATGGTGATCAAACCGCCGACCAGCTGCATCAGATCCTTGTCGGATGACACGATGGTCACCTTGGTGCCTTGCGCTGCCGCCAAGCGGGCGTAGGTGGCGATCAGATCGTCGGCCTCGAACCCCTCGGTCTCCAGGCAGGCCAGGTTGAAGGCGCGCGCCGCCTCGCGCACCAGCGGGAACTGCGGCACCAATTCCTCGGGCGCCGGGGGGCGGTGGGCCTTGTACGCGGGGTACAGGTCGTTGCGGAAGGTCTTGCGCGCCGCGTCGAACACCACGGCGACGGCGTCGGCGTCGCTGTCGGCCATCAGCTTCATCAGCATCGTGGTGAAGCCGTAGACGGCGTTGACCGGTGTGCCGTCGGCCCGGGTCATCGGGGGAAGGCCGTGAAAGGCGCGGAAAATGAATCCCGAACCATCGATCAGGGTAAGGTGGCGAAACACGACCGGACTGCCTCGTTGACGCTGCGTCGGCCCGGATGATACCGGTTGCCGGTGATGCGTAAAACCTTTCTGACCATGGCGGCACTTTTAACCCTGGCGGGGTGCGCCGGGCGGACCTTTCCGCTTGGGGAACCGATCGTGCCGCCACGGATGGCCGACGACGCGCTGGTGATGGCCGACGGGGCACGCTTGCCGCTGCGCCATTGGCTGCCGGACGGCCCGCCCAAGGCGGTGATCCTGGCCCTGCACGGCATGAACGATTATTCGAACGCGTTCGACGAGCCGGGGCGCTGGCTGGCCGCCCAGGGCATCGCGGTCTATGCCTGGGATCAACGCGGCTTCGGCCAAGCTCCCCATCCCGGTTACTGGTCCAGCGCCGAGGCGATGGCCGAGGATCTGCGCACCGCCATCCGCTTGATCAAGGCGCAGCGGCCCCAGGCGCCGCTGTTCGTGCTGGGCGAAAGCATGGGCGGGGCGGTGGCCATCGCGGCCCTGGCCGACCATCCCGCGCCCGAGGTGCGGGGGGTGATCTTGTCGGCCCCCGCCCTGTGGGGGCGGGATTCGATGCCGGTCTATCAGCGCGCCGTTTTGTGGCTGGCGGCGAATTTGGCGCCGGGGTGGGAGCTGACCGGGCGGGGCCTGCACATCCAAGCCTCGGACAATATCCCGATGTTGCGCAAATTGTCGGCCGATCCCTTGGTGATCAAGGAAACCCGGGTCGATGCGATCGAAGGTTTGGTCGATCTGATGGACGAGGGGGCGGCAAGGATCGGCCGCCTTGATGGTCCGGTCCTGGTGCTGTATGGCGCCAAGGATCAGGTTATCCCGCCGGAACCGACCTGGGCGGCGGTCGCCCGTTTGCCCAACCGCCGCGTCGCGTTGTACCGGAACGGCTGGCACATGCTGCTGCGCGACCTTCACGCCGAGGCCGTGCTGGCCGACATCGCGGCCTGGGTGCAAAACCCCAACGCCCCGCTTGGGTCCGGCGCCGAGATCCCAAGTACCCCTCTCCCGCCCTGCGGGAGAGGGGTTCTATCGTCCCGTCCCGATTGACGCCGCCCCGGCCCCGGCGCATTGTTTCCGTATGACCGGTGAAACCATCAGTGCGCACCATCCGGTTCGGTTTTGGCACGAAACCCCGGACGGGCGGCTGCAATGCGATGTATGTCCGCGCGCCTGCCGTCTGAAGGACGGACAGCGGGGCTTTTGTTTCGTGCGCGCCCGGTCGGGCGCGACGATGGTGCTGGACACCTGGGGCCGCTCGTCGGGGTTCTGCGTCGATCCGATCGAGAAAAAGCCGCTGCATCACTTTTTGCCCGGCACCCCGATTTTGTCGTTCGGCACGGCGGGCTGCAACATGGGCTGTGTGTTCTGCCAGAACGCCGATATCTCGAAGGCGCGCGAGATGGACCGCTTGAACGACCGCGCCTTGCCCGAAGCCATCGCGGCGGCGGCGGCGGAACTGAATTGCCGGTCGGTCGCCTATACCTACAACGATCCCGTGGTGTTCTTGGAGTACGCGGCCGATACCGCCACGCTGTGCCGCCAGCGCGGCATCAAGAATGTCGCGGTGACCGCTGGCTATGTGATGGGCGAGGCGCGCGCCGCCCTGTTCGCCGAGATGGACGCCGCCAATGTCGATCTCAAGGCCTTTACCGAGGATTTTTATCACCACCGCTGCGCCGCCGGGCTGGAGGCGGTGAAGGACACGCTGGTCTGGCTGGCGCGCGAAACCAAGGTGTGGGTGGAAATCACCACCTTGCTGATTCCCGGCGAAAACGATTCCCCCGCCGAGATCGAGGCGATGGCCGGCTGGATCGCCGATACCCTGGGGTCCGAGGTGCCGTTGCATCTGTCGGCCTTTCACCCCGCCTGGAAGATGACCGACCGGCCGCCGACGCCGCCCGCCACCCTGACCCGGTGCCGCCAAGTGGCGCGCCAAGCGGGTTTGCGCCACGTCTATACCGGCAACGTCCACGACCCCGAAGGCGGCAGCACCGAGTGTCCGAACTGCGGCGCACGGTTGATCGGCCGCGACCGCTATGTCATTACGGATTGGGGGCTGGGGGCCGATGGATGCTGTGCCCGCTGCGGCACCCGGCTGGCCGGTCTGTTCGAAGCCGGTCCCGGCACCTGGGGGGCCAAGCGGCTGCCGGTGCGGTTGGGGTGACCCGGTAACGTTTCGGCCCGCTTCCCGGAGGCTGCCGAGTTGGCTACTCTATCTATTACGGTTGGGCGGATAGGCGGAAATACCCTCGGCATCCATCAGTTTGCGAGGGCAATCCATAGGCGTGGTAGAGGCAAGGTCGCGAGCAGCAATTTCATGATGCGGCGGATGCCTCTGGTGAACCAGGAGAGTTTTCTTCGGGCGAGTTTCTTGGGTTGCCGGTCTGGGCTTTTTTTTCGTCGGGCGTCGGGTTTGTGGCGGCATCCCACATGCCGGAGGAGACCGCCCAGTAGAGCGCCAGCGCCATGACCAGGATCAGGCGGCC
>CAIULK010000110.1 GCA_903899885.1 uncultured Rhodospirillaceae bacterium
CCTCCAGCAGCATCGGAATCATCGGAACCCCTCTCGTGGGGCCCTTTCAGGCCTGCCGACAGGGCGCCGACGGGCGGACCCGTTCCGCGAGGCCGTTATAGCATAACCAAGACGTTTACGCCGTTTCCGTGGCCGCGCCGCCGGGGCAGGTGGCTGTTGGTTTTATTGGTAAATTCCGTTCAGGAAAGAGATTCCGAAGAGGTCGACTCGGGAATTCAATATACCGGTAGGACAGAAAGCTAAACAATATCATCATGGAGTACCCTACAACTAAATTCAGTGCACCCGTCGTTGATGAGTCAACTTTAAGATTAAAGACTCCGATAAAGGTTGAGTGCCATATGAAAAGGCTGTAGCACATCATCCCAATAAGCTGCAGAGGCCAGTTTGTTGCAATCTTGCGAACAACTCCCGTGGAAAGCTGAAGAGACAAAATCATCAGAGACAAGCTGAGCAAGAAAATCAATTCGCGCGCATTAAAAAAATCATAAATAATCCTATCGAGTGGTTCTGGTGGTCTTTCGGCAACGCAGACAGACAGCAAGAAACCAATTAAGAGTGCCAATAGTGCGGCGCCATTCGGAATGGTGTCGAAGTTTCTTTTGATGAATAGGTGCGTATCATATAAAAGTACGCCGCAGAAGAAAGGAATTGAGCTATACAGCGAGTACCATATAATAAATAAATTGGGGTGGATAAGCCTATTTACGATGGCGGCTTCTGATACGAGGAATGTGGGTGCAACATATGCAAGCAGGAGCAGCGGGCTTCCCATCTTTTTTCGAGCCGCCCAAACTAGAGGAACAAAAATGCTGAATAGAACCTCTATGCCAAGCGAAATTCCGGGGATGCCAATGGATTTGTACTGACTAAAATCCGACACTAAATAGCCGAACGTTAAGTAATACGCCAAATGCGCTAAGTAATTAGAGGCGTTATTGCCGCCTACGTTAAATGATGTCAAGATTATAACCGCCAGCCAATACAGAGGAAGCAGCCTTTTCGCGCGCCGCCTATAGTATCCAATCCAGGCCACTTTTCCTTTGCTCTCGATTCTTTGGTAGGACTCTGTTAAAACGTAGCCCGATAATATGAAAAATAAATCAACCCCCTTGTATCCGCACAATACAACTGTGTTGAGTATGAATGAAAAAGAGAAATGTTGCGTCGTTTCAAGATTTAGTGATGCCAAGCCTGCAGTCGAATGGTGCCAAATAACGCCAATTATCGCAATCCCGCGAAATGAATTAAGGACAGAATCCTTGCCGCTATCGACTGAGTTTGATGCGGCAGCCGAGGCGCTAACCATATAAATCCCTTCAATTAAAAACAAACGAGAGAAAGCAATTCCGCACATCCACCCCAGTGCCGCTAAATTGCAAAAAAATAGCGATGCTGTCAATCGGCGTCGAAAGAGCGCCAACCGGGAGATTGTTGGCCGGGATACAACGACGGTCGAGTTTGAGTGGCCGGTGGCTGGTCCCAAGTGAATCGTGTGCCGACTCGTTCAACGTCGCCGTATCGCCGGAAACGATGGTCCGTGCCGCGCATGCGCCGGGGAAGGAACCGCGCGGATCGAGTAGTTCTTTCACGCCCTTCACCCCGCCCCCCGGTCCTCCCGCCGCTTGGGCGGGCGGGGCTGGGCGCGGCGTTCGAGCGGCATCAGTTTGCGGTGGTGGAACGCCTCCAGCGCCGAGTGATAGCCGATGGTCAGCACCGTGGCGGCGGGGAAATCCTCGGTCAGAATGGTCAGCATCTCGGCTTCGCCCTCGGGGGCTAGGGCGTCGGTCGCTTCTTCCAGGAAGATCCAGTTCGGCCGGTGCAGCAACAGGCGCGCGAAACCCAGGCGTTGTTGCTCGTCGGTGGTCAGCATTTGCTCCCACAAGCCGACTTCATCCAGGCGTTCGGTCAAGGATCCCAGCCCCACCCGGATCAGCGCTTTGGCCAAGGCGGCGTCGTCGAAGGCGCCCGGTCCCGCCGGATAGCCGAGGGCCGAGCGCAAGCGCCCGAACGGCAGATAGGGACGTTGCGGCATGAAGAAGATTTGGGCGTCCTTGGGCAGCTCGACCCGCCCGTGGCCCCAAGGCCACAGCCCGGCAACCACCTTGAACAGCTTGATCGCCGCCCCGGGTTCGCCGGAAATCAGCACGCGTTCGCCCAGCGTCACCTCGGCGTTGAAGCAGCGCACTTGGGTGCTGCCATCCGGGTTGGTGATGCACAGATCATGGAAGCCCAGCACCGGACGCTCACCGGTGGCGACCATGATGCCGGCGATCTCGCCGGATTCCCGCTCGGCGTCCAGCGTGGTGAGTGCGTCCGACAGCGCCAACACCCGCTCGACCGAGGCCCGCCATTCGGCCACCCGTTGCAGATTATCGACCGGCCAGGACAACGACCCCGCCAATTGCCCGAAGGCCTGCGAGGTCTGCATCAGCCCGCCTAAACTGATGTGTCCGGCGATATAACGGGGCGCCACGATCAAGATGGGAAAGGCCTGCGACAAAATCGAATAGCCTTGGGTGAACAAGAACAACCGAGCCAAGGCCAAGCTTTGGCGGAACCACGATTTCTGAATGCCCTTGAAAAGGTCCAGCAAGCGGCGGCGCTCGTCGGGTTCGCCGCGCAGCAGCGCGATCGCTTCCGAATTCTCGCGGCCGCGCACCAGCCCAAAGCGGAAATTGGCCTCGGCGGTTTGGCGGCGGTCGGTGGCGCGGATCAACGGCCAGCCGAAGGCCAAGGCCAGAAACGAGGCGGTCGAGGCATAGGCGATCGCCACCCACACCAAATAGCCCGGAATGGCGACCGAAAATCCATCCCAGCCCAGTTGAAAAGGCCCCGACAGCGACCACAGGATTTTAACGAAACTGCCCAAAATCAGCAGGCAGTACAGCAGCGAATGCGCCAGATCGATCGCCGCCTCGGTGGTGGTGCGGGCATCCTCGGCGATGCGGCCGTCGGGATTGTCGTGTTCGCCGGGAATATGGATCACCTGGAATTGCCGCCCGGATTCCATCCACGTGCTGAGCAGGCGCCGGGTCAGCCAACGCCGCCAGCTAAGTTGCAGCTGCCGCTTGACCAGCATGTGGGTCGAGGTAATCGCCATGCTAAAGGCCAGAATGACGAAGATAACCCCGATCTGCACGACGAACCGGTTGAACGACCGTTGTTCCAGCGCGTCGAACAGCGCCGCGTTCCACGAATTGATGCGGACCGGGATGGTTACCTGGGCGACGGTCAGCAGCACCAGCAGCAGGGTCAGGCCCCAGGCGATCCATTTGTCCTCGGCTGTCCAAAACGGTCCGGCCAGCCGCAGAAAGCGGAGGAAGAACGGCCGGCGCGCCGCCGCCGGTTCCTCGTCCCCATCGGGTTCGGCCATGGCGATCAGTCCTCGCCGCGGCGTTTGCGGTCTTTGCGGACTTCCTCGGCTTGATTCTTGATATCTTGGATGCGCAGCCAGACGGTGCCGGTTTTCGGCAGCAAACGTTCCGCCTTGCCGGCCAGATAGCTGGCCTCGGACAATTTGCCCTCCAGCAATGCTTCCTCGGCCATCGCGTAGGAGGCCATGCCCTCATTGCCGTCCTTGCCGTAAGCGATGCCCAGCAGATTCCAGTTGCCGGGGTCCTCGGGTTCGCGGGTGGTCGCGCGGGTCAGATTGTCGATGGCGTCCTTCAGCAGCGAGGGGTCGTCCTGCTCAACCTCGGCATGGCCCAGTTCGGCGCGGATCAGCGCATTGTCGGGCAATAGCGCGACCGCTTTTTTGTACGGTTCGATGGATGCCGTCCCTTGGGCGTTCTCGAACAGGATTTGGCCCTTCAATTCGTAAAAATAGGGATCGTTCGGGCGTTCGGCGATCAGCGCGTCGATCTGGGTCAAGGCCGAGGGCAGATCGGGCCGCCGGTAGGTGGCGATCACCCGGGCATAGCGCGCCTCGATCGACTTGTCGCTTTCCTTATAGCGCATCAGCGTGCGGATCGGCGGCTCCAGGAAGGCGAACAGCTTGGCCTTGGCGCGGCGGAACATCTCGACGAATTCCGGGCGCGGCGGGGCATCGGACCATTTCGAATGCGCCACCCATTCGCGCACGAAGTTGACCCGCTCGCGGGTCAGGGGGTGGGTGCGGACATAGGGGTCCTGGCGGTCGGTGACCAGCAATTCCTGGTCGCCCAGAATATCGAAGAACTCCATCAGACCCTTCGAGGTCTGGTGGGTGGCGTCCATGAACTTGACGCCGGCTCGATCGGCCGCCGATTCCTGTTCGCGCGAATAGGCCAGCAGGTTGCGTTCCGCCATCGAGGTGCCCGCCCCCGCGATCACCGCCGCCGCGTCGCCCCGCTTGGTCACGGCTCCCACCGCCAAGCCCAGCAGCGAAGCCACCAGCGCCTCCATCGACGCGGTGCCCAGCTCGCCCTGGATGCGCACCATATGGCCGTCGGCGATATGCCCGGTTTCGTGCGCGATGACGCCGATCAGTTGGCTGACGGTCTCGGCCCGCAAGATCAGGCCGGTGTGCAAAAACATGTTCTGGCCATCGGTGACGAAGGCGTTCAACGAGGAATCGGTCAGGATATGGATATGAACCACGTCGGGATCGACCCCCGCCGCCTGGAAGAGTGGCGTCGCGAAGGCGCGGATGTTATTTTCGATCTCGGCGTCGCGGATGAAGCTGCGCTTCTCTCTCGCCATGCCGGAAATCGGCAGCGCCAACACAAGAAGGACGGTAAGGACGATGCGGTTCAGCACGAACGTGACCTCTTACGCAATCGGTTTAACCACGGCCTTGGCGCTATTGCTGGCCGGGTGCGGCGATGACAAGCCGGTCGGTACCGTCGGGTACGTCAAGGGCTTCGCCGGCGTGGTGGCGGCGGACGAGCCCAGGGCCGCGATGGTGGCCAGTGACGTGTTGTCCGCCGGCGGTTCGGCCGCCGATGCCGCCGTCGCGCTATACTTTTCGCTGGCCGTGACCCTGCCGTCAACCGCTTCGATTGGCGGCGGCGGCGTTTGCGCGGTCTATGACGCGCCAAGGGACAAGCTGGAGCTGATCGATTTCCGGGCGTCCCCCTCGACCGGTCCGGCCGGATTGACGGCGGTGGCGGTGCCCGCCAATCCGCGCGGCTTCTTCGCGTTGCACGCCAAATTCGGCACGTTGCGTTGGGAATCGCTGTTGTCGGAACCCGAACGCTTGGCCCGCGAAGGGTTTCCGGCGTCGCGCGCCTTCATCAACGATTTGCGCCGGGCCGCCCCCGCCCTGGCTAGCGATCCCGGGGCCAAGGATCTGTTCTTCAACGCCAACGGCCGCCTTATGGACGAAGGCGACCGGATGCGCAACCATGATTTGGCCGGGATGCTGTCGTCGCTGCGGCGCGCGCCGGGCGAGATGTATGCCGGTCAATTGGCGCGCGACATCGCCAAGGATGCCGGGACCCTGGGCCAAGGATTACGCTTCGAGGATCTGCGCGATTTCCGCCCGCAGTCCGGGCCCGGACAGCAATTGGCGGTCGGCGGCGATGTCGCGCTGGTGTCGTCGGCCGAGTTGGCGGCGGCCTTGGGCGGCAAACCGGCGGCGACCGATGGGCCGCCCGGCACCACCTTCGTGGTGATTGATTCGCGCGGTGCCGGTGTCGCCTGTTCGGTCAGCGCCAATGCGTTGTTTGGATCGGCGCGGTTCTTGCCGGGACGCGGCTTCGCGGCGGCGGCGGCCCCGGGGCCGGACGGCGGCGGCACGGCGTTGCAGGTCAACCGCCACTCGCGCGAGGTGCATTTCGCCGGTTCCAGCAGTGGCCCGAATGGGGCAGCCGCGCTGGCGCTGGCGCTGCGCGGGACGGCCGATGGCAAGCAAGGGGCCGACGCCGTTCTGGCCCAGGCCGCCGCGATCGGCCATGCCGACATCGCCTATTGCCCGAGCGGGTCGCACGACGGCAACCACTGCCAACCCGCCAGCGACCCCAACGGCTTTGGCTATGCGATCGTGGTGGGCAAGAAATAGGGGGTTAGGCGGCGGCCTCGGCCGCCAGCCAGCCGACATCGACCGCCTGGGTCAGGGCGTCGTGGGCCAATCCGGGGAAATCGCCGATTTCATTCTCGCCGCTGAAATGGGACTTGAGGCGGCGCTTCAGATAGGTTCCCCATCCATCGTCCCAGCGGGATGGGGTATCGGTCCAGTGTTTCAACTCGTCTTGCATGGCGTCGTCGCCTTTGGCAAGCCGGACAAGGCCTATCAGGGGGCGGCCATCGGGGAATCGGGCGGCCAGACCGCCCCAGTCGCCGTCGCACAGAACCAATTGGATCGGCAAGGACCCGGCGAAGCGGCCAGACGGCAGTGCTTGGCGGTAATCGGGTTTCCCCAAGGCCTTGACCAGATGGGCATAGGCGTCGAACCCGTCGGCGGCCAGCGCCG
>CAIULK010000111.1 GCA_903899885.1 uncultured Rhodospirillaceae bacterium
GGGCGGAAAAGGAGCAAATTCGCCGGAGAAAATTTGCCGGATTTCGGGGGGTGTTCCACGCGAATCCGGCAATTCGCGATTACTTCGGGACTATGCAGGAGCCAGGAAAACTGCGGTGTTCAGCGATTTTCACGGGCGACAGATTAAGCGCAAACCGCTTTAAGGACGGCGATGCAGACATTACAGGGGCTATTTCCCTTGGCCTCTGTAATGCCTGGCCTTATCCGGATTGCTCGGATCGTCCCAGCGCGCTCACAACCCGTTCCACTACCTCGTTCCAATCCCCAGGCCGGGTCTGACGGAAAATCCGCGCGGCCGGATACCATGGCGAATCGGAACGCGCCTCGAGCCAGCGCCAGCAGCCGTCGAAGCGCGACAGCACCCAGACCGGTTTGCCCAATCCGCCTGCCAGATGCACGACCGAGGTATCGACCGCGATCACCAAATCCAAATTGGCGATGATCGCGGCGGTATCGGCGAAATCCTGAACCTCGGCCATCGGGTCGAACAGGTTGGGAATGTCCGCGCCCCGCGCCGCCGGGGCGCCTTTTTGCAGGCTGATCAGGCGCAAGCCGGGCAGGGCGGCCAGCGGCGCCAGATGCGCGGCGTTCATGCTGCGCCGTCGATCGACGCGGGCCGCCTCGCGGTCGTGCGGGCGGGGGTCGCCCGACCACACCAGCCCGATCCGTCGGCCACCGCCGCCCAAACGCGCGGCCCAGTGCCGCGTCAAATCCGGGTCGGCGAACAGATAGGGGGCCGGGGCGTCCAACCCGCCCAACACCAGCGGCAAGCTCATCAACGGGCAATGCAGATCATGCGGCGGCACCGGATCGCCGAACGCCACCACCCGTGTCACCCCAGGGCAGGCGGCCAGCAGCCGTGTCAGCGGGCGATGCACCGCCAAAATCACCACGCCCCCCAGCCCGGCCACCACTGGGGCGAAGCGGACGAACTGCAAGGCGTCGCCCAAGCCCTGTTCCGCGTGCAGCAGAATGGTGCGCCCCCGCAAGGGCTCGCCCGACCACTCCGGGCGGTCGCTGGCGATGGGGGCGAATCCGGCCTGGCGCCGCCGCCATTCGAATTCGCGCCAGCCTTCCTCCATCCGCCCCGACAGCAGCAGGGCGTGCGCCAGATTGATGTGCGCCTCGACCGAATCGGGGTCCAGGCGGACAGCCTCGCGGTAGGCGTCGATTGCCGCCGACGTTTGCCCCTGTTCCTTCAACGCCACGCCCAGATTGCACCAGGTCCCGGCGTGACCGGGCCGCAGTTCGGCCGCGCGGCGATAAACCGCGCACGCATCCTCGAGGCGGCGGCACTGCTGCAAGGCGATGCCCAGATTATTCCAAATCTCGCCGCGCCCGGGGGCGAGGCGGACCGCCGCCTCGAACGTCGTCACCGCTTGTTCCGGCCGCCCCAGTTCCAACCGGCAGCAGCCCAGATTGTAATGAACGGCGATCAAATTGGGCCGTTCCCGCGCCACCTGCTCATAGGCGGTTACCGCCTCGTCGAAGGCACCGCGCGCGGCCAAGACGACCCCAAGGTTAAAGCGCGCCACGGTCAAATCCGGCCGTTTCTCCAAAAGGCGGCCCAACGCCGCTTCCTCGCCCGCCTTGTCGCCGCGGGCTTGGCAGGCCATCGCCTCGGCGCTCAGGGATTCGACGGTTTCAACAGCCACCCGACGCCTCCGGCAGCGGCGGGGGAGGCAGGCCGTCGGGCAACGGGCTGTCGTCGGAGGCCAACGCGCGGTGCATGATCACCACATCGACCCAGCGGCCGAATTTCAGCCCGACCCCGCGCAACACGCCTTCTTGCCGGAATCCCAGCGAACGGTGCAGGCCGATCGATCCCTGATTGGCCGAATCGCCGATCACCGCGATCATCCGGCGATAGCCCAGCGCTTGGCAGCGTTCGATCAAGGCCGCCAATAGCGCGCGCCCGACCCCCCGCCGATGCACGAACGGGGCGACATAGATCGAGTTTTCAACGGTGTAGCGATAGGCCGAGCGTTCCCGCCAGGGTCCGGCATAGCAATAGCCCAGCACCTCGCCCTTTTCCACGGCGACCAGATAGGGCAGGCCGCGCCCGGTGATCTTGGCGTGGCGGCGAAGCATTTCCGCCTGATCCGGCGGAACCTCCTCGAACGAGGCGGCGGTGCGGGTGACGTAATAGGCATAGATCGCCCGCACGGCGGCCATGTCGGCGGCGGTGGCGTCGCGCACGGTGATGGTGAGCGGCGGCGGCGCGGGCGGTCCGCTCATCGTGTGATCTCGGCGGCCAAGGCGTCGATCACTTGGTCGAGGTCGCGGATCACGGCGTCGAACCCGGCGGTTTTGACGTGGGTGGTTTCGTCCATGTACAAGGCCCGGCTGATTTCGATTTGCAGCGCGTGGCGGGCATTGCCGGGTTGGCCATGGCTTCGCGTGGTGAAGCCGCCGGCATAGGGCGCGTTGCGCGCCACCCGGTATCCCCGATCGCGCAAGACCCGCTCGGCCGTGTCGGAAAAGCACGGCGCGCAGGACGCGCCGAAACAGTCGCCCAACACGATGTCGGCGGTGTCCGCCCCGGACGGCATCGAATGACAATCGACCAGCAGACACCGCCCGAATTCGGCCAGGGTTTCATCGACCAGGGATTGCAGGCGGGCGTGATAGGGGCGATAGAACCCGCCGATCCGCCGCTCGATCTCGGATAAGGGCAGCCGGTCCCGGTAAATCTCGGCCCCCCCCGCCACCACGCGGGCGATGGTGCCCAAACCGGCCGCGACGCGCGGGCTGCGGCTGTTGACGGCGAACGGCATCGGCCCCAGGAACATCGTGGGGTCCAGTTCATAGGGTTCGCGGTTGGGATCGACGAAGGCGCGGGGAATTTTGGCGGCCAGCAGCGGCGCGCCCTTGTCGGGGGCGTGGACGAACAGCTCATCGACGTAACTGTCCTCGGAACGGCGCAGCGATTGCGGATCGAGCTTGGAGGCCGCCACGAAATCGGCGGGATAATTCCGGCCCGAATGCGGCGAGGCAAAGACCAGGGGCACCCGTCGCCCCCGAGCCGGGACCACGGTGAAAACGGGGTTCTCGTCGATGTCGGCGACGTCCGGCACGGTCATGTTTAGTGTCTTATCAGGTCATCGGGGCTTTCGCCAGAGCGTCTCCTTCAGACGGCTTGCGGGCGGGCGCCGTCTGCGCATAACATTGCACCTGTTGGGGGTATTTCCTAAGGGGGTTGACATGACGGTCGAGGAATCGTGGAACGAGGCCGCTCCATCATCGGGGCGCAAGGCGGCCGGTTGGGCCGCGCTGTTCATGAAAGAGGATTGGTGGGCGATTTGGATCGGCCTGGCGATCGTTTTGGCCGGAATCCTGGGGCTTGAAAGCGGCAGCACGGCGCTGAAGGCACTGTCGGTCAATCCCGGCGGCTTGAAATGGCGCGGCGTTGATCAGTTGGCCGCGCATTTCGGCGCCAATGCCGGGCTGTATCTGGCCCAGTTCGCGATTTGGGCGGCCTTGTTCGGCGGGTCCTGCCACGTGATGGGGATCGCCTTCAAACGCTTCCTGCCCGGTTTCGCCGTGCTGTATCTGCTGTCGGTGGCGATCTTCGCGGTCGGCGGCTGGGCCGATGCCGCGCGTTACAACCTGGAACCGCCGCTGGTCGCCCTGGTTTTCGGCTTGGTTCTGACCAACACCGTTCGCCTGCCCGCTTTCTTGGAAAAGGCGCTGCGGGTCGAATATTTCGTCAAGCTGGGTATCGTGCTGCTGGGGGCAACCTTTCCGATCACCCTGGTGTTGACGGCGGGACCGGTGGCGATCGGCCAAGCGACGATCATTTCGCTGCTGACCTGTCTGGTCATCTATTTCCTGGGGACCCGCGCCTTCGGGCTGGATCGGCGGTTGGCCGCCGTGATCAGCGTGGGCGGCGCGGTCTGCGGGGTGTCGGCCTCGATGGCGATCGCGGCGTCGGTGGGCGCCAAGCGCGAGCATCTGTACACCTCGGTCACCCTGGTGGTGGCGTGGGCGCTGGTGATGATTTTGGTGTTGCCCTTCGTGTCGCAGGCCTTGGACCTGTCGGCCGGGGTTGCCGGGGCGTGGATCGGCACCTCGGAATTCGCCGATGCCGCCGGGTTCGCCGCCGCCTCGACCTATGGCAAGATGGTCGGCAATGAAGAGGTGGCGATCAAGGCCTTTACCTTGATGAAGGTGATCGGCCGCGATCTTTGGGTGGGCATCTGGTCGCTGGTTTGGGCGCTGGTCGCCACCACGGTGTGGGAAAAGCAGGAAACCGGCTCGAAGCCCAATTTGGTCGAAATTTGGCGCCGTTTCCCGAAATTCGTGATCGGCTTCTTCATCGCCTCGATCCTGATGACGCTGTATACCGGCGGCTTTTCCGGGGCCGAGATGAACGGATCGGTCAAACCCAACCTGATCGGGCCGATCGGCGCGTTGCGTGGCTGGGCCTTCATCTTCTGCTTCCTGTCGATCGGCCTGACCACGCGGTTCCGCGAACTGAAATCGGTCAGCGGCAAGGCATTTTGGGCCTTCACGATCGGCATTTTGCTGAACGTCACCGTCGGCTATCTTCTGTCGGTGCATGTGTTCGGCGGGTATTGGTCGAGCCTGTGACGAAGGGGACCTGCGGGCTGTGCCGCCATTTCGTGGTACGGCCCGCCGACCTTGAACGCGACGTGGCCGGGTTGGGGATTCTCAGCTCGGCCTACGGCTCGGTGCGGGCCGATACCGGGCTGTGCCGGGTCAGCGAGATGTTCTGCCGGCCGGATCACGGGTGCGCGGGGTTCGAGGCTTGGCTACCGCAAAAATAGCTTGAAGCTGGCGATCAGCAAGCCGGTTTGAGCAAGCAGCAAACCAAGCATCCACTTGATCATGTCGATTTTATGGGTGGATAAATCCGCCTTCAACTCGGTTCGCAAATCGCCGATTTTCGCGTCAAGCCGATGCTCGACCTCCAATAGGTCCGACTTCACCTCGCCGATCTTTGCTTCGAGCCGATGCTCGACCTCCAAAAGGTCCGACTTTACCTCGGTGATCTTTGCTTCGAGCCGATGTTCGACCTCTAAAAGATCTGATTTGCTGGATGCCTGCGAATCGATCAAATCGGCCAGGGCGGTTACCTGTTCGGCCGAAAAACCAGCGGCTTGAAGCTCGAGAATGGCCGATGCGCTCATGGGGCGATCCTAGTTGAACGGGGCTATCCTAGCAGGTAGGAGGGGCGGAGGCCAGCCTCACCCCGCGTCCAAATGCGTGAACAGTGCCTTCAAGCACCCCAGAATCGGCGCGCCATAGCGTTCGCTGATCGAGGTCGGGTTTTTGTGCACCACGCTGCGCAGGTCGGCATACAGGGCACGCATCATCTCGGCGAAATTGTGTTCGGTCATCCGCCAGCGGGGATCGGGATCGTCGGCGGCCGGGGCGGGCAGGCGGTTGTTGATCATGTCCATGAACCAGGTGCGGCGATGGACGTAGTTGGTGAAGTGGTGCGCCATCAAAATCAGCACGTCGGTGATTAAATAGCCGATTTCGGGATCGCTGTGGATCTTGTCCCAATTGGGCCGCCCGGCGCCGCCGCCGTGGCGTTCGACCACCAGACGGGTTTTACCTTGGCATTGTTCGTACAGTTCCGGGCCGATCATCTTCATCAGGGCGACCTTGAAGCCCGGAATCATCCGGCGCGACAACACGCCGCGTTCGCCGTCGTCGCCGTGGCGCGGCGGGAACAGTTCCGAAAAATTCTTCATGAACACCCGGTCGAACGGCTGCGAGCGCGCCGATTCCCAGCGCTGGCTTTCACGCGCCTTGCCGCATTGCTCGAACGAACGCTGAAACACCGGTTGGAAGCGAACCTGTTCGTCGTTCAAGAAGCGGTCGGCGATGGCGCGAATCGCCTGGGCGGTGAGGCGCCCGCCGGATTTGCGGGCTTCGACCTCTAGCCGGGTGACGAAATGAACGATCATCGTCGATGCGATGGCTTGGCACGACCCCGGACGGTCGGCGCAATCGGGACTGGTTTCGGCCGAGGCGGCCGGTTCTTGCGGGGATACCGAAGCGACGTTCATCGCGAAACTCCAAAGCCTTCGCGGGCAAAGCCTAGCATGAAATTGACACAGGCGCGAAGCTGACGTTAAGTCCCAAATGCGCATTCATTTTGTAGAATCGGGCCGATGACCAACCCAGTCCCCTTAAGTCTCGCCTTGGCCCAGATCAATCCGGTGGTCGGCGACGTATTGGGCAACGCCGATAAAATTCGGGCGGCCCGCGCCTTGGCGGCGGATGCGGATCTGCTGATTTTTCCCGAACTGACCGTGTCGGGTTATCCGCCCGAGGATCTGGTGCTGAAATCGGCCTTTCTGGACGAGGTCGAGCGCGCCGTGGCGGCGTTGGCGGTCGAAACCGCATCCAAGGGTCCGGCGCTGCTGATCGGCGCGCCCTGGCGGGTTGCGGGGCGCTGTCATAACGCGTGCCTGTTGCTGGATCGGGGTCAGGTGGCGGCGGTGTGCCTGAAACGGTATTTGCCCAATTACGGCGTGTTCGACGAGGCGCGGGTGTTTGCGCCCGGCCCGTTGCCGCTGCCGGTAAACTTTCGCGGTCACAAACTGGGCGTGATGGTCTGCGAGGACATGTGGTACGCCGACGTCGCGGCCGCCCTGGCGGCGGCGGGGGCCGAGATTTTGCTGGTGCCCAACGGCTCGCCCTTCGAGGTCGATAAGCCCGATCGCCGCCTGGGCCACGCCAAGGCGCGTGTCGCCGAAACCGGCTTGGGGCTGGTCTATGTCAACCAAGTGGGCGGCCAAGATGAACTGGTGTTCGATGGCGGTTCGTTCGTGCTGGATCATGCGGGGGCCGAGATCGCCCGCTTTCCGGCGTGGCAAGAACGGGTGGGTTTGATCGGCGGGGCCGCGCCGCCGGGCCTGCGCACCGAAATGGTCTATCAAGCCCTGATGCTGGGCTTGCGCGATTATGTCGGCAAGAACGGTTTTCCCGGCGTCGTGCTGGGGCTGTCGGGCGGCATCGATTCGGCGCTGTGCGCCGCCCTGGCCGCCGACGCCTTGGGGGGCGATCGGGTCTGGTGCGTGATGATGCCCTCGCCCTACACCAGCCAAGACAGTTTGGACGATGCCGAGGCGGTCGCCCGCCTGCTGGGCTGTCGGTTGGACACGCTTGGCATCGAACCCGCGATGGGTCTGTTCGAAGGGCTGCTGGCGCCGTTGTTCGGGGACAAACCGGCGGATGTTACCGAGGAAAACCTGCAATCGCGGCTGCGCGGGCTGACCTTGATGGCGCTGTCGAACAAATTCGGGCCGATGGTGCTGTCGACCGGCAACAAAAGCGAGATGAGCACCGGCTACGCCACCTTGTACGGCGACATGTGCGGCGGCTTCGCGGTTCTGAAGGATGTGTACAAGACCGAGGTGTTCGATCTGTGCCGCTGGCGCAACCGGCATCGCCCGGCGGGGGCCTTGGGACCGGATGGCCCGGTGATGCCGGACCGCGTGATCACCAAGCCGCCCTCGGCCGAACTCAAACCCGATCAGACCGATCAAGACACCCTGCCGCCCTATGCGGTGCTGGACGCCATTTTGGAAGGCTTGGTCGAAGGCGAGCGTTCGGTCGATGATCTGGCGGCGCAAGGATTCGACGCCGATGTGGTGCGCCGGATCTGGCGGATGCTGGACCGCGCCGAATACAAGCGCCGCCAAGCCGCGCCGGGGGTGAAGATCACCAGCCGCTCGTTCGGCAGGGACCGGCGTTATCCCATCACCAACGGCTTTACCCGGATGGTGTAGGGGCGTTTCGATTTATTGAATTCAAGCGAAATAATTCGCGTATAGGTTGATTTCTTGGTCGATCGGCGCGGCGTACTTGGGCATCCTTCGTTCATTCTTTTACGGGAGCCAAAGACCGGGCCCTACAACCCGAACGAACCCCGCGACGCGGAAGGACGCTGGACCGACGACCCCACTCAGCGCTTCCTGCGTCCGCTTTACCCGACCATGTACCGCAAGAAGGAACCGCCGCCGCCCCTACCGCCGGGCCTCAGTCCCCATCAGGTGATGCTGCGGAAACTGTATCCGTCAATGTATCCGAAGGACTCGCCGATCGTGGAGGTGTCGGCAACTCTCCCCCCGGCAACGCCGGAGGAAAAGGAACGATTCATCCGGGACCATTACGACGAAGCCAAGAAGATCGCGGACAAACTCGGCGTGCCGGTCGAAACCATCTTGGGCATCGCAGCGATCGAGACCAGTTGGGGAAGGGCCAGATTCGCAACCGAGGGCAACAATTTTTTCGGCCAGCATTACAGCCCCAACGTCCCCGACGTGATCGGTTGGATGCAATCGGCGGCGGATGGGAAGATGGCTGTCTTTTCGAACCCGGACGGGTCCTTCGACGCCTTCATGAAGCCGTTCGGGCCAACGGTGGCTGGGGTTCAAGATCCCAGGGAGGCCGCTCGGAAACTACAAGATCGAGGTGCGTTTGGTGTCAACAATGATGGGTCGAAAGTGCCAACCTATCCGAGCGATGTCGCCAATACCGCCCGAGGGATTGCCGCTAGGCTGAATGGGAGGGGAGCATGACGCCGAACATAAGGCTTCGTACGATTCTTTTCGCCGGGGTGGTCGCGTTATCCGCCCCAGCCCTGGCGCAAGAGGCGCCGGAAGACCGCATTCCTCAGAAAATAAAGATGAAGGAGGCGGTGAGGCTTATGAATTACGCCAACCCGATTGATTCACATGTTTACTACTTCGCCTCACGTCCTGATGAGCAGGTGTTTTTCTGGATGGAATTGTTTCGCAAGAACGCCGATGGTCATTCAGGATTTTACGTTGTAAATCCCTGGACGGGCGCCGTGTGGGACATTTTGTGGGAATGCCATAAGCGATTTTCAACACCCGCCCTGGAAAAGGCGCGCGCGGCGATCCGCCGCCGGTTCACGGCCGTGGAAATGACCGATTACCGGTATCTCGACGATATCGATCCGGGATGCATGGTGGACGAGAATTGATCGTCCTGCCCGGTTTCCTCGCGCGCCTCCGCGTGTCATGACGGGCCTCCCCATGACCATCACCGTTTGCTTCGCGGCTGTCGGGCTGCATCGGTTCGGCGCTTTGCGCGGCCCTGGCCGCAGACGGTTCGGGTCGTCAAGAGAGCCTTGACGGTGCTGAGGCGGTTGCCCGCCTGCTGGGCTGCCGTTTGCGCCACGTTCCAAGGCCGACGCCAGCATCACGCCA
>CAIULK010000112.1 GCA_903899885.1 uncultured Rhodospirillaceae bacterium
CATCAAGCACTTCCGCGCCATCGCCACCCGCTACGCCAAGCGGGCCAGGAATTTCAAAGCCCTTCTCTACCTCGTAGCCACGCTCGTCTGGACAGCGTAATTGTCAACAGAACCTAAGCGCAAACCTCCGGTTTGCTTGGCCGCGACCGCAATGGTCGCCGGAGCAAGGCGATTCAACCTAAAATCACTTTGCTCTAGCTCTGGCTCAATCAGACCGTGATATCGAGGATCTGCCCGCGCCGGGGCGGCTCGCCGGGATTGGTGCCGTACTGCGGCGCGTTGTTTTTGGCCGAAGCATCCTCGGCCGCCGCCCCGCCGCCGCCGCTGGATTTGCCATCGGGCGTGCGGGCCCACGCCGGGGCGATCGGCGAAGCGGGACGCACGGGAATGGCGTAGGGGAAATTACCAGGGAAGCTAACCATTTTTTAAGTCTAGCCGAATTCGGCGCCGGAATCCACCCTGCGGTGTTGCCATCGGCGAGACAGTCTGTCATCAAACTTTATCAAACAGGGTGCCTCGCATGTGAATAATCACGGCGCCGGCGAGTCGGCGGGGATATCTGTCAAATGAACGAGCAACACTCCCTTTCGATTAATGGCTTGGTGCGCATGCCGTCGCCGTCGCGCTGGGATTTGGCGGTATTGCCGCTGATCTTCGCCGGACTTCTGCTTTTGGCGTATGGCGGTCAGCAGATGACCACGCCGTATGACGTCGGCACGCCGCTGGAAATGTCGCTCGATCCGTCGAACCTGCCTTATTATCTGTTGCGCTCGGCGTTGCGCATGGCGGCGGCGCTGGCCGCCTCGTTGCTGTTCACCCTGGTCTATGCGACCCTGGCGGCCAAGATCAAGCCGCTGGAAAAAATTCTGATCCCGATCCTCGACATCTTGCAGTCGATTCCGATTCTGGGCTTCCTGTCGATCACCGTCACCGGCTTCATCGCCTTGTTCCCCGGCAATTTGCTGGGGGTCGAGTGCGCGGCGATCTTCGCCATTTTCACCTCGCAGGCCTGGAACATGACGTTCAGCCTGTTCGCCTCGCTGCAAACCGTTCCCAACGACCTGATCGAGGCGGCCAAGGTCTTCCACCTGTCGCCGTGGCAGCGTTTCTGGCGCCTGGAACTGCCGTGGGCGGTGCCGGGGCTGGTGTGGAACATGATGATGTCGGTGTCGGGCGGCTGGTTCTTCGTGGTGGCGTCGGAGGCGATCTCGGTATCGGGCCAGAACATCATGTTGCCGGGGGTCGGCAGCTACATCGCCTTGGCCATCGCCGACAAGAATCTGCACGCCATCGGCTGGGCGATCCTGACCGTGCTGGCCGGTATC
Source organism: uncultured Rhodospirillaceae bacterium (assembly GCA_903899885.1). GTDB lineage: Bacteria > Pseudomonadota > Alphaproteobacteria > Rhodospirillales > Magnetospirillaceae > CAIULK01. The sequence continues at coordinate 1,326 of CAIULK010000112.1, forward strand.
TTGGTGTACGACCAAGTGATGTTCCGCCCGCTGGTCGCCTGGGCCGACAAATTCAAATTCGATTACATGCCCGGCGAACAGGCCCCCGAATCCTGGCTGCTGACCGCCTTGCAGCGGGCGCGGCTGTTCCGGGCGATCATCTCGGTGCCGACTCAGATTTGGGAATGGTTCACCGGCCTGATGCGCCGCCCCACCGACGGCATGTTCTTCAAGGCGCGCGGCCCCGTGGTGCTGCCGGCGTGGTTCGATACCGCGTGGTCGGCCCTGCTGGTGACCGGCGGCGGCGTGGCCCTGGTTCAGGTCGCCCTGTTCGTTCATGACGGGGTCGGCATGCACGAAGTGGGGCAGGTGTTCCTGTACGGCTTGGCGACCGCCACGCGGGTGGCGGTCTTGATCGCCATCGCCTCGGTGATCTGGGTACCGGCCGGGGTATGGATCGGAACCCGCCCTCGCTTCGCCCAGAATATCCAGGCCGTCGCCCAGTTCCTGGCGGCGTTCCCGGCCAATCTGATGTTCCCGGTGGCCGTGATGCTGATCGTGCATTTCCACCTGAATGTCGATGTCTGGACCAGCCCGCTGATGATCCTGGGCACCCAGTGGTATATCTTGTTCAACGTCATCGCCGGGGCCTCGCAATTGCCGCAGGACATGAAGGACGCGGCCGGAACCCTGGGTCTGAAGGGCTGGCTGCGCTGGAAGAAATTCATCCTGCCCGCGATTTTCCCGTCCTACATCACCGGCGCGATCACGGCCTCGGGCGGTTCCTGGAACGCCAGCATCGTGTCCGAGCTGGTCAGTTGGGGCGACACCAAATTGGAGGCGGTGGGGCTGGGCTCGTATATCGCCAAGGCGACGGTGGATGGCGATTTCCCCCGGATCGCGCTGGGCATCGCCGTGATGTGCCTGTTCGTCATGGCCTTCAACCGCCTTTTGTGGCGCCGTCTTTACACGCTTGCGGCCGAACGGCTGCGTCTTGATTAGGGAACATCGGCGATGAACCAACACGCAAGCGGCACGGCGCTTCTTGACCTCAAGGATGTGCGCAAGACCTTCCGGACCCCGGACCGCAAGGAACGGACCGTGCTGGAGCATGTGAATTTCCGGCTGGCCGAGGGCGAGATCGTCGCCCTGCTCGGCAAATCGGGATCGGGCAAATCGACCCTGCTGCGGATCATGGCGGGCCTGATCCCGGCCAACGGCGGCGATGTGTTGTACCGCGATCACCCGCTGGCCGGTCCGGCGCGCGGCGTGGCGATGGTTTTTCAGTCCTTCGCGCTGTTCCCCTGGCTGACCGTGCAGGAAAACGTGGAACTGGGCCTGGAGGCGCTGGGCGTCGGCCGCGAGGAACGCGCCGACCGGGCCAGTGCCGCGATCGAACTGATCGGGCTGGACGGCTTCGAAAGCGCCTATCCCAAGGAATTGTCCGGCGGCATGCGCCAGCGGGTGGGATTCGCCCGCGCCCTGGTGATGCAGCCCGACGTGCTGTTGCTTGACGAGCCGTTCTCGGCGCTTGACGTTCTCACCTCGGAGACCCTGCGGGCCGATCTGTTGGAACTGTGGGACGAACGCCGGATTCCCACCAAGGGCATCTTGCTGGTCTCCCACAACATCGAGGAAGCCGTGTCGATGGCCGACCGGGTTCTGGTGTTCGCCAGCGATCCGGGCCGGGTGCGGGCCGAAATTCCGGTGGCGCTCCCCCGTCCGCGCGACCCCGATTCGCCCGCCTTCCGTCAGATCGTCGATGAAGTGTACGGGTTGATGACCGCCTCGGCGCGCGGCGCGGCGGGCAGCGCCGAACCGCTGACCCTGGGCTATCGCCTGCCCGACGCGGTGCCCAACAAAATGGCCAGCCTGCTCGAAACCATCGCCGAGCCGCCGTTCAACGGACAGGCCGACCTTCCGGCGCTGGCCGAGGCGACCGAACTGCCCGACGACACCTTGTTCCACCATTTCGAAGGTCTGCGCGAACTGGGCTTCGCCCGCTTGGCGGCGGGCGACATCTTCCTGACCCCGGCGGGCGAGACCTTCGTCAAGGCCGAGAACGACGTGCGCAAGAAGCTCTTCGCCGACCATATGCTGCGGACGATCCCGCTGGCCTCGCACATCCGCCGGGTTCTCGACGAACGCCATCGCCACCGCGCGCCGGAAGACCGTTTCTTGCAGGAGCTGCAAGATTACCTGACCAACGAGGAAGCCGAACGCGTGCTGGAAGTGATGATCAGCTGGGGCCGTTACGCCGAGCTGTTCGACTATGACTATCAGACCGGCATGTTGAAGCTGCCCGAGGAAGACGACGAGGAGG
>CAIULK010000113.1 GCA_903899885.1 uncultured Rhodospirillaceae bacterium
CTTCGGCAAGAACGTCGCCAGCGGTGGCCAGTCGGTCACGATCATCAGAAATACCAGCATGGTCAGCAGCCACGGCATCCCGCCTTGGTCAGTTCGGTGATGCCCATCCCGGCGATGCCCGACGCCACGTACAAATTCAAGCCCACCGGCGGGTGGCACAGGCCGACCTCCATGTTGACGTCGATCAAGATGCCCAGATGCACGGGATCAATGCCCAGGCGCATCGCGGCGGGGTAGATAACCGGCGCCATGATCAAGATGATCGACGACGGCTCCATGAAATTGCCGGCCACCAACAGCAGGATGTTGACCACACCCAGGAACGCCATCGGCCCCAGATCCTTGCTCAAGATCCATTCGGCCAGGGCATGCGGGATGTTCTCGTTGGTCAGCACGAACGAGAACAAAACGGCGTTGGTCACGATATACAGCAGCATCGCGCTCATCGCGGCCGAGGTCAGCAGCACCTTCGGCACGTCCTTCATTCCCATGTCCTTGTAGACGAACACCGAGATGATGAAGGAATAGACCGCGCTCATTGCCGCCGCCTCGGTGGCGGTGAAGATGCCGGAATAGATGCCGCCGATGATGATCACCACCAGCATCAGCCCCCACACGCTGTCGCGGAACGCCCGAAAGCGCGCCCGCCAGCCCGCGCGAACCATGCGGGGATAACCCCGCCGCCACGCCAGGAACCAGGTCACCCCGCACAGCATCACGGTCAGCAGCAAACCGGGCAGCAAGCCCGCCACGAACAGGGCGCCGATCGAGGTGCCGGTCGAAATCGCGTAAATCACCTTCGGAATCGACGGCAGCATCAAGATACCCAGCGACCCCGCCACCGTGATCACCCCGGCCCCGAAGCGCATCGGATAGCCGTGCGCGATCATCGCGGGCAGCACGATCGACCCGATCGCCACCACGGTGGCGACGCTAGAGCCGCAGACCAGCGCGAACATCGCGCAGGCCATGATCCCCGCCAGGGCCAAGCCGCCGTGCCAATGCCCCACCATCGAGGCGGCAAAGGCGATCATCCGGCGCGCCACGCCGCCGTGAGTCAGGAAATTCCCGGCCAGGATGAAGAACGGGATCGCCATGATCTCGAACTTCTCGATGCCGGTGACCAGTTTCAGCGCCACCGATTCCATCGGCACATGGGTCATGGTGACGATGAAGGTCAGCACCGTCAGACCCAGCGAGATCGAGACCGGCATGCCGGTCAGCATCAACACCGTCAGCAGGCAGAACAGAATGGCGGCGCTCATGGCGCGGCCCCGTCGATATCCTTGGGATGCAGATTGTCGTCCATCGCGAACCAGTTGGGCGGCTCGGCGGTTTTAAGGCCCTCGACATGGGCGTGATCGTGACGCGGCAGATGCCCGGTGCGCACAAAGCCCACGCAGACTTGCAGGAAACGAAAGCACATCAGCCCCGACCCCAACGGAATCGCCGAATAGACGATCCAAGTCGGCCATTCCAGATCGGGGGTGGTCGGCCCCTCGTACAACCCGTTCAGCGGCAAGCCGAGGATGGAGACGAGCGCGTAATGCGCGCCGTTCTCCCACACGAAATGACCGCCGAGAATGGAAATCGAACCGGTGAACAGCGCCCCGGCCAACAGACTGAAGACGATGAACCGCGAGCGCCACGCATCGCCCAGCCGGTTGACCAGCACATCGACGCCGACATGGATGCCGGTGCGCACGCCGTAAGCGGCACCGAACTTCGCCATCCAGACGAACAGAATGATGCACAGCTCCTGCGCCCAGGAAAAATCGACCCGCCGTGCATAATCATAAAGGAACGGCACCGTCGTGGCGTAACGATGCAAAACGGCGACGAAAATGATCAAGGTCGCCGTCGCCATCAGGCCCGCGATCAGGATTTCCTCGATCCGATCGAGAACGCGCAACATGCCTAGAACTTATACCCGAATTTCGCCGCTTCGTCGTAGACCTCGCGCAGGCTGTCGGCGCCGATCCGCGCTTCCATCTCGCGGTGGACCGGCAGCAGGGCCTTCAGCCATGCGTCCTTTTCGGCCTGCGTCAATTCGATGATCTGGGTTTTGCCCGACGCCTTCATCGCCGCCAAGGCGTCGTCGTTTTCCTTTTGCGCGATGTCGTTGGTATAAGCCGTCGCGTCCTTCATCGCCGATTCCAGATCCGCGCGGATGTCGGCGGGCAAGCCGTCCCAGAACTTGGTATTGACCACCACCGCGTAGCCCAGATAGCCGTGATAGGACAGCGTGGCGTACTTCTGCACCTCGTGCATTTTCTGGGTGTACATGTTCGACGGCGGGTTTTCCGTGCCATCGACGACGCCGGTTTGCAGCGCCTGATAGACTTCCGAAAAGGCCAGCACTTGCGGCAGCGCGCCCAGCGCCCGCATCTGGGCATCCAGCACCTTCGACGATTGGATCCGCATCTTCAGGCCCCGGAAATCATCGGGCGTGTGCAAGGGCTTGTTGGCGCTCATCACCTTGAAGCCGTTGTCCCAAAAGGCCAGACCGGTGACGCCCTTGGTTTGCAGCTTCTTGAACAGGCCCACGCCCACCGGCCCGTCGGTCACCGCGCGCAGCACGCGCTTGTCACCGAAGATGTAGGGCAGATCGAACAGCTCGAATTCCTTGACCCCCAACGGCCCGAACTTGGCCAGCGACGGGGCCAGCATCTGCACCGCGCCCAGTTGCAGCGCCTCGATCTCTTCCTTGTCCTTGTAAAGCTGGCTGTTGGGATAGACCTCGACCTTGACGCGGCCGTGCGTGCGTTCCTCGGCCAGCTTCTTGAACATTTCGGCGCCCTTGCCCTTGGGCGTGTCGGGGGCCACGACATGGCTGAACTTGATGACGATCGGATCATCGGCGAAGGCCGACCCGGCGGCCAGAACCCCGGCCAGAACGCATCCCAACAGTGTTTTGATTTTCATGGATGTCCACCTGGTAGATAGCAAATCGCGGCCAGCATCAGGCCGGTCGCCACAACGATTAGGCCGCCCAGCTTGATCGTCATGCGCTGTTCCAGCAACAGCACCGCGGTTTCCAAGCGGGTAATATCGGCCTTGGTCGCCAATTCGGCCCCGCCCGAGGCATCCTTGAACGCCTCGGCGATGGCTTCCGCCTGAGTTTCCGGGATGCCGGACTCGCGCAGGCGGTGCACGAACTTCAACGTATCGAACGTGATGGCGGTCATCGCAGCCTTCTTCCCTTACCCGTTCAGCGCGCCGACGATTTCCTCAGTGACCTTCTTGGCGTCGCCGAACAGCATCATCGTATTGGGCCGGAAGAACAACTCGTTATCGACCCCGGCATAACCCGACGCCATCGAGCGTTTGACGAACAGCACCGTCTTGGCCTTTTCCACGTCCAGGATCGGCATGCCGTAAATCGCCGAGGTCGGATCGGTCTTGGCCGCCGGGTTGGTGACGTCGTTGGCGCCGATCACATAGGCCACGTCGGCGGTGCCGAACTCGTGGTTAATCGCTTCCAGTTCGAACACCTCGTCATAGGGGACGTTGGCTTCCGCCAGCAGCACGTTCATGTGACCGGGCATGCGGCCCGCCACCGGATGGATGGCGTAGCGCACATCGACGCCCTCTTTCTTCAGCAGATCGGCCATCTCGCGCAGCGCATGCTGAGCCTGGGCCACCGCCATGCCGTAACCCGGCACCACGATCACCTTTTGCGCGTTCTTCATGATAAAGGCCGCGTCGTCGGCCGAGCCCGCCCGCACCGTGCGGTCGCCCACCGCCCCATGCGCGGGACCCGCGACCTCGCCGCCGAAGCCGCCCAGGATGACGTTGATGATCGAACGGTTCATCCCCTTGCACATGATATAGCTGAGGATGGCGCCCGACGAGCCGACCAAGGCACCGGTAACGATCAGCAGCGGATTGCCCAGCGTGAAGCCGATGCCCGCCGCCGCCCAACCCGAATACGAGTTCAGCATCGACACCACCACCGGCATGTCGGCGCCGCCGATGGGCAGGATCAACAAGAAGCCCAGGGCCAGCGACAGGGCCGCGATGCCCAAAAACAGGGTCACCGAACCGCCCGATCCGGCGAACAGCACCACCAGCACGGCCAGCGCCACGCCCAGCAAGGCGTTCAGCTTGTGCTGCATCGGAAAGACCAACGGCTTGCCGCTGACCAGACCTTGCAACTTGGCGAAGGCGACCAGCGAACCGGTGAAGGTGATCGCGCCGATCGCGGTGCCCAAGCTCATCTCGATCGCCGAGGAGACCTGGATGCCGGTGCCGTCCGCCGTCATGATGTGATAGGCGCCGGGCGCCATCAGCGCCGAGCCCGCGACGAACACCGCCGCCAAACCGACCAGCGAATGGAACGCCGCCACCAGTTGCGGCAACGCGGTCATCTGAATGCGCTTGGCGACCACATACCCGATGCCGCCGCCGATGGCGATTCCCAGCACGATGATCGCAAAGGCGGTATGCGGGTTGATCACCGTGGTCAGAATGGCCAGCGCCATGCCGCCGACACCCCACAAATTGCCGGTGCGCGCCGTTTCGGGCGACGACAGACCCCGCAGCGCCATGATGAAGCAGACGGCGGCAACGAGATACGCGAACTGAGCAAGTTCTCCGACCATGACCGCCTCCCTACTTTTCTTTTTTCTTGAACATCGACAGCATCCGCTGGGTCACCGTGAACCCGCCGAAGATGTTCACCGAGGCCAGCGTTACCGCCAGAAAGCCCAGCAGCTTGGACACCGGAATGTCGGTCGAGGCGGCGATCAAGGCGCCGACGATGATCACCGACGACACCGCGTTGGTCACCGCCATCAAGGGCGAATGCAGCGCGGGTGTGACCCGCCACACCACGTAGTAGCCGACGAAGCAGGCCAGCACGAACACCGTGAACAGCGAGATGAAGGGCGCGTGTTCGGTCATGCCCAATTGCTGCGCCTGCTGCGCCAAAACGGTCGCCTTGATCGACAAGGCCTGCGCCTGTTCGGCCAATTTAGCCGAAGACTCGACGAAATCCTGGGGATTCATGCGCGTTCTCCTAACCGGCCAATCCGGGGTGAACCAACGATCCGTCGCGGGCGACACAGGTGCCCTTGATGATCTCGTCGTCCCAATTGAAGGCGAGCGTCTTGCTGTCCTTATCGACCTGCGCGGCCACGAAGTTCAGCAGGTTCTTGGCGTAGAGCGCCGACGCGTCTTGCGCCAAGCGCGACGGCACGTTGCCGTGCCCGACCAGCGTTACCCCGTGCTTGACCACGACCTTATCGAACTCGGAAATCGGGCAGTTGCCGCCCGCCTCGACCGCCAGATCGACGATAACCGAGCCGGGCCGCATGTCCTTGACCATCTCCTCGGTGATCAGGACCGGCGCGGGCTTGCCGGGAATCAAGGCCGTGCAGATCGCGATGTCGGTTTTCTTCAAGGTCTCGTGGATTTTGGCGGCCTGCTTTTGCTTATACTCGTCGTCCATTTCCTTGGCATAGCCGCCCTTGGTCTCGGCGTCCTTGGCGGCGGCATCGACCTCGACGAACTTGCCGCCCAGGGATTCGACCTGTTCCTTGACCGCCGGACGAACGTCGAAGGCATAAACCACGCCGCCCAGACGTTTGGCGGTGGCGATCGCCTGCAAGCCGGCCACCCCGGCGCCCAAGATCAGGAAGCGGGCCGGGGCGATGGTGCCCGCCGCCGTCATCATCATCGGAATGGCGCGGCCGAATTCGTGGGCGGCGTCGAGAACCGACTTGTAGCCCGCCAGATTGGCCTGCGACGACAAGATATCCATGCTTTGCGCGCGCGTGATGCGGGGCAGCAGTTCCATCGCGAAAACGGTGGCGCCGCGCGCCGCCAAGGCGGCCATCGCGTCCTTGTTGGCCAAGGCCGCCATCGCGCCGATCACCACTTGGCCCGGACGGATCATGCCCGCCTCGTCCTCGGTCGGGCGTTGGACCTTCAAGATCACGTCGCCCTGGGCGAACAATTGCCCCGCGTCGGCGGCGATTTCCGCCCCGGCTTCGCGGTAAGACTCGTCGGACAGCGAGGCGCCGTGACCGGCCCCGGCCTCGACGATCACATCCAATCCCAATTGAATGAATTTCCTGACGGTGTCGGGCGACGCGGCAACCCGCGCCTCGCCCGCGCGCCGTTCCTTGGCGACGGCGATTTTCATGACGGAATCCTTATGTTTAGGAACGTCTTATCCGTGGCCCGACTGTACCTCATTCGCGGCGCCCGCACCATCGCCCTTTCGGATAGCTTTAGCCGCACCAGCGGTTCCGGCCCGCCGCCTTGGCTTCGTACAATTTGGCATCGGCGGCGGCGATCAGGCTGGCCGGGGAAAGATCGCGGCTGGGCGTCGCGACGGCAAGCCCCAGGCTGACCGTGACATGCGGCGCGCAGGACGATGCGGAATGTGGAATGGCCAGGGCGCGCACACGCTCCAACATACGATCCGCCACCGCCTTGGCGCCCTCGGCGGTGTCGTGGGGCAGCACCACGGCGAATTCCTCGCCGCCGTAGCGGGCGACGATATCGGGCGGGCGGCGCACGCAGGCGCTCACCGCTTCGGCCACGGCGGTCAGACAGGTATCGCCCGCTTGGTGACCATAGGTGTCGTTGAACAATTTGAAGTGATCGACATCGGCGATCATCAGGGCGATCGGCAGACCGGCGCGTTCGCAGCGGCGCCATTCGCGGTCCAGCAGTTCATCGAAACAGCGGCGGTTGGCGACCCCGGTCAGGCCATCGGTCAAACTCATCTGGCGCAACAGATCGCTTTGGCGTTTCAAGGTCAGATGCGTGCGCACGCGGGCGCGCACCACCGGCCCGTTGACCGGCTTGGTGATGAAATCGACCGCGCCCGCCTCCAGCGCGCGGGTTTCATCCTCGGGGCTGTTCAGCGAGGTCACGAAAATAACAGGAATATCGCGGGTTTTCGCCCCCGCCTTCAAGGCGGCGCAGACCGCGTAGCCGTCCATGCC
>CAIULK010000114.1 GCA_903899885.1 uncultured Rhodospirillaceae bacterium
CGAGGTCAAGGTCAAGGAAGTGCACGCGGTCACCCCGCCGGTGCTCGACGACGCCTTCGCCCAGAAGCTGGGCCTGGATACACTCGACGCCCTGAAGGCCGCCATCGCCGAACGCCTGGGTCAGGATCTCGACCAGCTGTCGCGCGGCCGCCTGAAGCGCGCCCTGCTCGACGTGTTGGCCGATAATCACGATTTCCCGGTGCCCGCCGCGCTGGCCGATCATGAATTCGACGCGATCTGGAAGCAGGTCGAGGACGACCGCGCCGCCGGCCGTTCCGACCCCGAGGACGCGGACAAAAGCGACGAGCAGCTGCGCACGGAATACCGCGCCCTGGCCGAACGCCGCGTGCGCCTGGGTCTGCTGCTGGCCGAAGTCGCCCACGGCAACAATCTGACCGTCAACCCGGAAGATCTGAACCGGGCGATGATGGAGGAAGCGCGGCGCTATCCCGGCCAGGAACACATGGTGTTCCAGTACTACCGCACCAACCCGCAGGCGCTTGACCAGCTGCGCGCGCCGATCTTCGAGGAGAAGGTCGTCGATTTCATTCTGGAACTGGCCCAGGTGACCGACAAGCCGGTGACCGCCGCCGACCTGCGCGCCGAACCCGGCGCCCCGGCCCAGGCCGCCGACGCCGAGGAACCGGCCGCGGAAGCCAAGCCGAAGAAAAAGACCACCAAAAAGAAAACGGCGGAGTAAGGCATGCGCGACCGGAATCCGATCGACGTCACGATGAACACGCTGATCCCGATGGTGGTCGAACAGACCAATCGGGGCGAGCGGTCGTATGACATCTACTCGCGCCTGCTCAAGGAGCGCATCATCTTCTTGACCGGCACCGTCTATGACGAGGTGTCGAGCCTGATCTGCGCCCAGCTGTTGTTTCTCGAATCCGAGAATCCGAACAAGGATATCTCGTTCTACATCAACTCGCCGGGCGGCGTGGTGACCGCCGGATTGGCGATCTACGACACCATGCGCTATATCCGCCCGCCGGTTTCGACCGTGTGCATCGGTCAGGCGGCGTCGATGGGCTCGCTTCTGCTGGCGGCGGGCGCCAAGGGCAAGCGTTACGCCCTGCCCAACGCGCGGGTGATGGTGCATCAGCCGTCGGGCGGCTTCCAGGGCCAAGCCACCGACATCGAAATTCACGCCCGCGAGATCCTGGCGCTGCGGGCGCGGTTGAATAACATCTATGTCGAGCATACCGGCCAGCCGCTGGCGGCGATCGAGACCGCGATGGAACGCGACAAATTCCTCTCCGCCGAGGAAGCCAAGGAATTCGGCCTGATCGACGAGGTTGTCGCCAACCGGCCCGAGCAGGAAACCGACAAGGACTAGGACATCACTTGGAACGGCGGCAGGATTTTCGTTGTCTGCCGCCGCAAGGTGGGTCTAAGCTGAATGCCTTGTGGCCGACCCTTTCGGAGCGGCCCACACTATCTAGGTCTTGTGCAACGACGGCGGCCCCAGGGCTGCCCTGTCAGCGCAGCAGGGAGTTTCGATGACCAAGTCCCAAGGCGGCGATCCGAAAAGCACGCTTTACTGTTCGTTCTGCGGAAAGAGCCAGCACGAGGTCCGCAAACTGATCGCGGGCCCGACCGTGTTCATCTGCGACGAATGCGTCGAATTGTGCATGGACATCATCCGCGAGGAGTCGAAGACCGCGCTCGTCAAGAGCAAGGACGGCATTCCCACGCCGCGCGAGATCTGCAAGGTGCTCGACGACTACGTCATCGGCCAGCCGCAGGCCAAGCGCGTGCTGTCGGTCGCGGTGCACAATCATTACAAGCGCCTTAACCACGCCACCAAACATAGTGACGTCGAATTGGCGAAGTCGAACATCCTGCTGATCGGGCCGACCGGCTCGGGCAAGACGCTGCTGGCGCAGACGCTGGCGCGCATCCTCGACGTGCCGTTCACGATGGCGGACGCCACGACCCTGACCGAAGCCGGCTATGTCGGCGAGGACG
>CAIULK010000115.1 GCA_903899885.1 uncultured Rhodospirillaceae bacterium
ACAACCTGATACTTCGACCCTTCGACAAGCGCAGGGTCCAACGCCACACCAACTAGCAAGAGAGGCGTGCTATTGCCCAGGGGACACCCGAAGATCAGACGAATACCCTTTGGCCATGATTCACCTCCAAGAAGGGTGAATCACAAATCAGCCCAAATGGGAATCCCCCGATTCAATTTTCAGGCTCGATGCTCTAATTCTCAACGCGGTGAAGAATACGCCGATCAACGGAAAGGAACCTTGGCCGTTGGGCAATGCCGCGTTGAAAAAACTCGGGCAGGATATCGCGGCTTCCGACCTGTGCCGGGCCGTTCTGAAAGAAAATGTCGATCTGGCGGCTTTGTCGGATGACGGTTTCGAGTTTCTTGAACGCATCGGCCTCTTGTAAGCGCGGGGCCGATGGAAGAACGGCACGCCTTCTTCGACAAGGACGTTTTCATAAAATTGGCCTGTTGAGATCTTTGGGACAACGCGCTTGAGGCCTTGCGCGTGAGCCATCCGTACCGGCTTGCGTCGGCGACCGCGTCTGGTTCAAAAACGGCCTTGCGCCGTATGGCGATCGACGACGCCCTTCGTGCGGAAACGAGTAATCGTCTCCGTAAGATGGCCGAAATTCCCGTGATCCCCGAGGGCTGGGTGCTGGCGGCGGTGACGACGGAGTTCCATAACCGGCTGGTCGCGACCGAGCATGTCGATGCAGGTGAAGCTCAACTCGTCGTCGTCGCCTTGACCTGCGGGCGAAACAACACGCTGGTAACCGGCGACAAAAGGTTCGTCGCGGCGATGGCGGAAAAATTTCCCGAGGAATTCGAGCGTTTGAAGCCGAGCATCGTCACCTTCGAACGATGTCTTTTGGCGGTATGCGAATCGCAAGGTTTTGTACAGGTGAAAAGCCGCCTTCTCGCCGCGAGGCGGTGCGACGGTACGCTGCACATCGCGCTGGGATCGGATGGGCAGGCGGACGAACGTTCGTTCAAGGAGACCCTCCTCCGATATAGCCCGGTAGTGTCCCTCACATCTCAATCATGCACCGCCCGGTGATCCGTCCGCTGCGCATTCCCTCGATCGCCTCGTTGATGCCCTCCAGCGGCACGCGTTCCGAAATCAGTTCCTTCAGACGCAGCCGTCCCTCGCGGTACAGCGTCAGGTAACGCGGGATATCCAGTTCCGGCACCGCCTCGCCGCCGTGCGAGCCGCTGATGGTTTTGCCGAAATGCAGCGGCAGCGAATGGATCTCGATATTCGCGCCCTTCTTCGGCACGCCGACCAGAACCACCCGGCCTTGCGGTTTGGTCAGGCCATAGCCCATCTGAATGATCGCGGGCAGGCCGGTGTTGTCGATGAAGACGTCGGCGCCTTGCGGCCCCAAAATATCGCGGATCGCCAGTTCCGCATCGACGGCGCTTGCGTTGATGGTGTGAGTGGCGCCCAGTTGGCGGGCCAAGTCCAGGCGATTGTCGAACCGGTCGACCGCGATCACCGGAAAGCCCGAGACCATCGCGGCGGCTTGCACGATGTTCAGGCCGACGCCGCCCGCTCCGAACACCACCACCGATTCACCGATGGTTAGTTTCGCGTTGTTGACCACCACCCCGAACCCGGTGGTCACCGCGCAGCCGAACAAGGCGGCGATTTCCAGATCGGTGTCGGCGGGCACCAGGGTGACGCGGTTTTCCGAAACGATGGCGTGCTGGTTGAAGGTGGTCACCCAACCGGCGTTGAGCTTTTGCCCGTTCCAGCGATAGGCGGGCGGGGCGGCCTCGATCCCCGGCCCCTTGCGCCAGTGCAGCACGACCTTGTCGCCCGGCTTGACGTGGCGCACCGAGGGGCCGACCGCCAGCACCTCGCCGCCGCCCTCGTGTCCCAGCAGATGCGGCAGGAATTTGTCCGGCCCCTTGGCGCCGTCGATCTCGCCCAGTTGCGAGCCGCAGATGCCGCTGCATCGGACGCGGACCAGCACTTGGCCCGCTTCCAGATGATCCGGCATTTCGATTTCCGCCACCACCAGGGGCTGGCGCTGCTCGACCAGGATCGCCGCTTTCGTGATCATGCGCCTACTCGAAATAGATGAAGGAATGGTCGCCCTGGTAGCCGGTGGTCTTGAACCACCATTCCCAGGCTTCGGGGGTGTTGAAGGCCTCGCAGGTCACCTGCCAATACAGCAGATTGGCCTTTTCCTCCTCGGTCCGGTACGACTCGACGCACAGGTAACGGTGCTTGCGGCCGACCCGTTGCATCTCGCGCAGCGCCGGGTCGAGCTGGTAGTTGTGCAGATTATGCAGGGTGTTTATGGAATAGACGAAATCGAAGGAGGCGTCTTCGAACGGCAACGTGGCGGCCGAGCAGACCTGCACGCGGTCCTTGATCTCGTCCTTGGCGTTGTCGATCGCGTACTGCGAAATATCAATGCCAAATACCTCGACCCCCGGCACCACCTGGGTGAAGTCGTACATCAAGAAGCCCTTGCCGCAGCCGACATCCAAGATGCGGTCCCCGGCCTTGATGCCGTAGTGGTCGGCCATCGCCTTGGCCACCTTGGCCCAACGGCCGTCATAGCGGTAGCCGCCGTAATTGATCCGCCGGTCGCCGTCCCAATAATCGAAGCCCCATTGCTTGGCCAGTTTGGCGGCCTTGGCCTTGGGCATCTCGGGGTCGTTGACGCGGGCCAGATAGTCGCGCGTGGTCGCCTTGTGGATGACCGAGAGGAAGTCGACATAGGCCATTCAAATCATCTCCGTCAGCCGTTGAAAGGCGGCGCGCGCCTTTTCGAGTTGGGTGGTCCGCCGCGTGGCCGCATCCGTGCCGGGATCGGCGAAGGCACCGCGCGCCGCTGTGTCGGGAAGAAACGGATTCAACATAATGCAGCACCATTTTACGGCAAAAACCGGCCGCAGCAACGAAATCCGCCGCCGCTCGGTGGGGTCGTTGCCGATGACACGGTCTAGAAACGGTTCGAACAGGTCGAACGGCACCGGCACCGCCGGTTGCAGGAAAACGTCGTTGACCAGCTTGGCGATATCGTCCCAACCGCCATATTCGAAATCGAAAAAAACCCAGCGGCCGTCGGGCCGCAAAAGCGCGTTATGAAAGCCGAAATCCGAGGGCGAGACCACGCGCCGTCCTTGCGACGCACCGTCCAGATGCTGCGTCAACCGGGCCCAAACAGCGGTCAAATCGCGGATCAAGGCGCGGGCGTTGGGGGCGGTGACGGCGCTTAGGCGGGCGAGGCGGTGTTCAACCACCCGCAGATGTCCGAGGGTGGTGAAGGCGGCCTCGGCGGCGTCGGGCAGATCGGGGATCGGGCCGGGGGAGGTTGAGCGCGGTGATGAAATCGGCGGCTTGTTCCAGCGCCTCGGCGTCGGGCGCGGCTTTTTCGCCGTCGATCCATTCGTGCAGGGCGATGCGGGCAATATCGTCGCGGCCCAGCAGACGCGGCACGCGGCCGGTGGCGGCGGCGTGCCGCAAGAAGCGGCATTCGGCGTCGAGGCGGTCGCGCTCGTCCGGCTGCAACGGGAAATACCGTTTGACGATGACGCGGTTGCCGTCGCGGTCCTCGGCGATGAACACTTGGTTGTTGCCGCTGGCGGCGCACGGCGTCAGTTTTTGGGGCGTCTCGCCCCACAGGCGGGCGACCGCGTCCGTCAGCATCGGGCGGCGACGAAGGCCCGCACCTCGTCCCAATCGGCCAGACGGATCATCCCGGCGGGCGCTTGCGCGGCGCCGAACAGCAGCGGCGTGGTGGCGGCGGGAAAACCGGGGGCGGTCAGAATCTCGGGCAGATCGTCGAGGAAATAATCGAAGCCGCCTTCCGCGATGCGGGCCAGTTTGGCGTCCTTGGTGGTTTCAAAGAAGATCCGTTCATCGGGGATCACGGCATTGGTCAGGAACCGCGCCGTCCAATCACGCGCGGCTTGGTGCAGATCGAAGGGTGGCCCCAGAAAGGGCTGGCGGGTGCGATGGCTGACGATCGACAGGGCAATGCCGTGGCCGCGCGCCCAGGCCATGAAGTCCAACACGCCGGGGAAGGCCTCGGCCTCCATCATCCTCGCGCCGTAAACGACGCCTTGCAACTCGGTCCACACCGGTTCGCGCCCGGTTTGGCGCAAGTGATCGCGTACCGCCAGTTTCGAGGGCGGGGTCTGGGGCGGCACCAAGCCGCCCTCGATCGCCACCCGGGCGAACAGGGAATCGTAACCGACGATGGTATTGTCGAAATCCAGGCCGATCTTCATGGGGCCTTGCGCAGCCGGGTCTGAACCAACGCATCCTCGATCGCCCTGGCCATCTGCGGCGGGGTCAGTCCGGCCTGTTCACGCAGCCATTCTTGGCTGCCGACGAAATGGGGAAAGGCATCGGGGGCCGACAGCCGCAACAAGCGGGTGCCGGGCCGTCCGGCGCCCCATTCGGCGATCGCCCCGAACAGGCCGCCGATCGGGCCGTGTTCCTCGGCCACCGCGATCAGGGGGAAGCGGGCGAACAAATCGCCCAGCCGGGCTTCGTCGAGCGGTTTGACGGTCGGCATGCTTTCGACGCGGGCGGTCAGGCCGCGTTCGGCCAGAAATTTCGCCGTTTCCAGCGCGCTGGCCACCATGTTGCCGGTGGCGATCAGACACAGATCGGCGCCGCCCTGCATCGTGATCATCTTGCCTAGCTGGAAATCGGGCAGGCTGGCATGCAGATCCGGCTCGCCCTTTTTGCCGATGCGCAAATACACCGGTTTGTCCTGGGCCAAGGCGGCGTTGAGCGCGGCCCGCAGCTCGACGCCGTCGGCGGGGCAGACCACGGTCATCTCGGGCATAGCGCGCAGGATGGCGATGTCCTCGCACGAATGATGGGTCGGCCCCAACTCGCCATAGGATAGCCCTGATCCGGTGCCGACGATGATCACCGGCACCCGGTGATAACAGATGTCGATCTTGATCTGTTCCAGGCAGCGGGTGGTGGCGAAGGGGGTGATGGTGTAAACCACCGGCCGCAGGCCGCTTAGGGCCAAACCCGCCGCCATTCCCATCATGTTGGCTTCGGCGATTCCGGCGTTGATGAAACGGCCGGGGGCGGCGGCCTTGAACGTGTCGAACAGGCGGTTACCGATGTCGCCCGACAGCAACACGATTCGTTGGTCTTCGTGGCCCAATTTTGTAATTTCGTCGGCGAAGGCGTTTCTCACAGCACCCCCAGCTCGGCTTGCGCGGCGGCGACTTCTTGGGCGGGGGGACTGCGGTAGTGCCAGTTGTTGTCGTCCTCCATGAACGACACCCCCTTGCCCTTGACCGTGTGGGCGATCAGCGCCACCGGACGGCCCGAGGGCGGCGCGCTCATCAGCGCGACCAAGGCACGGGAATCATGGCCGTCGATGTCGCGGGCGTCCCAGCCGAACGCCCGGAATTTCGCCGCCAGCGAGGCGCCACCGGTAATCGAGGCGCTGCGGTCGGTGGCCTGCCAGCCGTTGGCATCGACGATCACCATCACACGGTCCAGGCACTGCGCCGCGGCGACCATCGCGGCCTCCCACACCGAGCCTTCGTTGCACTCGCCGTCGCCCAGCACCGCCATCACCCGGTAGGCACGTTTCTGAATGCGCCCGGCCAAGGCCATGCCCAGCGCGATCGGCAGCCCGTGGCCCAACGATCCGGTGGCGGCCTCGATTCCGGGCAACAAATCGGGGGTGCAGGGATGTTCGCCGAACAAGGAACCGTCGGCGCCATAATTGTCCAGCATCGCCGTGTTGAAGAAACCGCGCAGCGCCAGGATTTGATACAAGGCAGGGGCGCCGTGCCCCTTGCTCAGGATGAAACGGTCGCGGTTGGGATCAAGGGGGTGGGCCGGATCGATGCGCAGAACCTTGAAATAGGCGGCAACCAGAATATCGACCAAGGACAGGCACGAACCCAAATGCGGCATGCCGCTGGCGTGCGAGGTTTCGATGATCCGGGAACGGATCAGCCGCGCGGTGCCGTCGAGGTCGATGTCGCTCATGGCTTGTGGATATAGTCGGCGGGTTGGGCGAGCAGATCGTCGAAATTGGCATCGACCCAGGCGAGGCAATCGTACAGCCCCTGATCCAATCCGATCGTGTCGGACCAGCCCAGGGATTCCCGGATCTTACGGCTGTCCAGCATATAGGCGGCGTCCTTGCCCAGGCGCTCGCCCGCGATCTCGACCCCGCTTTCGAAGGGAACACCGACCATCGCGCACAGCCGCTCGACCAAGGCGCGGATGGTGACGATCTCGTTGGTCGAGATGTGATAGGTCTGGCCGTTCACGCCACCCGTCATCACCGCCCAGGTCGCGGCGGCGACATCGTGGATATGGATGAACGAGCGGCGCGATTGCCCGCCGCCGTGCAGTTGCAGCTTGCGGCCGGTCTTCAAGAACAGGATCGTGCGCGGGATGATGCGGTACAACTGCTGTCCGGGGCCATAGACGTTGGCCGCGCGGGTAAACACCACCGGAAAACCGTAGGTGTCGAAGAAGGTCTTCAAGCTCATATCGGCGGCGGCCCGCGACACCGCATAGGGGGTGGACGGGTTGAAGGGGGTGTTCTCGTCGATGAAGCCCTCGGTGTTGCCATAGACCTCGGGCGTCGTGATATGGACGTAGCGGGTTAGAAAATCGAAGCGGCGCAGCCGGTCGTGCAGGCGGATGGTCGCCACCACGTTGGTCTGAAACCAATGTTCCGGGTTCGCCCAGCTTTCGCCGACCATGCTTTGCGCGGCGAAATTGACGACATAGGCGATCCGCTCCTGCTCGATCACCCGCAGCATCTCGTCTTGGTGATGGTTCAGGTCATAGGGATAAAAGCGAAAACGGCCGTCGCGGCCCGACCAGCGATAGGGCAGGAAGCAGCGGTGCGGTTCGGCCGAGCGGCTGAACCCCACCACCTCGGCGCCCTGGGCCAGGGCATGATCAACGAAACTGGCGCCCGAAAACGAATTGCTGCCGATGACCGCTATTTTCATGACCTTCCCATCATCTTCTGCATCCAGCGCAGATTGTAATAGCGATCCTCGTCTTTCAACACGCCCGATTTGACCACATCGCAAATTTCACCGATCGCGTCGTTGACGGTTTTCCTCGGTTTAAAGCCGGTGGCCAGCAGTTTGTCGGAATTGACGCGGTACGAGCGCGGATCGTTCGACTCCTTGACCGTGATCTTGGCGCCGACGCGGGCCGCGATCCGTTCGGCGATCTCCATGATCGACAGATTCTCGAACCCGGCATTGTAGATGCCCTGAACCTGGGGGTTATCCAGGAAATGCAGGTAAACATCGGTGATGTCGTCGATATGGATGTTGGGCCGGGTCTGCTTGCCGCCCAGCACCGTGATTTCGCCCTTGGCCAGGGCCTGCATGGTCAACAGGTTGACCGACACATCCAGCCGCATGCGCGGCGAATAGCCGCAGACCGTGGCCGGCCGGACCATCTGCACCACCATCTTGTCGCCGTACGACAGCAATACCCTTTCCGCGACCATCTTGGTCTTGTTGTATTCCGAGATCGGCTTGAGTTCGAGATCCTCGGTGACGTGCGGTTCATCCTTGATGCCGTACACGCTGCCCGACGAGGCGTACAAGAACCGCTCGACCCCATGGCGCACCGCCTTGTCGGCCAGTTGCATGGTGGCCAGCGCGCTGATTTCCCAGGTCAGTTTCGGATCAAGGTCGCCGCACGGATCGTTGGCGACCGACGACAGATGAATGATCGCGGTTACCCCGTCCAGGTCGATTTTGTCGGTATCACGGACGTCGCCCTCGATCACCGTCAGGCGGGGATGCGGGGCCAGGAAGTTGCCGAACCACATCGTATCCAGGGCAACCACATCGTGGCCGCGCGCCAGCAGCTTGGGGATCAGCACGGTTCCCTTGTAGCCGCATCCACCGGTGACCAACAATTTCATGAGGTGCCTCGATCCGCCGATTTGAAGGTGTTCACAGCCTATCATGGGAAACATTAACGATTTTGCGCTACCCTGGACCCTCTTTGACTTTAAGGCCGCGCGTTCCCATGCCCGAGTTGCCCGACGTCCCGTTGCGCGTATTGATGGATTTGCGCTCGGATTGCAACCTCAAATGCCCAGACTGTCAGGTTCACGGCAAGGCGAACGATCCGCGCTTCGCCGACTTTGTCGGGCGCTCCATGCCGTTCGGCAAGGTGATTGAGATTCTGGATGAATTGGCCAAGGCCGAGAAAAAACCGCTGATCCAGCCGTTGCTGTGGAGCGAGCCGTTGCTGGCCCGCGACTTCCGGCCCGCCGTGCGCGCCATGAAGGATCGTGGAATGGCCGTGACCGTGAACACCAACGGGTTGCTTCTGACCAAGGACATGGCCCGCTTTTTGGTTGATGTTCAAATCGACTGCGTCACCATCAGCATTGACGCGGTCACGCCGGAAACCCTGCGTTTGGTGCGCGGCATCGACAAGCTGGACCGTATTTGCCGCGCGTTCGACGACATGATCGCGGCCCGTGGCGAAAAGGATCTGCCCCGCATCGGGGTTTCCTTCACCCTGCACGAGACCAACAAGGCCGAATGTGATGAATTCGTCGCTAAGTGGGTGAAAAAGGCCGATTTCGTGCGGGTGCAGGAGCTGTTC
>CAIULK010000116.1 GCA_903899885.1 uncultured Rhodospirillaceae bacterium
CTGCTGTGGCTGGCGGCCGGTTGGGCGCTGGGCTGGTGGGGCGCCGCCTCATGACCGGCCCTCGGCTTTGCCTCGACGATGTGACCTTGGGCTATGACCGTCACCCCGCCGTCCATCATCTTTCTGGATGTTTCGACGCCGGAACGTTAACGGCGGTGGTCGGGCCCAACGGTGGCGGAAAAAGCACGTTGCTCAAGGCGCTGATGGGGTTGCTGCGCCCCTTGTCGGGCCGGGTTCTTCGTCACGGTGTTTCGCCCGACGATATCGCCTATCTTCCGCAAGCGGCCGAGATCGACTGCGATTTTCCGATTTCGGTGCGCGACGTCGTGCTGATGGGCCATTGGCGGCGGAACGGCGCCTTCGGAGCGGCGTCGCCGGATGATTTGGAGCAGGTTCGCCGGGCCTTGGCCGGGGTCGGACTGGCCGGGTTCGAGGACCGGCCGATCGGTTCGCTCAGCATCGGCCAGCGCCAACGGGTTTTGTTCGCCCGCACCTGGGTGGCCGATTGCCGGGTGATCCTGCTCGACGAACCTTTCGCCGCCGTCGATGCCCGAACCACCGCCGATTTGCTGACGCTGATTCTCGACTGGCACGCCCAGGGCCGTTTGGTCATCGCCGTCTTGCATGATTTCCAGCAGGTCCGCACGAATTTCCCCCGCTCGCTGATGCTCGCCCGCGAAATGATCGCCTGGGGCCCGACCGCCGAGGTGCTGACCGCCGCCACCATCGAACGCGGCCGGGCGATGAGCGAGGCCTGGGATCAAGACGCGGCTGTTTGCGAACGGACCACGCCATGACCCCCGCCGATCTGCTGGTAACCCCCTTCCTGGAATTCGGATTCATGCGGCGCGCCTTGGTCGCCTGTCTGGCGCTGGCCGCCGGGTCCGGCCCGGTGGGGGTGTTCCTGGTGCTGCGAAGGATGAGCCTGATCGGCGACACCATGTCGCACGCGGTCTTGCCGGGGGCGGCGGTCGGCTTCGTGCTGGCCGGGTTGTCGCTGCCCGCGATGAGTTTGGGCGGCTTCATCACCGGATTGGCGGTGGCCTTGCTGGCCGGGGCGGTCAGCCGCTTCACCCGGCTGAAGGAGGACGCCAGCCTGGCGGCCTTTTTCCTGATTTCCCTGGCCGCCGGGGTGATGATCGTCTCCTTGCGCGGCAGTCAGGTCGATTTGATGCATGTGCTGTTCGGCAGCATTCTGGCGGTCGATGATGCCTCGCTGATTTTGGTCACCTTGATCGCCAGCGTCAGCCTTGCCGCCTTCGCGGCGATTTACCGCGCCTTGATCTGTGAATGTTTCGATCCCGTTTTCATGAAGGCGGTGGGCGGGCGCGGCGCGGTTTGGCATTTGGTCTTTCTGGTTTTGGTGGTGCTCGACATGGTCGCCGGGTTTCAGGCGCTGGGTACCTTGATGGCGGTCGGCCTGATGATGCTGCCCGCCACCGCCGCCCGGTTTTGGGCGCGCGAGGTTCCGGGGTTGATCCTAACGGCGGTCGGCTTCGCCGCCCTGTCGGGCTATGCCGGGCTGGTGATTTCGTATCACGCCGACCTGCCGTCGGGTCCGGCGATCGTGCTGAGCGCCGGATTTATTCATCTGCTCTCGGTGATCATCGGGCCGCAAGGCGGCTTGATCCGCCGCCGCCCCGCCCACTCGCACCTCAAGGGATAGGACCGCCATGATCAAACGCCTTGCCGTTCTGGCCTTTTTTGTCCTCGCGGCCGGATCGGCCCAGGCCAAAACCCTGCATGTGGTGGCCTCGTTCACCATTCTCGGCGACCTTGTCCGCCAGATCGGCGGCGAGCATGTGGTGGTGACCACCCTGGTCGGGCCGGAAGGCGACGCGCATGTTTATGAACCCACCCCGAACGACGTGCGCACCATGGCGGCGGCCGATCTGGTCGTCATCAACGGCCTGCATATGGAAGGGTGGATCGAACGGTTGATCAAGGCCTCCTCGACCAAGGCGCCGGTGGTGGTCGCCTCGAAGGGCATCAAAACCCGCGCGATGGTCGAGGACCGGAAGACGGTTACCGATCCCCACGGCTGGCAGGATGTGGCGAACGGCATCACCTACGGCGCCAATATCGCCGACGGCCTCGTCGCGGCCGATCCCGAGGACGGCGACTATTTTCGCGCCCGGACCGAAAGCTATTTGGCGGCGCTCGCCGATCTGGACCGCTGGGTCCGCGCCCAAATCGCCCTGATTCCGGCCGAGAAGCGGCGGGTGATCACCTCGCACGACGCCTTCGGCTATTTCGGACGCGCTTATGGGGTGACCTTTCTGGCCCCACAAGGCATCAGCACCGAGGCGGAAGCCAAACCCGCCGAACTGGGCAAGCTGATTCGCCAAGTGCGCCAAACCCATGTGAAGGCGATTTTCCTGGAGAACATGAGCGATCCCCGTTTGGTCGAGGAGCTAGCGCGCGAAAGCGGCGCGGTGGTTGGCGGCACCTTGTATGTGGATGCGCTGTCGGCCGAAAACGGCCCCGCCGCCAGCTATATCCAGATGTTCCAGCACAATGTGCCGATGCTGGTCGAGGCGATGCTCAAGAACTAGAGCGTGATGCAATTAGGTTGCATCACGCTCTAGCCCTTTTATATGTCCCTCGCCGGGCGCAAACCTCCGGTTTGCTTGGCC
>CAIULK010000117.1 GCA_903899885.1 uncultured Rhodospirillaceae bacterium
ACACCATTCGACGACACCACAGCCGGACTCCACGCTTGCGGAAACGCGGACTCCTTGAATCACACGCAGATTCAGGCCGTCAATACCCCATTCATCAAACTGATGGATGGTGAGCTCCCCGGTCACAGCCACGGTCGAACTTACGCACAAAGCGGCCACCCAGGTTCGCGCCATGCTGATCCTATGGATCAATGCGAACGCGGCCACGTTTCCCTTGGCCCAGTATGGCAGCGGATATTCCCACCCTCCTCTGGGGGAAACCGTCCAGGGTATCCCCTTCAATGTCTCGCTGCACCGCTGGGCCGTTCCTCAGGCCAGCCCGCTCAGCACCCGGTTTTGGCTCAACCAACATTATTCCGGTGGTCGCGACGACCTTGAACCCGCGCGGCTCATCCGCGCGCAGAAAGTTTGCCAAGACAAGTTCCCCAAGCTAGCCAACTGGAAGCGCTCCGACAATGCGCGGAGCGTCCTGGTACTGGAGGAAAACGATTTTCAGACCAATCATCAGCTTGTCGCCGACACTATGGCTTTGGCAGAAAATGGACGGGATGATCGCCCGGATGAGGTATTCCTCGTGACCACAATGTTTGAACCGTGGTCGGTGAGTTGTCTGCGGCGTAGCGGCAAGAGCTACTATGATGACGGCGAGCGTTTCCACAAGTTTGCCCCGGATACGCTGACACGACTGACGAAACGAGGGCGCTAACGGGCATCACCGACGTGAACGGGAGTACGGGTATGTCTGCAACCTGCCAAGCGTCGGCGCCCCTTGCACAATCGTATCCCATGGCCTACAATCGTCCCTATGATTGAGGTCCGTCAGACCGACATTTACGCCCATTGGTTCGGCCGACTGCGCGACTGTCAGGCGCGGGCGCGGATCAACACCCGGATTCGGCGCTTGTCGCTAGGAAATCCCGGCGACGTAAAACCGGTCGGTGACGGCGTCAGCGAAATGCGGATCGACCATGGCCCCGGCTACCGCGTTTATTTTGTCCGCCAGGGCGACACCGTGGTTGTCCTTCTCGGCGGCGGCGACAAACGTACCCAAGAGCGCGATATCCGGACGGCAATCGAAACGGCACGGCAACTCTAGGACCCGATGATGACCAAGCTTCACACCCGCCCGTGGGACGTCACCGAATATCTCGGTACCGACGAGGACATCGTGGCCTATCTGGAAGCGGCCCTGGAGGAGGGCGACCCGGCGCTGGTCGCCGCCGCCCTGGGGGATATCGCCCGCGCGCGGGGAATGACCGAGATCGCCCGGCAAACCGGGCTGGGCCGCGAAAGCCTGTACAAGGCCCTATCGCCCGAGGGCAACCCCGAATTCGCCACCGTGTTGAAGGTCGTCCACGCCCTCGGGCTGCGGCTGCACGCCACGGTCGATCGTCCCTTGGCGGGATGAACGCTCCCGCCCCCGGAAACCCCTAATTCTTCCCCGCCACCAGCTTTTCCAGCCAGTGGATGTCGTAATCGCCGTTGACGAAATCCTGTTCCTGAATCAGGCGCAGATGCAGCGGCAGGGTGGTTTTCACGCCGCCGATGACATATTCGCCCAAGGCCCGTTTCAGGCGCATCAGCGCCTCGTTGCGGGTGTTGCCGGTAACGATCAGCTTGGCGATCATGCTGTCGTAATTGGGCGGAATGCGGTACCCGGCATACAGCGCCGAATCGACCCGCACCCCCAAACCGCCGGGGGCGTGGTAATCGCCGATGCGGCCGGGCGAGGGGATGAAGGTCTCCGGGTCCTCGGCATTGACGCGGCATTCGATCGCGTGGCCCTGGAACTTGACGTCGTCTTGGGTGTACCCCAAGGGCGCGCCTTGGGCGATGCGGATCTGCTCGCGCACCAGATCGATGCCGGTGATGCCCTCGGTGATCGGATGTTCGACCTGCAAGCGGGTGTTCATCTCGATGAAATAGAAATGCCCATCCTCGAACAGGAATTCGATGGTGCCGGCGTTGCGGTAGCCCAGCTTGTGGATGGCTTGGCTGGCGGTGCGGCCGATCTGCTCGCGCTGCTGGGCGTTGAGGGCCGGGGACGGCGCCTCTTCCAGCACCTTCTGGTGGCGGCGTTGCAGCGAGCAATCGCGTTCGCCCAGATGCACGACATTGCCGAAATTGTCGGCCAGAATCTGCATCTCGATATGGCGCGGCTTTTGGAGATATTTCTCCATATACACATCGGGGTTGCCGAAGGCCGCCTGCGCCTCGTTGCGGGCCATGCTCCAGGCTTCGCGAAGCTCGTCGGCGTTGCGCGCCACCTTCATGCCCTTGCCGCCGCCGCCGGCGGTGGCCTTGATCAGCACCGGATAGCCGATATCGGCGGCGGTCGATAGCGCGTGTTCTTCCGACACGATGGCGCCTTCCGACCCCGGCACGCAGGGCAGGCCGACCGACAAGGCCGCCTGCTTGGCGGTGATCTTGTCGCCCATCATGCGGATATGTTCCGGGGTGGGACCGATGAAGGTGAAGCCGTGATCCTCGACCATTTCGGCGAAGTCGGCGTTTTCCGACAAGAAGCCGTAACCGGGGTGGATGGCGTCGGCCCCGGTGATGGTGGCGGCCGACAGGATCGCCGCCTTGTTCAGGTACGATTCCTTGGCCGAGGGCGGGCCGATGCACACCGCCTCGTCCGCCAGGCGGACATGCATGGCGTCGTTGTCGGCGGTCGAGTGAACGGCGACCGTGCGGATTCCCATCTCGCGGCAGGCGCGGTGGATGCGAAGCGCGATTTCGCCCCGGTTGGCGATGAGGACCTTTTCGAATTGCATCGCCATCTACTCGACGATGACCAGCGGCTCGCCGAATTCCACCGGCTGACCGTCGCTGACCAGGATCCGCACCACCTTGCCGCCGCGCGGCGCGCGGATCGGGTTGTAGGTTTTCATCGCCTCGATCAGCATCAGGGTTTGGCCTTCCGAAACGGTGGCGCCGACCTCGATGAAGCGGGGTGAAGCGGGATCGGGCGACATATAGGTCACGCCAACCATCGGCGAGGTGACCACGCCCGGATGCTTGGCGGGATCGTCGACCGGGGGGGCGACCTCGGCCAGTTGGGCGGCCGGAACCGGCGCCACCGTGGCGGGCATCGAAGGCGCCGCCGGGTAGCCCTGGTGAACGGTGACCGGGGCGGCCTGCCGGGCGACCCGGATGCGCACGCCGTCGCTTTCGTACTCGATCTCGGACAGATCGTTTTTGTTCAGCAACTGGGCGAGCGAGCGAACCAGATCGTTGACGGGTTTGTTGGGCATCATGTTTCCCCGATGATGTTGACCAGCGCGTCGAGCGCCAAGCGATATCCGTGGCCGCCAAAGCCGCAGATCATCCCCCGGGCCGCCTTCGCTATGAACGAATGATGGCGGAATTCGTCCCGACGATGAATGTTGGACAGGTGAACCTCGACCACCGGCAGATCGACCGACAGCAGCGCGTCGAGCAGGGCGATCGAGGTATGGGTATAAGCCCCGGCATTGACGATCAACCCGGCGCAGCGGCCGCGCGCCCCGTGGATATGGTCGATCAACACGCCTTCGTGATTGGATTGCACGAAGTCCACCGAAAGCCCCAGCGCCGCCCCATGCGCGCGGCACAGGGATTCGATGTCGGCCAGCGTTTCACGGCCGTAAACCTCGGGCTGGCGGGTGCCGAGCAGGTTGAGGTTGGGGCCGTTGACGATCAGGACAGTGTGGTTACCCATGGGCTCGCTTATACGCATCATCAACCGGCGGCGCAACGCAAACCTTGGGCCTACGACATGTTGTCGTCTTGCATCCCGTGCCTGCCCACCCCATTATGAACGCGGATTTGCTTTTTAAGGATGTGACGCATGCGGATCGTGCTCAACGGCGAGGCGCGCGAGCTTGCCGCCCCGGTCACCGTGTTGGCGCTGCTGGGCCAGCTTGGGCTGGATGAACGCAAGGTGGCGGTCGAACGCAATCTCGAGATCGTGCCGAAATCGGCCTATGGCCAAACCGATCTGGGCGAGGACGACCGGTTGGAAATCGTGCACTTCATCGGCGGCGGCGAGGCGGATGATGGCTTCACCGTGGCCGGGCGGCGCTTCACATCGCGCCTGTTGGTCGGCACCGGCAAATACAAGGATTTCGAGGAAACCGCCCGGGCGATCGAGGCGTCGGGCGCCGAGATCGTTACCGTCGCGGTGCGCCGGGTCAATCTGTCCGACCCCAGCCAGCCGATGCTGGTCGATTACGTCGCTCCCAAGAAATACACCTACCTGCCCAACACGGCGGGCTGTTTCACCGCCGACGATGCGGTCCGCACCCTGCGGCTGGCGCGCGAGGCGGGGGGGTGGAATTTGGTGAAGCTTGAGGTGCTGGGTGACCAGAAGACCCTGTATCCTAATATGTCGGAAACCCTGCTGGCCGCCGAAGCCCTGATCAAGGACGGCTTCGAGGTGATGGTCTATTGCGCCGACGATCCGATTGCCGCAAAACGGCTGGAGGATATGGGCTGCGTGGCGATCATGCCCTTGGGTTCGCTGATCGGCTCGGGCCTGGGGATTTTGAACCCGGTGACCATCCGCCTGATCAAGGAAAGCGTGTCGGTGCCGGTGCTGGTCGATGCCGGGGTGGGGGCTGCGTCGGATGCGGCGGTGGCGATGGAATTGGGCTGCGACGGCGTGTTGCTGAATACCGCGATCGCCCACGCCAAGGACCCGATCCGCATGGCGCGCGCGATGAAGCTGGCGGTCGAGGCCGGGCGGCTGTCGTATCTGGCGGGCAGGATGCCGCGGAAGTCTTACGCCGATCCGTCGTCGCCGCTGGCGGGGTTGATTTAGGTCGTCTACCCATAAACCGAATGACCGAGAAGGGCCTCTCGCAAAAGGCCGTTGCGTTACTCCCCGGCGGGAAACTCCGTGGCCGCGACACCGATGCATTCCATTGCCGCGAAACCCCGGTGGCCGTCGCCGGGCAGGCCGGAAAATTCAGCGATTTATCCAGTACTTTCAACGGTGTTAGCCCGTCGTGAAACAGACCTAAAATTTTCTCTTTTCATCCGTGAAAAAAAGAGTATTAAGCGTGTCCCAGACGTACAGCGCACGTGCCGCCGGGTTCGGTTTTGGCAACGACGTCCAAGGCGTCTTCTGGGTGCAATGGGGTTAAACGGCCCTAGGTGCTTGGAGGATCAAGCTATGAACGTAGGAACCATGCGCGTGACGTCAGACCTCACCGATCTGTCTTCCACCCAGGGGATTGGCCTGAAAATGGTCGAGACCATCTCCTGGTACGACAAACGAAGTACCACCTTCCGGCGCTGAGGGTTTCCTCGGCGTCAGGTTCAAGATCCCGCGGCTTTTAGGCGCGGGCCTGGTACTTATCTGCTTGTTTG
>CAIULK010000118.1 GCA_903899885.1 uncultured Rhodospirillaceae bacterium
GGCCTGGGCCAGAACGGTGGCGGTGGTGGTGCCGTCGCCCGCCAGATCGGCGGTCTTGCTGGCCACTTCGCGCACCATCTGGGCGCCCATGTTCTCGAAGCGGTCGGACAGCTCGATTTCCTTGGCGACGGTGACGCCGTCCTTGGTGATCCGGGGAGCGCCGAAGCTCTTTTCGATGACGACGTTGCGGCCCTTGGGACCCAGGGTGACCTTCACCGCGTCGGCGAGGATATCCACGCCGCGCAGCATCCGCGCGCGGGCGTCGGTGGAGAATTTGACTTCCTTGGCAGCCATTGTGCGTAATTCCTTAAATTGTTAGGCGAGAATGCCGAGAATGTCCGATTCCTTCATGATCAACAGTTCCTGACCGTCGATCTTGACTTCGGTGCCCGACCATTTGCCGAACAGGATGCGGTCGCCCGCCTTGACGTCGAGGGCGACGATCTTGCCGTCCTCGCCGCGCGCGCCCGAACCGACGGCGACGACTTCGCCCTGCATCGGCTTTTCCTTGGCGGTATCGGGGATGATGATGCCGCCGGCGGTCTTTTCCTCGGCATCAAGGCGCTTTACCAGCACCCGGTCGTGGAGCGGTCTGAACTTCATGAAAAACCTCCGTTAGGATGACGTGTCCGGCCGGGGTTTGGCACTCCTGGCCGGAGAGTGCCAACGGATCTAGGCGCAACTCTGGGACCTGTCAAGGATGGTGCGCTTTAAATTATCCAGGATATAGACTATGATATCGATCAGAGAGAGGGAGGGACGGCATGGCCCAGACCGCGAAATTATTCACCAACGGGCGCAGTCAGGCCGTACGCCTGCCCGCGGCGTTCCGCTTCGAGGGCAAGGAAGTTTTCATCCGCCAGGACCCGGACACCGGCGACGTGATCTTGTCGCGCAAACCGGCAAGCTGGGATCGCTTTCTTGCCGCCGTGGCGCAGGCCGAGGTGCCGGATGATTTTCTTGGGGTGCGTGAGCGGAACGAAACACGCGACCCGTTCGACGGCTGGCGGGAATGACCCGTTTTCTACTCGACACCAACACGGTCAGCGCCGCGATCAAGGGCCACCCCAACGTCGTGCGCCAACTTGAAGCTCTGCCGACCGGGGCGCCCGGTATCTCGGCGATCACCGAAGGCGAATTGCTGTTCGGGCTGGCTAAACGGCCGGAGGCGAAACGCTTGGCGAGCGTCGTCCGGGAATTCCTGCGCTGTGTCGAGGTATTTCCCTGGGACCATTCAGTCGCCGAATATTATGGAACCCTGAGGGCGGAGATGGAACGACGAGGGAAGGGATTGGGCGCCCCCGATCTGTTGATCGCCGCCCACGCCATGGCGCTGGGCCGGGTTTTGGTCACCAGCGACCGGGCGTTTGGGCAGGTGGACGGGTTGCGGGTGGTGGATTGGACGGCGTAATGTGCGGATGTTGCGCAACAATGTCTTATTGCGGCACCATACACGCATCGTCACAATTATCACGTTCGCCGGGGATCATAAATGAAATGCCCTCATTGCAGCGTCCATTTTCACGAAAACTGGGATGCGCAACGCATGTGTCGCGGCGAGGGGCCATTAAGATGGTCATATAAATCTGCGCATTGTCCACAATGTAACGAAACAACTCTTATCGTCTACTCTTTGTATGACTCCGATGACGAAGTGATGATATGGCCACGCAGCGTGGCCCGTGGCCAGATTTCACAACATGTTCCTCGGGAAATTGCCGAGGATTATCTGGAAGCCGCCTCCGTTATTTCGGTTAAAGCGGTTTGCGCTTAATCTGGCGCAAACCGCTTTAGGCCATGCTTTTTCATGACGTCTTCGAGCGGAACGGTCGTGCTCCGGCCCGCACGAATGTCCTCCAACCGCTGCCGGGCGAGATAGCCGTCTTCCAGGTCATCAAGGTGTTCCAGGATGGCCGCCCGCGCGTAGAAGGTCTTCGTCCGGCCCGTGGCTTTCGCCAGCGCGTCGAGGCGGGCTTCGACATCGGCCGGAAGACGAATTGCCAGCATTGGGGGCGCTCCTCGCTAAAAGGCCGGACTAAGGATAGCCGATCGCGAACCGCCCAGCCACATCCGTCACAACCCTGTTGACGCCGCCATTCCTCCGGGCGCATCCTTGCCGCCATGAGCTTCATCGACCACGCTTACCTTCTGCTGCTTACCGGCCCGGTGTCGTAAATCGACGCCGGGTTAGACGCGTTTTTTCGTCCGGTTTTGTTCAGCTTATAAGGAAGTTCGGCCATGATGACCTCCGCTTCGGCGAAGTATCGCCCCACCCCCGTTATCGCCCTGCCCGACCGCCGCTGGCCCAGCGCGGTGATCACCCATCCGCCGATCTGGTGCAGCGTCGATCTGCGCGACGGCAATCAGGCCCTGATCGATCCGATGGGGCCGGACAAGAAAATGCGGATGTGGACCACCCTGGTCGCGATGGGATTGAAGGAAATCGAGGTCGGGTTTCCCGCCGCCTCGCGGACCGATTACGATTTCGTCCGCCAATTGATCGAGGGCGGCCATATCCCCCCCGGCGTCACCATCCAGATCCTGACCCAAGCGCGCGAGGATCTGATCCGCAGAAGCTTCGAGGCGATCGAGGGGGCGGCCGGCGCCATCGTCCATCTGTACAACTCGACGTCCGAGGTGCAGCGGCGCATCGTCTTCGGCATTGATCGCCAGGGCTGCATCGATTTGGCGCTGACCGGCACCCGGCTGGTGCGTGAGCTGTCGGCCAAACGCGCGGGCGGCGAGGTGCGCTTTCAATATTCGGCGGAAAGCTTTTCGGCGACCGAACCCGATTTCGCGGTCGAGATCGTCGAACGGGTGGCGGAATGTTGGGGCACGGCACCGGATCGCAAGATGATCTGCAATCTGCCCGCCACGGTCGAAAACGCCACTCCCAACGTGCATGCCGACGCCATCGAGTGGTTCGCCCGCACGGTCAAGGGCCGCGAGAACCTGCTGATTTCCGTCCATCCCCATAACGACCGGGGCACGGCGGTGGCGGCGGCGGAACTGGCGATGATGGCCGGGGCCGACCGGGTCGAGGGCACCTTGTTCGGCAATGGCGAGCGCACCGGTAATGTCGATCTGATCACCCTGGCCTTGAACCTGCACACCCAAGGGATCGATCCCGGCCTGGATCTGTCGGACATCGACGCCATCCGCCGGGTCGCCGAGGACTGCACCGGCATTCCGGTTCATCCGCGCCATCCCTATGGCGGCGATCTGGTCTATACCGCCTTTTCCGGTTCGCACCAGGACGCCATCGCCAAGGGCTTCGCCGCCCGCAAGAAGGGCAACGACCCGGTCTGGGAGGTTCCCTATCTGCCGATCGACCCGGCCGATGTCGGGCGCAGTTACGAGGCGGTGATCCGCATCAACAGCCAATCGGGCAAGGGCGGTGTCGCCTTTGTTCTGGAACGCGATCATGGGCTGGATCTGCCGCGCGGCCTGAAGGTCGATTTCGCCCGTCATGTCCAGGCCGAGGCCGACCGCAAGGGCCGCGAACTCGGCGGCGCCGAGATTTGGGCAACCTTCCAGGCCACCTATTTCGCCCCCGGCCGCCTGACGGTCGAGGATTACGCGACGCGTCCGCACGCGGGCGGGCGCCAGCTGACCGCCACCTTGTCGTGGGACGGCCGGACGAAAGAGGTCGAGGGAATCGGAGCCGGTCCGGTCGATGCCTTCGTTCATGCGCTCGACAAGGATCTGGGAATCGCGGTCCGGGTGGTGGATTACCGCGAGCACGCGGTCGGCACCGGGTCCGAGGCCCAGGCCGCCTGTTACGTCGAGATCGACGACGGCAAGGGCGGGCGGGTGTTCGGCGCGGCGCTCGACCCCAACGTCACGCTGGCCGCCTTGAAAGCGGTGACCGGCGCGGTGAACCGGCGGTAACGGACTTAACCAACGTCAAGGTTGCCGAATTTTAATCTCTCTATCCTCGGTCCGTTCCCCTTTGGAGAGGAGGACGGCGATGGAGGCGTTGCTGCGGCAACACCCGATGCTGGGCTGTATCGGAATCGAGGATTGGCGCGCGGTGACCGGCGGCGCGGCACCGGCCGATGTGCCGACGGGCGCGGTTGTCTACCGTCAAGGCGATCCGGCCGACCGTTTGGTGGTGATCGCCCGGGGCGCGGTGGTCTTGAACGGCGCCGACCTGCCCGGACCATTTGGCGCGGGCGAGGTGATCGGCGCCGAATCGCTGGTGGCGGGATCGGTGTTCGCGGGCACGGCGCGCGCGAGCGCGCCCTCGACGCTGCTGGCCATCGAATCCCAGCGTCTTGTCCGGCATTTGGAACATCATTTCGATCAGGTCCTCGACATGATCGGCGGGGTCTCGGCCTCGCTGCGCGTCCGGGTGCGCGAGGTGTCGGTTCTGAAATTGCAGTCGGCGGTCGAACGCCTCGCCGATTTCCTGGCGGAATTGGCCCCCGGTCAGGGGGGAGCGGTGCGCCTGCGGTTGCCCTTCGAAAAACAGATCTTGGCCGAACGGCTGGGCATGGACCCGGCCACGCTGTCGCGCGCCTTCGGCAAATTGCGGGCTTTGGGGGTCGATACCGACCGCCAGGACCATGCCGTGGTGTTGATTCAAGATATCGGCCGCCTGCGCGGTTACGCCGAAGACCCCGAGGATGGCGGATAATGCTGGTCTGTCCCTGCCGCCTGATGTGCTTCCGCCCATCGCCCGATTGCAAACCGCATCCCGAGGAGGGCTCGGGCGAACCCATCCCCCGTCCGGTGCAATTGGCCCGCACGGTGTGGAGCATGCCGCTGTTCAATGGCCTGGGCGACGATGTGATGCAGCGCCTGATGGCCGATTCCCAGATCCTCAATCGCAAGCGCGGCAGTCTGCTGTTCGATGCCGGATCGCCCGCCGACGGTTTTTTCATCGTGCTGTCGGGTCAGGTCAAACTGTTCGCCCTGCTGCCCGATGGCCGTGAAAGCGTGATCGAGGTGATCCGCCCGACCCAATCGTTTGGCGAGGCGGCGATGCTGTCGGGGCAAAATTTCCCGATCAACGCCGAGATCATCGAGGACGCCACCCTGGTCCGGGTGGGACGGAACGCCTTCCTCTCGGCCTTGCGGTCCGATCACGCGGCGGCCTACCGGATGCTGGCCGGTCTGTGCGCGTGGCACCTGCGCCTTGCTGGCGAGGCCCGGATGCTGAAACGTCAGCCCGCTTGGCAACGGGTCGCCGGATATTTGATCACCCTGACCGAGGCCGGATCGGGCGCCGCCACCGTGCGCGTGCCCTTCACCCGGGAAGTCCTGGCCAGCCGGATCGGCATCCGCCGTGAAAGCCTGTCGCGCGTGTTGCGCCAGCTACGCCGCCTGGGCGTGACCAGCAAGGGCCAGCACCACATCCACTTCGCCGACGTCGCCGCCTTGCGGACAGCCTGCGCGACGGGGGTGGCGGAACTGAACTAAAGCCTTTTGCGTCTGATGTGACGCAAAAGGCTTTACTATTCATATGCCC
>CAIULK010000119.1 GCA_903899885.1 uncultured Rhodospirillaceae bacterium
CGGTCCGACGACGTCGCGGTGATCATCGGCAACGCCGACTACCACCGGCAGGGTAAGGATATTCCCGACGTCAAACCCGCTTATGCCGACGCCGAGGGGATGCGCCTCTACGCGATGCAAGGTCTGGGTATCCGCGAGGGCAACATCATCTTCCTGAAGGACGCCACCGGCGCCCAGATGACCCGGGTGTTCGGCAATGAAAAGGATTACCGGGGCCAGCTTTACGACTGGATAAAGCCGGGTAAAAGCCGGGTGTTCGTCTATTACTCCGGTCATGGCGCCCCGGGCGCGCAAGGGGCCAGCCCCTTCTTGGTGCCCACCGACGCCGATGCCGCGCGGATCGAGTTGAACGGCTATCCCTTGAAGCAATTGTACGACAATCTCGGCCAGCTGCCCGCCGACCGCGTCACCGTCGTGCTGGAGGCCTGTTTCTCGGGCTTCAGCCAAGGCGGCAGCGTCTTGGGCCAAGCCTCGCCGGTCTATTTCGACGTCAAGGCGCCGCCGGTCCCCAGGACCCTTACCGTGATTACCGCCGGGGCCGCCAATCAGGTGGCAAGCTGGGAGCAGGACGGCACCAGCGGCCTGTTCACCAAATACTTCCTGTTGGGGATGTCGGGCGAGGCCGGGCACGGCGGCCGGGCCGGGCTTGACGACCTTGGTCCTTATCTCAAGGATACGCTGACCTATTGGGCGCGGCGCTATTACGGCCGCGATCAGCAGGCCCAAATTCTTACGGGAGCCGGAAAATGAGGTTGCTTGCCGTTCTTCTGATGAGTCTCGTCCTCGCGGGCTCGGCCCAGGCGCGGGACCGCCACTGGCTGATCACTCCCGACGAGGCGCTGCGCGCGGGGGCGCCGCCAGTCAGCGAGATGGAACCGATGTCGGCCGAAACCGAGGGACCGGGCCCCTGGGTGGTGATCAAGGACCCGAAATTGCTGGAGCAATTGCGTTCGCCGGTCGATATTCTGCTGCTGTTCGAGCCGGGCGCCAGCGGCCAGCCGGCCGATATGAACAGTTTGACCGTGACCTTGCTGGGTCTGTTCGACTTCGACATCACCGACCGGGTCCGCGACTATATCTCGGGCGCGACCTTGGCGATCAAGGACGCCGACCTTCCGGCCGGGCGTCACCGCTTGCGCATCGGCATCAACGACGCCAAGGGCAACCACTCGGCCCGCGATCTGACCCTGACCATCCTGGGGGACCGCTAACAATGGCACAGCGCCCGCCGTGGGTGTTGCTGCTGGTCCTTCCGCTGTCGGCCTGGGCCGGTGAACCATCGGCCGACGGCCTGATCGCGCGATTCGAGGGGCACGCCGAAATTCATCATCTTGGCCGGGAGACCCTGGCTCCGGTGACGGGCGGCCCGCTTCACCCGCGCGACCATCTGGTCACCGGGCCGGACGGACGGGTCGAAATCACCTTTGCCGACGACACCCGCTTGATTCTGGGGGCCGACGGCGAGCTTGTCCTCGACGGCTATCGCTTCGAGCCCGAGGGCGAGGGCGGCGACGCATTGTTCCGTTTGAAGACCGGCGCGCTGTTCGTCACCGCCGGGCGCATCGCGGAACAGAAGGGCGGAGCGGTCGTGGTGCGCACCCCGGTCGCCAGCATCGGCGTGCGCGGCACCGAATTCTGGACCGGCCCGAAGGATGGCAATCAAGCCGTTTTGCTGCTGTCGGGCAAAGTGGTGGTGGAAAACAAGGCCGGGCAGAGCGAGCTGACCCAACCCGGTCAGGGGGTTACGGTGACCGCCCCCGAACCGCCCTTGCGGCCCAGCGATTTCGCCGACGACGCCGCCGACTGGTCCGGCCCCGACGTGCCCCTGGCACGCGGCGGCACCCCCTCGCCCCCGGCGCCGTGGAACCCGGATGCGATCGAACAGGCACTGAAGGCGGTGTCGTTTGGGAATTAGCTGGGTACGGTTACAACGGCGGTGGCGTGGACGGGAACACGGCAGGGCAACAAAAACCTCGATTTGGCTAACCTGCAAAGGACTGCCGCCGCCATCGGCAATTCGGCAATTGATTCCCCGAACCCCGAAGATGTCAGTTGCAGCCTCGTGCTTCGAACGCGGTTCTATCGTCCGGTGACAGCAATTCGGCTTTGCCTGAACGCACAAGAGAGAAATTATTAGCCAGGACATCCGTTTTGACGCCCATATCGTTCCGGTATTTTGAAAAAACCGCATCAAGTGCCGCAAGTATTGCATCGCGGACATTCGCCCGACTAAATAATAGCGTGCCTATCCGCTTTTCACACACAGCTACCATATCTAGTGGCCCAGTGAAGTGGATTTCAGCTTGAACGCCCGGCACCATCGCTCGGCTCCGCGCGTGCCGCAACGGAGGCGGATCAGCCGCTTGTCGAACAATGGCGAGCCCTCCAGGCGGTCGAGCGCCCATTTGCAGGTTTCTGGACCCCTATGGTGCTCCCCAGCCCGGTCAACGATGTCATGGATGAACCCGAGGTCACCCCAGAGAAGGATGTCCACGCCCTGTTCCCGCAGGTATTGCGCCGCGATTTGCTGGAATTCCATGCGGGTAGCCATCACTCCTCCGAATCAATATCTAGCGGGTGTGTGTGAAAAGCGGATAGGCACGCTTTCTTGGAAGTGGGGCTCGGTGACAACGCGCGCCCTATAATATCATAGCAAAAAAATCCCGTTCATTTTTCAACGTCACGTTACGGATGATCTCGATGCGTTTCCTTACCAATAAGGATGAGGTGATTGGTGCTGATCGGCTCTGCCCGTGTCTCGACGGACGACCAGAATCTCGACCTACAACGCGATGCCCTTCGGCACGCTGGCTGTAAGAAAAACATACGAAGACTGCATGAGCAGCGCGAAAGCCGCGCGTCCGGACCTATCGAAAGCCTTCGAGATCGTGCGAACCGGCGATACCCTTGTCGCCTGGCCGTACAGCTTCACGATAAGTGCGCGCATGGGATTGCCGAAATCCGCCGCCTCATGGGGATATCCAAACCAACACCGTATAACGACATCGCCGAGGCCGTTGAGCAAGATAACGTCCGGCGCCGCCATTGACGGCGGCCCCCGTTTCGGGAAAGAGTGAGCCCATGTCCGATCCCGCGCCGCTGCCTCGTTCCCTTCCGTTTCTCGCCCTGGTGGCCGCAACCGTTTTCGGGATGGCGGCGCTTTGGCTGGGGATGGACGCCAGTTGGGATCTGCGGAACTACCACTATTACAATGGCTGGGCGGCGTTGCATGGGATGATCGGGCGCGATGTCCTGGTGGCCCAGATCCCCAGCTTCTTCAATCCGGCGCTGGACGTCGTGTTCACGTGGACCGCCGAGCATTTTTCGGCCCGACAAACCGCCTTCATGTTGGGTGCCGCGCACGGCGTTGATTTCGCACTGTTGTTCGCCATCGCCTGGGTCCTTCAGGAAAGCCGCAAGGGCCGTCAGCGCGGATGGGGGCCGTTTGGGCTGGCGGTGGCCGGGGTTCTGGGCGCCGGCGTTTTGTCGGAACTGGGGACCGCCTTTCTCGACGACGTGGTCGCCTGGGGACCGCTCACCGCGATCTGGCTGATCGCGCGCCGCTGGGACGATCTGGCCGACGAACCGTTGATCCGGGTTATCGGAACCCTGATCTTGGCGGGGGGCGCCGCCGGTCTGGCGTTCGGTTTGAAACAGCCCAATGTGTTGGCCTGCGTCGGGTTGTGCGGGGGATTCCTGCTGGCCGATCTTCCCTTGGCGCGCCGCATCGGCGCGGCATTCTGGTTCGGCATCGGGGTTCTGGCGGGCGCGGCGCTGGGCGGCGGATCGTGGATGATCCATTTGTGGACCGCCTGGGGCAATCCGTTCTTCCCCTTCTTCAACGATCTTTTCCGCTCGCCTTGGGGGTTGCCGATCCCCTACCGCGATCCCGGATTCCTGCAAAACCGGCTTTCGGACATGCTGACCCTGGGGTTCCGCTTCCCGTTCGACCCCGAGTTGGTCTCCGAGGCGGACTTCCGCGATTTCCGCATTCCGGTGTTGTTGCTTTTGATTCCGGTCGCCGCCGTCGCCGGGCTGATCCGGGGATTCAACGGGACTTACGATGGTCAGGTCTTGGTCCGGCGCGGCCCGGCCCGCTGGCTGCTGGTCGCGGCGCTGCTGATGTACGGATTGTGGGTAAAGATGTTTTGCATCTACCGCTATCTGTTGCCCCTGGAAATGCTGGCGCCGTTGCTGATTACCGCCGCGATCGGTTTTTGCGGATTGCGCGAACGCGGTGCCCGGACGCTGGCGGTGGTGGTGGTGAGCGGCCTGATCGTCACCACGATGCCCGCCAATTGGCTGCGGGTTGCCTGGGCGGAGAAGTCGGTTTCGGCCGAGGTGCCGCCGCTGGACCAGCCCGAGAACACCCTGGTCGTGCTGGCCGGTCACGAACCGTTGTCGTTCCTGATTCCGTTTTTCCCGCCCGAGGTCCGCTTCCTGCGGATCGACAGCACCTTCACGCCGACGGCGGACGGCACCGGCTTTCCGGCGTTGTTCGCCCAACGGATCAAGGATCACGCCGGGCCGGTCTATTCGCTGTTCATCCCCAGCGAGGAACCCGACGTCGTGGTCTGGCTGGCCAAATACGGCCTGGAAAACGACCCCGGCGGCTGCCGCGACATCCGCTCGCCGATCGAGGCGGAACCCTACGCGCTGTGTTCGGCCCATAAGATGGCGGACATCCCGGCGAGCCGGTAAGTCAACTCGCCGTATGGCTGGATTAACCTCCTGTCCGGTGGTTTGCCAAAACGCCCGCGTGAAAGCGCCCGCCGCGCGAAGGCGCCGGGCCGCCGGTGGTTTCGCGGTAAGTCAATTCCAACCCGCGCAGCGACCGCACGGCCAGGAAGGCGAAGGCTTGGGCTTCCAGCGCGTCGCCGTTCCACCCCACCCCTTCAACCGGTTCGACCGGAACGGTCAGTTCCATGGACAAGGCGGCCATCAGGGCCGGGTTATGGCGGCCGCCGCCGCAAACCAGCCATCGCCCCGCCGGGGCGGGAAAATGACGGGCGGCTAGGGAAACCGCGCGCGCCGCGCAGGCGGTCAGGGTTGCCGCGCCGTCGGTCGGGCTCATCGCGGCGGTTAGATCCGCCAGCAAGGCGGCGAAATCGTCGCGGTCCAGCGATTTCGGGGGCGTGATCTTAAAATACGGATGTTCGGCGAAACGGTTTACCGCCTGCGTATCCGCCGTGCCGCCTCGCGCCAGCCGTCCGTCGAAATCGGCCGCCTGTCCGGTGTGGCGGGCCAGCCAATCGTCGATCGGCGCGTTGGCCGGACCGGTGTCGAAGGCCACCAGATGGCCGCCTTCGCCGATCCAGGTGACATTGCCGACCCCGCCCAAATTCAGCACCGCCAGCGGGCGGGGCAGCGCCTCGGCCAAGGCGCGGTGGAACACCGGCACCAACGGCGCCCCCTGGCCGCCCCCCGCCACATCCATCGACCGGAAATCATTGACCACCGGAATACCCAGCGCGCGGGCCAAGGCCGCGCCGTCGCCGATCTGCCAGGTGCGCCGCTGGTCGGGACGGTGCAAAATCGTGTGACCGTGAAAGCCGATGACATCGACCTTGGGATGATTCGCTTGCCGCAGCAGGTGGCGGACCGCCTCGGCGTGCAGGCGGGTCAGCTCGGCCTCGACCCCCGCGACGTCGCCCACGCCGCCCAAAACGCCCCGCAAGGCCGCCCGGAACCCGTCGGGATAAGGGAGGGTCAGGGCGGCGCCAAAGGCGCCCACGCGTTCCCCGTCGGTCTCCAACAAGGCCGCATCGATGCCGTCCATCGAGGTGCCGCTCATCAATCCCAGCGCCAGCATAAGGGGGTCCGCCAATTGTTGCCCGGCGTTGATTGTGCTAAAGCACGGGCGTTCACCGCAAGCAGGCGTTTTGTCCATGTCGTCACCGAAATCCGAATTCTTGCGCGTCGTAGCCGAGCGCGGCTTCCTGCATCAATGCACCGATCTGGCGGCGTTGGACGCGAAATTGCTGGCGGGGCCGCAAACCGCCTATATCGGCTTCGACTGCACCGCCGATTCGCTGCATGTCGGATCCTTGCTGCCGATCATGTTGCTGCGCTGGTGGCAAAAGACCGGCAATCGCCCGGTGGTTCTGATGGGCGGCGGCACCACTCGGGTCGGCGATCCGTCCGGCAAGGACGAATCCCGCCAGATGCTGACCGACGCCGACATCGCCCGCAACATGGCGGGCATTCAGGGCGTGTTCGCCAAGTATCTTGATTTCGGCGACGGCCGCGCGGTGATGGTCAACAACGCCGACTGGCTGGACAAGCTGGATTACATCGGCTTCCTGCGCGATTTCGGGCGACATTTCACGGTCAACCGGATGCTGACCTTCGAATCGGTCAAGCTGCGCCTGGAGCGCGAGCATCCGCTGACCTTCTTGGAATTCAACTACATGATCCTCCAAGCCTATGACTTCCTGGAACTGGCGCGGCGCCAGAACTGCCTGTTGCAGATGGGCGGCTCGGATCAGTGGGGCAATATCGTCAACGGGGTCGAGCTGACCCGCCGGGTCCATCACACCGAGGTGTTCGGGCTGACCTCGCCGCTGTTGACCACCGCGTCGGGCGCCAAGATGGGCAAAAGTGCGTCGGGCGCCGTGTGGCTGAACGCCGAGCGGCTGTCGGCCTATGATTTCTGGCAATACTGGCGCAATACCGAGGACGGCGACGTCGGCCGCTTCCTGCGTCTGTTCACCGAAATGGACTTGTCCGAGGTGGCGCGGTTGGAAGCGTTGGGCGGCGCCGAGATCAACGACGCCAAGAAGATTTTGGCCACCGAGGTGACCGCCTTGGCGCACGGCCGGGCCGCCGCCGAAGCAGCCGCCGAAACCGCCCGCAAAACCTTCGAGGAAGGACAAGCCGCCGACACCCTGCCCACGGTGACGATCGATGGAACCGAGCTGGCCGCCGGGCTGCCGGTGGTGGTGGCGCTGGTCAAAGCCGGTCTGGCGGCGTCGAATGGCGAGGCGAAGCGCTTGATCAAGGGCGGCGCCATTCGTGTCAACGATGTCGCGGTGGCCGACGAGGGCGCGAAAATCCATCTTTCGGATCAAAAGGATGGGGCTGTCAAAATGACGGCCGGCAAGAAGCGGCATGTCTTGATTCGAACGCAGTAGCGTTATCGGGTTAGGAACCGATCGACAGGATCGGGTCGGCGCCTTACACTGGGCACTCGAAGAACCGACTAGGTTAGGTCCTGTCTGATGAAGAAAGTCCTAGCGGCGCTGGGAATCGTGCTGGTCGTGATGATTGGCGCCGTCGCGGCGTTGCCCGCGCTGATTCCGGCGGAACGGATCAAGACCGAGCTGAGCGAGCGTGTCCGCGCCGCGACCGGGCGGCCGTTTACCGCCGGTTCGGTGTCGGTGTCGGTGTTTCCGGCACTGGCGGTGCAGGTCCGCGACGCGGCGCTGGGCAATCCCGACGGTTTTTCGTCGATGGTAATGGCCAAGTTGGGCGCCCTGGACATCCGGCTGAAGGTTTTCCCGCTGCTGCATGGTCAGCTTGAGGTCGATAGTTTCGTGGTCACCGCGCCGATGGTGGCGCTTGAGGTCAACCGCCAGGGACGCGCGAATTGGGTGTTCGGCGACGGGACGGCGACTCCTCCGGCCGTCACCAAGACCGGCGCGCCCCAGGCCCCCGCCGCTGGCGGCGCCAAGGCCTCGCTGGCCGATCTGCGGCTGAACGACGTGCGCATCGTCAACGGGACGGTGTCGTTTCGCGACGCGCGTGCCGCGACCCAAGAAAGCGTGACGGCGATCAATTTGGCGGTGACCCTGGCCGGGCTCGATTCACCGCTGGAGGTCAATGGCGGCTTTGCGTGGCGCGGGCATACCGTGGCGCTCAAGTCCGGTGTCGAGCGTCTGCGCGTTTTGGCCGACGGCGCGGGCACGACCGGGACCAAGGTGAGCGTGACCGCCGATCCGGTTACCGTGTCCTTTACCGGCCACCTTGATGGTGCCTCGAAACAGATCAAGGGTGCGGTCGATCTGGCGGTCCCGTCGGTGCGCGGCCTGACCGAGTGGACGACCGGAAAACCGTTGGCCGCGCCCGGCAATGGCTTTGGTCCGCTGGCGATCAAGGGGCAATTGGACGCCGTGGGCAGCCGGTTCTCCTTTACCCAGGCGGCGTTGTCGCTGGATGCCATTAAGGCGACGGGCGATCTGGCGGTCGATACCGGCGGGGTGCGCCCGGCGGTCAAGGGCCGTTTGGATGTCGATGCGCTGGATCTTAATCCCTATTTGCCGCCCGAGAACAAGGACGGCGGGGGCGGCAAGTCGGCCGCGAAGGCGGCGCCGTCGTCTTCCGCGTCGGCCGCCGCCAAATCGGATTGGAGCGACGATCCGATCGATGTCTCGGCCCTGAAGGCGGCCGAGGCCGATTTCGCGCTGACCGCCGGGTCGATCAAGATCCGCAAGCTGAATATTGGAAAAAGCGCCCTGACGCTGGCCTTGCACGGCGGACGGTTGACCGCCGACCTGTCGCAATTGGCGCTATATCACGGCATGGCCAAGGGCCGCGTGATGCTGGACGGCTCGAAACCCGGTGTCGGCCTGGATGCCAAGGCCAGCTTGGATGGGATCGAGGCGCAGCCCTTCCTGGCCGATGCCGCCGGGTTCAACCGGTTGACCGGTACGTTGAAGGCCGATATCGCGGTCAACGGTACCGGGCGCAGCCAGCGCCAAATCGTCGGCGGCTTGGGCGGGCGGGGATCGCTGGCCTTCAACAATGGCGCGATTTTGGGGATCAATCTGGCGGCGATGCTGCGCAATGTCACCACCGCCTTTACCGGCAGCGGCGACGCGCAACAGAAAACCGATTTCGCGGAGCTGTCCGGCACTTTTTTGATCACCAATGGGATCGTCTCGAACAAGGATCTGGCGCTTAAATCGCCGCTGTTGCGGGTCGAGGGAGCTGGGACCGCCGACATGCCGCACCGCACCGTCAATTACCGGGTCGAGCCCCGCGCCGTGGCGACGCTGGAAGGCCAAGGCGGCAAGGCCGATGTCGGCGGGCTGGTGGTGCCGGTGATCATCGAGGGGTCGTGGGACAATCCGACGTTCCGGCCCGATCTGGCGGCGCTGGTCAAGAAGAACGCCGGTTCGTTGTTGCAAAAGGTTCTGGGGGGCAAATCCCTGCCCTTCGACCCCAGTAAGTTACTCGGTCACTAAAGAATATTCACGAGCAAGAGGAGTGCATCGCATGTTGAAGGTTCTAACGGTTATCGCGGGCGGCCTGCTGTTGGCCGGTTGTTCGATCGTCGCCACCCCGTTCCAGGTGCGGGACGTGCAGAACATGACCGTAGCTTCGGCTCCCGCCACGGGCACCGCCTTTACGCAGGCGCTGTTCTCGGAATATCAGGCCGCCGCCAAGAATGAAGCGATGGTCGAGAACAACTGGGTCGATGCCGTGTTCTTTGTCACCAAGGGCAACAAGGCCGCCGCCGGCACGGCGGTCGACCCCGAGATGGCCGCCGACTGGAAGGGCATTTCGCCCGCCGCCGCGACCGAATTGGGCGGCGCCCGTGCCCGCCTGATGGGCTAT
The DNA here is from genome assembly GCA_903899885.1 of uncultured Rhodospirillaceae bacterium. Taxonomy (GTDB): domain Bacteria; phylum Pseudomonadota; class Alphaproteobacteria; order Rhodospirillales; family Magnetospirillaceae; genus CAIULK01. The sequence goes on from CAIULK010000119.1 coordinate 9,559, forward strand.
TTCGCGGCCGGCACGCGTGAGCGTCTGCCCGCCGCGTCTGCCCGCGCCGAGGTCGATTTCGATTGTTGGGTCGAGGAAGAATCCGAAGGCGGCGACGATACCGGTTGCAAGACCGCGTTCCTGGCCACCGAGAAGGAATTGCAAGCTCCGGCTCCCGCGCCGGTCGCGGCGGCTCCGAAGATCGTTAAGACCTTCATCGTCTATTTCGATCTGAACAAGGCCGACATCACCCCGGCCTCGAAGGCTGTCTTGAACGACGTGGTCAAGGCGCAGGGCGAAATCAAGCCGCTGAACATCTATGTCACCGGCCATACCGACACCCTGGGCGGCGGCGCCTATAACCAGCGCCTGTCCGAGCACCGCGCTCACATGGTCAGCGACGCGCTGGGCAAGATGGGTGTGAAGACCACCATCCTGGACGTCAAGGCCTTCGGCAAGTCGAAGCTGGCGGTGCCGACCGCCGACAATGTCAAGGAAGCCAAGAACCGCCGCGTTGAAATTTCGTTCGAGAAGTAATCGGCGGGTATTCACCGTTTGAAAGGCCGCGCCCCCGTAAAAGGGGGCCGCCATTCGCGATAAGTGGGAAGGCCTCTCGTTTACACGAGGGGCCTTCCTTTTTTTGTAATGGTGTTCCCCGTGCTTGCCACACGGCTGTCCGGCCGGTTTGACCTGGACAAGGCGCATGGCAGTGATTCTCAGACGTTTTCGCCGACGTTCTGGTTCCGAAGTGGTCGTTCTGACCGCGCGCATTCGTGCCGCCGGGGTGCGCCGCGAACCACCGACATCACAGCCTTCTTAAAGCGGTTTGCGTTTGATCGGAATCGCCGGGGATTCCCTTCGTGGGGTTAACGTGATTCACTTCCATCTGGAGGTGACGCATGGGCAAGCCGTATTCCTTGGATCTTCGTGAGCGC
>CAIULK010000120.1 GCA_903899885.1 uncultured Rhodospirillaceae bacterium
GCGGCGCCGTAGGTCACGCCCAAGCCGTGAAAGCCGATATCGACCAAGGCCGAGGGGACAAACCAGTCATTGATGTACATCGCCCCCAGGCGCGAGGCCAGATTGGGATCGGGCGCGCCGGTATACAAACAGGTGGCGGCCCCGGCGCCCGGGCGGTCGAGCGTTCCGGTGATCGCTTCCAAAAAACCCGGCGGAACGATGACGTCGCTATCGACCAGCACCAGAACCGGATGAAGAACCGCCGCCATCATGTTGGCCAGATTGCAAACCTTGGGATTGATCCCGATCCGCCGTTCGTCGATGACCAGCGTCGCGGTCATGGCGGGAGCCTTGGAGGCGAGCCCCGCGATCAGCGCCTCGATCACCGGGCGCGCCGCGTCGTCCGGGCCGTGCAGGCCGAACACCAGCTGTACCGGCGCCGGATAGGTTTGCCGTGCCAGCGAATCCAAACACTCGGCCAGCCGGGGCGGGGCGCCGAAACAGGGGATCAGCACGCTGACCGGACGGATCCCGCCCACCCCGGCCAGGGTGGGCCGGAAGGAGACGATCCGGCGCAGCGCCATTAAAAGATAGGTCGTGGCGGCCGCGAAAAACAGCCCGCCCGCGATCTGCACGACGATCACGCGCACCCCCGTCCGATATCATGACCTTGGGACAAGTCGGTTCCCCACCCCTATAGCTAGGGGCGCCAAGATAGCCGGGTCGCGTGATGATCACAATAAAAACGACGGGAAGGGGCGGCTGGCGAGCGTGTCTCTTGACAGCGCCGCCAAACCGGGTACGCATAATTCAATTGGGACTTGGGGTGTTATGGGAATGGACGTAACCCACGGTAAGGCTGGACGACCGGACGCGCGGCGCACGGCCGGGCTGGCGGCGGGCGCCATCGGCGTGGTGTATGGCGATATCGGCACCAGTCCGCTGTATGCGGTGCAGGAATGTTTCAACCCGGATCATGGTTTGGCGGTGTCGCCGCCCGAGGTCATGGGCATCGCGTCCCTGATCTTGTGGTCGCTGATCATCGTGGTGACCCTGAAATACATTCTGTTCGTGATGCAGGCCGATAACCGGGGCGAGGGCGGCATCCTGGCTCTGTTGGCCTTGGCCGGCGAGGCGACCCGCAAGGGGCGCCAGGGCATGGGGCTGGTTCTGATTCTGGGTCTGTTCGGGGCGGCCTTGTTCTTTGGCGACGGCATGATCACCCCGGCGATTTCGGTGCTGTCGGCGGTCGAGGGGATGGATGTCGCGACCCCGGCCTTTCACGACTATGTGATTCCGCTGACGCTGGCGATCTTGATCGGCCTGTTCTGGATTCAAGCGCACGGCACCGCCAAGATCGGCGCGCTGTTCGCGCCGGTGATGAGCGTGTGGTTCCTGACCCTGGCCGTGCTGGGGGTGGCGCAGATTCTTCATCACCCGGCGATCCTGGCGGCGATCAACCCCTATTGGGGGGCGGTGTTCCTGATTGATCATGGATGGCAGGCGTTCGTCGTTCTGGGGTCGGTCGTGCTGTCGGTGACCGGCGGCGAGGCGCTGTACGC
>CAIULK010000121.1 GCA_903899885.1 uncultured Rhodospirillaceae bacterium
GGCAGGTGGGGCTGGCGCTGCTGGGCCTTCTGGCCATGAGCGGGGCGCTGTGGCTGACCATCCTGGCCAGCTTCCACCGCATCAGCGCGCCCATGGGCGAGATCACCCGGGCGATGCGCCGCCTGTCCGAGGGCGACCGCGAGGTGGCCATCCCCGGGCTGGGCCGCGACGACGAGATCGGCGAGATGGCGCGGGCGCTGGAGGTGTTCCGCAACCACGCCAGCCTGATCGAGCGGCTGGAAGCCGAGAAGGCGGCCGAGGCGGCGGTGCGTGACAGCGAGGAGCGCCTGCGGCTGATCGTCGATTCCATGCCGCTGCCGCTGATGATGACCGATGCCGCCGGCACCCGGCTGCTGTTCGCCAATCGCCGCATGCGCGACGAATACCTGGGCGAGTCCTTCGACCCGGCCGCCGCGCTGGAGGCCCTGCTGGTGGACCCGGCCGACCGCGCGCGGCTGCGGTCCGAGCCCGGCGACAGCGGCGCGGTCGGCACCTTCGAACTGGCCTTCCGGCGCAAGGACGGCGGCACCGCCTGGGTGCTGGTGTCCCAGACGGCCACCATCTACCGGGGCGAGCCGGTGGTGCTGGCCGGCATCAACGACATCTCGGCCCGGCGCCAGGCCGAGGAGCAGCTGGCCCGGGCCAAGGAACTGGCCGACAACGCCAACCAGCTGAAGGGCGAGTTCCTGGCCAATGTCAGCCACGAGATCCGCACGCCGATGAACGCGGTCCTGGGCATGACCGAACTGTGCCTGAAGACCGAGCTTGATCCAAAGCAGCGCAATTACGTCCAGAAGGCCCACAATTCGGCCCGGGCGCTGCTGCGCATCATCAACGACATCCTCGACTTCTCGAAGATCGAGGCCGGCCGGCTGACCATCGAGCAGGTGGCCTTCGCCCTCGACGACGTGCTCGGCCACGTGGCCGACGTCACCACCGTCAAGGCCGAGGAGAAGGGCCTGGAGCTGCTGTTCGAGGTGGCCCCCGACGTCTGCCGGACCCTGACCGGCGACCCCCTGCGGCTGGGCCAGGTGCTGATCAACCTGGTCGGCAACGCCGTCAAGTTCACCGAGCGCGGCCGGGTGGTGGTCCGCGTCGACAAGGCCTTCGAGACCGACGCCGTGACCGGCCTGGCCCTCACCGTCGAGGACACCGGCATCGGCATGACCGAGGAACAACGCGCCCGCTTGTTCCAGCCCTTCTCGCAAGCCGATTCGACGACCACGCGCCGCTTCGGTGGCACCGGCCTGGGGCTGGCGATCAGCCGCCGTTTGACCGAGCTGATGGGCGGCACCATCGGGGTCGACAGCACGCCCGGCGAGGGCAGCGAGTTTTGGGTCCGTCTGACCCTGGCCGTGGGGTCGGCCGATGCCCTGACCGAGGACACGGCGGTGGTGCCGGTTCCGGCCGGTCTGTCGGTTCTGGCGGCCGACGACAATGCCTCGGCGCGCGAGGCGCTGGTTTTGACGGCGAGCGGCTTGGGCTGGCGCATGATGGTGACCGGATCGGCGCAAGCCCTGCTCGACGCGGTGGATAGCCGCACCTCGCGCGGCGATCACTACGATATCGTGCTGGCCGATTGGCGGATGCCCGGGCTGGACGGGCTGGAAACCCTGCGCCGGTTGCGGGCCGACCCCAATTTTAACCATATTCCCCTGGTGGCGATGACCGGCGCTTCCGAGCGCGAGGCGTTTTTGGCGGCGGCGGCGCCCGGGCTGGCCGACGCGGTGCTGGTCAAGCCGGTGACCCGGTCGGCGCTGGCGGCGGCGGTGGCACAGGCGGCGGCGCGCTGTTCGGGCGTCGCGGAACCCGAGACGGCGGCGCCCGAATCGGCCCATCGTTTGGCGGGTTACCGGATCTTGCTGGTCGAGGACAACGCGATCAATCAGCAGGTGGCCAAGCGGTCGCTGGAATACGAGGGGGCCGAGGTCGATGTCGCCGAGGACGGGTCGCAAGCGGTCGACCGCATCCGCCGGAACCCCGACGATTACGACATCGTCTTGATGGACGCCCAAATGCCGGTGATGGACGGCTACGAGGCGACCGCCCTTATCCGTGGCGAACTGGGCCGCGCGGATTTGCCGATCGTGGCGCTGACCGCCGGGGTGACCCCGGCCGAACAAGAAAAATGCGACAAGGCGGGCATGAACGGCTTCGTCTGCAAACCGTTCGAGGTGCCGCATCTGGTGTCGGTGATCGTTAAACTGGCCGGGCCGCCGCGCGCCCGAACCGCCCGCGCGCCATCGGCGGACGAAGCGGCCGCCCGCCCCAAGGCCGATCTGTCGCACATTCCCGGCATCGATATCGATGATGCGCTGGCCCGCATCGGCGGCGACCAGGATCTGTTCCGCATGCTGCTTGGCCGGTTGTCGGAAATCCTGGCCGAGGTCGATATGCGGGTGGGCGAGGATCTGGATTGTGGCCGTACCGCCGAGGCGGCGGCGCGTTTGCACACCTTGCGCGGGGCCTCGGGCAACTTGTCGGCTGTCGGGGTGTTCGAAATCTCCAGCCAAATGGAAATCGCGCTGCGCCAGGGTAAGGCCGGAGAGGTGGGGCCGCTGTTCGTGCGCTTTAAGGACGAGGTGCGCCGCTTGCGCCATGCGCTAGCCGAGGCGCTGGCCGACGCCGAGGAAACCACGACGGACGAGGGTGCCGTATCGCCGGGCGACGCCGCCTTGATCGAAGCCTTGATCGGCCATCTGGACGACGGCAATTTGGGCGCGGTCGCCGAGTTTCGCAAACTCGCCCCGGTGCTGCGCCATTATTTGGGCGAATCGACCTTCCGCGAGGTCCATGATTCGGTCGAGCGATTGAACTTCGCCGACGCGGTGGTGGTCCTCAAACCGCTGGCGGCGTCGCCGGCAGGCGGACGGTGAAGCAGCTGCCCTTGTTTGGTTCGGAAACCACCTCAATGCCGCCGCCGTGACGTTGCGCGATGGCGCGGCTGATGGCCAATCCCTGGCCGGTCCCGCTGCCCGGCGGTTTGGTGGTGAAGAACATCTCGAAAATCCGATGCCGCAAATCGGCGGGAATGCCGACGCCAGTGTCGGCGACGGAAAAGACGATGACGCCGCCGTCCCCGCGCGTCGTCAGCGTGATGGTGCCGGGTTCGCGCCGCCCGGTCTTGGCCTCGATCGCCTGCGCGGCGTTGACGATCAGGTTGATCAGGATCTGGTTGATTTCCCCTTCGACGGCGGTCAGCCGCGGCAAATCGGGTGCGAGATCGAAGACCATCTCGGCCACGTATTTCCACTGGTTGCGGGTCACGGTCGCCGCCGCTTGGATCATGTGATTGAGGTCGAAGGCGACCTTGGTCACGGATCCGGGGTGCGAGAATTCGCGGATCGCCTGCACGATCTTGGAAATCCGGGCGACTCCGTCGGCGGCTTGGTCCAGCGCCGCCGGGATTTCGGCGTTCAGATAGTCCAAGTCCAGACCCTCGGCCAAGGCCGCCGTGGCGGCCCAATCGCCGGTCCGCGCCGTTCCGGCCAACGTTAGAAGTGGCGCGAAGGTGTCGCGAAGGAACGACAAATTGTCGCCGATATATTGGGTGGGGGTGTTGATCTCGTGCGCGATGCCGCCGGCCAAGGTGCCCAATGCCTCGAATCGCCCACCTTCCAGCATCCGTTGCAACAGTTGGGAATGCTCGTCGGCTTGGGTGATCCGGTTTTTCAGAAATAGCAACCCCAAGGCGGTGATCAGCAGGGTCGCCGCCACTGCGATATAGGCACTGTCCGGGCGATTGAGGGCCTGGAACTCGGCGGTCGGCGTCGCGACGATCCGCCAATGGCGCCCAGCGACCTCGATCGGTTCCACGACATGACGGGGCGCCGCCGTCAAGGCGCCCGGCGGAACGGGCGAGCCGGACGGATACAGCCGCTGCTCGAACGCCGGGTCGGTGTCGTCGAACACGTCCAAGCGGACCATGCGCGCTCCGCCGCCGTCCTTGTCGCCAGCCGCGATCAAGTCGCCGATGCGAAATACCCCCAGCGCGAATCCCGCCAAATGGCGGCGCCGGTCGTCGGCGGTCGCCGCGACGTTCGGCTCGAAGACCGGGGCAAAGACCAAGAATCCGAATTGATCGCCTTTTTCTTGAACCAGCCGGATCGCCGCCGAGGCCAGCGGGCGGCCCTGATCGCGGGCCGCTTCAAGTGCCGCGCGGCGCGGCGGATTCGAGGCGAGGTCGAAACCCACCGCCGCTTCATTGCCTGCCCGGGGCTCGACGAACGCCACTGGGAAATAAGCGGGCCGCGCGGCGGCGGGGATCAAGCCGCCGCCCGCGTCGCGCTCGGTGATGTGGAATCCCGCCAATCCCTCGGCGCGCGCCTGGCGTTCCAGTGCGTCGCGTTCGGCCAGGGGGACCGCCGGGACCCATTCCAGTGCCTGAATGAAGGGGTGCGACGCAAGCGCCGGCGCCACCATGATGCGGAACTGCGTCCGGTTGGGGGGGGATTCGCGCGACGCGGCGAAATGCGCGGCGAGTAAATCGACCGAATCCAACGCGGCCGCGACATTGATGGTGACCGCCGCGATCCGTTGTTCGGCCAAGCCGCGAAACGCGGTGTCCGCCTCGCCGGACTCGATCCGCAGGAATGTGCAGAACAACAGGGCCGCGACCACCGCTCCCGTCACGGCAACCGGCATCAAATGCCGGATGGTATCGCCAGGGGTCACGGGGTGCCTCCATCCACTACTTTCGTCATAGATTGGCGAAGAAGCGACGGATTGCAAGGTCCGTGCATGCGGAATAGGCTTGAATGCGGCGTTGGACGGCACAATCTAGCGTAAAGGGTAACCAGGGGGGCCTTATGCACAGGCTGCTGGAACGTCAGCTTCGTAAAATCAGGGGTGATTCGCCCGAGAATCCGATCGATGTTGGCCGTCTGCTGACCTTGGTCGATGCCGCCTACGAGGAGGCGGACCGTGAGCGCCGTTTGAAGGACCAAGCCGCACAGGCGCTGGCCGCCGACATGGCGGCGCTGGAACACAATATCCGCGAAGAGGCCGAGGCTCGCTTCAACGTCGTGATGGATAATGTCGGCGAGGCGGTGGTCATCCTCGACGAACGTGGCCGGATCGAAGGCTTCAACAAGGCGGCCGAACGCACCTTCGGCTATGAGTCCGGCGCGGTGAACGGCCGCAACGTCACGATCTTGATGACCGGGGCCGACGCCGCCGGGCACGACGAGGCCTTGCGCCGTTACGCCGAAACCGGCAAGGCCGCCATCATCGGGATTGGGCGCGAGGTGGTGGCGGTCCGCTCGAACGGCGAGCTTTTCCCCGCCGAACTGGCGGTGGGCGAGGTGGTCTCGGGCGGACGCCGCCGCTATCTGGGGGTGATCCGCGATATCACCCAGCGCAAGGAGGCCGAACAAGTCTTGCGCGACAGCGAAAGCCGGTTCCGGGATTTGGCGGGGTCGGCGTCGGACTGGTTTTGGGAAACCGATGCCGATCACCGTTTGATCTTCCTCTCCGACCGGATCGGCACGGTTCTGGGCGTCAAGCCGGATGCGCTGCTGGGCTTTACCCATTTCGAGCTGGGATTGGAGGATCTGCCCGAGCAAGCGGCGGCGCACCGCCGGGATCTGGCGATTCACGCCCCGTTCCGGGATTTGATCTTTCATGTCGGCGCTGAAAGCGGCAAGGACGACCGTACCATTCGGATCAGTGGGCTGCCGGTGTTCGAACCGGACGGCACCTTCGTTGGTTACCGGGGGGTGGGGGCCGACATCACCGGCGAGGTCGCGGCCGAACGGCGCGCCAAGCTGGCGCAGCAGCAGATGGTCGATGCGATCGAAAGCTTGGTCGATGCCATCGCCGTTTTCGACGTTCACGACCGGCTGGTGGTGTGCAATCGCGAATTCCGCGAGTTTTACAGTCCGATGGCCGGTTCCGTGGTGCCCGGCATTCCCTTTGTCGAGACGCTGAACCTTAGCTGGACACTGCGGTTGTTCGATCCGGGCAGCCACGGCTATGGCGGGTGGGTGGTGCATCGGATGGAGCACCACCGCCGGGCCAACGGCCAGCCCTTCATCCTGCGGCTGACCGATGGCCGCTGGATGCAGATCCGCGAACACCGCACCAACGAGGGCGGCACCGTCTATGTGCGGACCGACATCACCGGTTTGAAGCGCCGTGAAGAGGAGCTGGAGGAACTTCGCCGCCGCACCGAACTGATTCTCGATTCGGCCGGCGAGGGCATCGTCGGCCTGGACATCGAAGGCCGCGTCACCTTCGCCAACCGGCAAGCCGGGATCATGCTGGGGACCCCGTCCTGGAAGATGACGGGACAGGTGTTTTCGGGCCTTGTTCATCCCGGCCAGGATGATCAAGAAGCCTTTATCGCGGCTTGCCGCAGCGGTGTCGCGCGCGAGATCGCCAGCGAACCCTTCGCCACGGTGGACGGGCGGGTGCTGCCGATGGACTGTTTCATCGCCCCGATCGTTGACGGCATCGGCTTGGGCAGCGGCGCGGTGCTGGTGTTCCGTGATGCGACGCAGCGGTTGGAATATGAACAGGCGCAGGCCGATAGTCAGCGCGATCTTGAACGTCTGGTTACCGAACGTACCAAGGAATTGATGCGCGAGGTGTGGGAACGCCGCCGCACCGAGGCGGCCTTGCTGGCCTCGCAGGGGCGCTTGAAGGACATCGCCGACAATTTGTTCGAAGGGGTTCTGGTGGTCGATGGGGCGGGCAATTTGCTGTTCTCCAACCGGTCCGCCGAACGCTTGCTGGGTTTTACCGGTCAGGAGGCCGAAAGCGGCACGGTTACCCTGGATTCCGTGCTGCGTCTGGAATCCGGGCGGGTGCCGATCCTGTTCGCGCAGGGGCCGTGGGGACGGGTGGCGACGACCGGCACCACCGTGCTGGACGATGACGCGGTTTTCGTTACCACCGCCGGGCGGACGCTGTCGGTCGCCTATGCCTGCTCGCCCTTGTGGGAGGACGGCGATGTGCGCGGCGCCATTTTGTCGTTCCGCGACATCGAGGCGCTGAAGCTGGCGCAGCGCGAGGCGATCGCGGCCTCGCGGCTGGCCAGCGTCGGGCAATTGGCGGCGGGGATCGCGCACGAGATCAACACGCCCACCCAATATATTGGCGACAATCTGCGTTTCATCCGGGACGCCTACCAGGAAATCGCGCCGGTTCTCGACGCCGCCCGGCGGCTGGCCGTGATCGCCGTCCGTTGCCCCGAGGCCGCCGCCGCCGCCGAGTTCCAGGAGCTGGCCGAGGCCGCCGATCTGGCCTATCTGTCCGAGGAATGCCCGCGCGCCGTCGCCCAATCGCTGGACGGGGTCGAGCAGGTCGCCCGCATCGTGCTGTCGATGAAGGAGTTTTCCCATCCCGGCGGATCGGGCGGCGGCAAGGCGATGGCCGACATCAACCGCGCCCTGGAAAACACCGCCACGGTGTGCCGCAACGCCTGGAAACACGCGGCCGAGATGGAGATGAAGCTGGATCCGAGGTTACCTCCGGTGCCATGCTTGCTTGGCGAAATCAACCAGGTGTTCTTGAATCTGATCGTCAACGCGGCGCAGGCGATCGAGGCGTCGGGCAACCCGGGCAAGGGCCGCATCGTCGTGACCACCGGGGTGTCGGAAGGGTTCGCGGTGATTTCGGTGGCCGACACCGGCACTGGCGTGCCCGAGGCGCTGAAGGAACGCATCTTCGACCCCTTCTTCACCACCAAGGAGGTGGGCAAGGGCAC
>CAIULK010000122.1 GCA_903899885.1 uncultured Rhodospirillaceae bacterium
GACACACTCTTTCCCTACACGACGCTCTTCCGATCTCAGCGCGTTGCCCAGATTGTAGCGGGCGTCCTGATAGTCGGGATTAAGGCGCAGCGCCTCCTCGGCGGCTTGGATCGCCGCCTCGGCCTGGCCGTCGGCCAGCAGGGCGACCGACAGGTTGGAGTGCAGTTGCGCCAAGTCGGGCCGCAGACGCAGCCCTTCGCGGAACGCCGCCACCGCACCGGCCGCATCGCCCCCGCTGTACAGCGCCAGTCCCCGCCGGAAGGCAGCCTCGACATCCTCGTTCATGCCACCCTCGCCCGAAGTCAGACGTTGAACAGGAAGTGGAACACATCGCCGTCCTTGACGAGATACTCCTTGCCCTCAAGCCGCATCCGTCCCGCTTCCTTCGCCCCGGCTTCGCCGCCCGAGGCCAGGAAATCCTCGCAGGAAATGGTTTCCGCCCGGATAAAGCCGCGCTCGAAATCGGTGTGGATGGCGCCCGCCGCTTCCGGCGCCTTCGCACCCTGGCGCACGGTCCAGGCGCGCGCTTCCTTCGGCCCGATCGTGAAGAAGGTCAACAGACCCAGCAAATCGTACCCGGCGCGGATCACGCGGGTCAGGCCGGTTTCCGACAGACCCAGGGTTTCCAGGAATTCGGCGCGGTCGGCCTCGGACCCCAAGGATGCCACTTCCGCCTCGATCGCCGCCGAAATCACCACGGCGCGCGCCCCTTCCTTGGCCGCCATCTCGGCCACCCGGGCCGAGAACGCGTTGCCGGTGGCGGCCGAGGATTCCTCGACATTGCAGGCATACAGAACCGGCTTGGCGGTGAGCAGACCCAGCGTGCGGACCAGGCGGCGTTCATCCTCGGAATCGAAGCTCACGGTGCGGGCCGGTTTGCCGTCGCGCAAGGCGGCCAGGATCGGGGTCATCACATCGACCAACGCCTTGGAATCCTTGTCGCCGCCCTTGGCTTTCTTTTCCAAGGGCACGATGCGGCGTTCGAGCGAGTCCAGATCGGACAGCATCAATTCGGTTTCGATGGTCTCGGCATCGCGGATCGGATCGATCGAGCCTTCGACATGGGTGATGTCGGTGTCCTCGAAGCAGCGCAGCACGTGAACGATGGCATCGACCTCGCGGATATTGGCCAGGAATTGGTTGCCCAGCCCTTCCCCGCGCGACGCACCCCGCACCAGCCCGGCGATATCGACGAATTCCAGTTGGGTCGGAATGATCTTGCCCGATTTGGCGACGGCGGCCAGCTTCTCCAACCGGTCGTCGGGCACCGCGACGCGCCCGACATTGGGTTCGATCGTGCAGAACGGATAGTTGGCGGCCTGGGCGGCGGCCGTTTCGGTCAGCGCGTTGAACAGCGTGCTTTTGCCGACATTGGGCAGCCCGACGATGCCGCAATTGAAACCCATGGTCTAGCGCCCCTTCATCACCTTGGTCATGAACCCATTATCGTCGCCCGCCACCATCAGCGGAAAGGCGTCGGCGATATCCTCCAGCAAAGGCCCCAGCCATTCGGCGTCGGCCTTGGCGAAATCGTGCAGAACATAGCCGGAAACCAGCGTCTTGTCTCCCGGATGACCGATGCCGATGCGCACCCGGCGATAATTCGCCCCCAAATGGGCGTCGATGCTTTTCAGCCCGTTATGGCCGCCCGCCCCGCCGCCGCGTTTGACCCGGATGCGGCCGGGGGGCAAATCCAATTCATCATGCAGAACGATCAGATCCTCGACCGGGATCTTCAAGAAGCGCGCCGCCGCCCCCGCCGATTGGCCCGACAGGTTCATATAGGTGTGCGGTTTGAGCAGCAAAATCCGCTCGCCGCCGATCACGCCCTCGGCGGTCTCGCCCTGAAAGCGCGATTTCCAGCCGGAAAAACGATGGCGGCGGACGATCTCGTCCGCCGCCATGTATCCGACATTGTGGCGGTTCCCGGCATACTCCGAACCCGGATTGCCCAGCGCCACCACAAGCAACATCGAAATCAGCCCTCGGCCGCGCTCCGCGCCACGGTCGGCGGCGCCAGGGTGACGATGGTGGCGTCGGCCGCCAGATGGTAGGGACGAACGCCTTCGGGCAGGGCCAACTGGGCCAGATGCACCGACGCGCCGATATCCATGCCGGTCATGTCGATGATGAAGGCCTCGGGGATGGCGGCCGGCGAGCAGGTCACCTCGACCTCGTGATGCTCGATGTTCAGCACACCGCCCTTTTTGACACCCGGCGCCTTGTCGGCGTTGATGCAATGGACCGGCACCTTGACGTGCACCACCGAATCGGCCGACACCCGCATGAAATCGACATGCACGGGCTGGTCCTTCACCGGATGGAACTGGACGTCACGGGCCAAGCAGCGATGCGTGCCGTCGGCACCCAAATCGACGTCGAACAGACGGGTGGTGAAGCCGGGGCGGCGCAATTCGGCCCACAGCAGACGGGGATCGAGCTGAATGCACACGGCGGCCTGCTTGGCGCCGTAAATGACGCCGGGAACCTGACCGGTACGACGAACGGCACGGGCGGCCCCTTTACCAACCCCGGTGCGCAAGTCCGCCTTGATGGTGGTGACTTGAGACATTGATCTTCTCCAAAACCGTAGCACAAAAGGCGCGGCCTCCAGGGGTGCCGCGCCGCCAAGCGGGTTGCTTACACCGAATTGGGCGATGGAGCAAGAGGGCGATATTGAACGCCATGGCCCTCCCCTGCTACATTAAGCGGCATAAGCGCGTTGCCCAAAACAGCCCCCGATCTCGACACCGAGCACGATGCCAAGCTTCGCGCCATCGCCGAGGCGCGGGCCGTAAGCATGCGTGACGGCGTCATTCCCCACGCCGACATGGTGGCATGGTTGAATTCGTGGGGCACGGCGAACGAACTGCGGCCGCCAACAGCTTGGCCGCCTTCCCGCTGAAGGGGCATATCGTCCGCGTTTGGCACCAATCACGCGTCCGGCGTTAACCCTGCGCCTGATAGTACAAATTCTGCACGTGCCGCCCTTGCGCGAAGAACACCCAGCGCTCGACGATCAGGCCCAGAAGTTGAAGCACGAAGGCGAACACCGTGAACGGCCCTTCGCCGCTCAGGCCCCCGGCCGCCAACAGCAGCACCGGCAGCAGGAACGCCAAAAGGAAGAAATCCCAGGTCAGGCCGCGGATCGAACCCGCGCCGCCGTGGACCGAGAATTCGGTGGTGTTGAAACTCGGCCCGCCGAATCCGGGGGTGATCTGACGGATCGGCTCGAAGCGCACGCCGATCGCGGCCCGCAAGGTCGAGGGCGGCGCCAAATGCAGGTTGCGCCACAAATGCGCGGCCCGGGCCACGCCGGCAAGGGCGGTCAGACCGATCGCGCCCGCCACCAGGAAATCCGTCAACCGGCTGCCCGACAGCGCCGCATAGGCCGCCGCCGCCGTAAAGCCCGAGGCCAGCCCCATCAGCATGAAATTGGTCACCGTCCAGCCGCTGGCCCATTCGCGGATGAAGCGCACGCAGGCATAGATCATCGCGGTGACGACGTACAAAACGATCGACGCCCCGGCGGCCAGGAAGCCGACCGCCATCGTCAGATCCAACGATTTCTCGTTCGAGAAGGTCAGCAGCACCGGCTTGACCTCGAACCAATGCACCCCGGCCCAAATCACCGCCAACCCCATCACGGCGGGCAGCACCACCACCTCGCGCGATAGCCACGAGGTGCGCCAGCGCGTCGCGGTGCGCCACGCCCGCTGCGGATTGGCCAGATGGAAGAACGAGGCAAGCAGACCGGCGGCCAAAAAGACCAGCGCGATCGCCGCCCCCTTGGCATAGAAGGCGTCGCTTTCCCACGCCTCGCCGCTGCCGATGACGTAGTACCATTGCCCGGCGACCAGGGCGACCAGCATCCCCTGGCCGACGCCGATCAAGGTGGTGAGAAAGAGGACCGAGAAGGCGGGCTGCATCGTATCGTCCTTGTCCTACCAGCTCGACATTTCGTCGATCGAGGGCGCGTTGAAATGGGGTTTGGGCAGTTCGCCCTCGACCTTCAGCGGGTTGTCGGCGCGGACCAACTCGTCCTTGTGCAGCGTCATCTTGATCTTGCGGCGCGGCAGATAGTGGTTGGCCGGATTGGTGCCCCATTCCGGCATCAACTGATAGCCCGCATTGTCGATGATGGCGCGCGACGCCTCGGATTCGGTGTCGTTGACATCGCCGAACAGCCGCGCACCCGCCGGGCAGGCCAGAACACAGGCCGGTTTGCGGCGCTCGGGCGGCAAACTGGTGTCGTAAATCCGATCAATGCACAGCGTGCATTTCTTCATCACGCCCTGGATTTCGTCGAACTCGCGCGCCCCATAGGGGCACGACCACGAGCAGTATTTGCAGCCGATGCATTTGTCGTAATCGACCAGGACGATGCCGTCCTCTTCGCGCTTGTACGAGGCACCCGTGGGGCAAACCGGCACGCAGGGCGCATCCACGCAATGCAGGCAGCTTTTGGGAAAATGGATGGTCTCGGTGCGCGGGAAGGTGCCGCATTCGAAGGTTTGAACCCGGTTGAAGAACACCCCCGACGGCTGGGCGCCATACGGATTGGTGTCGGGCAGCGGCCCCGCCCAGCCCGAGGTGTTCCATTCCTTGCAGCTGGTCACGCAGGCGTGGCAGCCGACGCAAACATTGAGGTCGATGACCAGGGCGAGTTGCTTGCTCATGGCCGCTTCCCCGCGAAGAAGGCGCGCATCCGGCCCGTAAAGCCGGTCTGACCGGGAACCGCCGGAAGCGGCGCGAATTGCGGCGAGGTTTCCGCCGGTTCATCCGGCCCGCACGGCACCACCCGCACCCGCAGATCGAACCATGCGGCTTGGCCGGTGACCGGGTCCGAATTCGACACGCTGGTCCCCGCCTGGGCGCCCGGCAGTTCCTCGGAAATCAGATGGTTCAACAGGAAACCGCGCTTGGCCTCGTCGGCGTCGGGCGACAGGCCCCAGGCGCCCGCCGCCTTGCCGATGGCGTTCCAGGTCCACACGGTGCCCGGTTCCACCGCTTCCGAGAAGCGGGCCTGACAGCGCACGCGGCCCCATTGGCTTTCCACCCACACCCAATCGCCATCGCCAAAGCCCGACGCCGTGCCGACCAAAGGCGAGACGTATAAGACATTGGCGGTGTGGATCTGGCGCAGCCACGCGTTTTGCGAATCCCACGAATGGTACATCGCCATCGGCCGCTGGGTGATCGCCGCCAGCGGATAGCGGCGGGTATCGACCGCCGCCCACTCCAGCGGCACGTGATAGAACGGCAAGGGGTCGAAGAAGGTGCCGACCCGTTCGCGCAGATGGTCGGGCGGCTGCTTGCCGCTCCACTTCCCCTCGGCCGCCAGACGGAATTTCTGCAACACCTCGGAATACAAATGAATGGTGATCGGGTCGGTGTAGCGCACCAAACGGTGCCGCCGCGCCCACTCCAAATACCCCTTGTTCCAGTTGCGCATATACTGGTAGCTGCGCGGCAATTCGTAGTGATAGTGGTTGTTGTTGCGGGCGTACATGTCCCACTGGGTGGGGTTGGGTTCGCCGACCATGAATTTCTCGCCCGACTTGCCGCGCCAGCCGGCCAGAAAGCCGATGCCCGATCCCGGCTCGGTCTCGAAATTGGTGATGAAGTCGGGATAGTCGCGGTATTTGCGCCGCCCGTCCTTGGCGACGAAGGCGGGCAGCTTCAGGCGCGTGCCCAGTTCGATCAGCACGTCCTGGAACGGCTTGCACTCACCCAGCGGCGGCATCACCGGCACGCGCACCGCATCGACCGGCCCGTCGAATTCCGAAATCGGGCGATCGAGGATGCTCATCACGTCGTGGCGTTCAAGATAGGTGGTGTCGGGCAGCACCAGATCGGCGAAAGCCACGGTTTCCGACTGGAAGGCATCGGCGACCACGATGAAGGGGATCTTGTATTCCCCGTCCTCGTTCTTGTCGGTCAGCATCTTGCGGACTTCCACCGTGTTCATGGTGGAGTTCCACGCCATGTTCGACATGAACAGGAACAAGGTGTCGATCGGATAGGGATCGCCCCGCCAGGCGTTGGTGATGACGTTGTGCATCAGCCCATGCACCGACAGCGGATGTTCCCAGGAAAAGCCCTTGTCCAGGCGCAGCGGATTGCCCTCGGCATCGACCGCGAGTTCGTCGGGCTCGGCCGGCCAGCCCAAGGGCGAGCCTTCCAGCGGGGTATCGGGGCGGATCGCGTGCGGCCCCTTGGGCGGTTTCGGGCAAGGCGGAATCGGCCGCGGGAACGGCGTGCGATGGCGGAACCCGCCGGGGCAATCGATGGTGCCCAGGATGGTCATCAAGATGCCCAGCGCCCGGATGGTTTGGAATCCGTTCGAATGGGCGGCCAAGCCGCGCATCGCGTGAAAGGCGACCGGATTGCCGGTGACCTTGTCGTGTTCCTCGCCCCAGGCGTCGGTCCAGGCGATCGGCAGCTCGATGCGTTGATCGCGGGCGGTCACCCCCATCTCGTGCGCCAAGCGCCGGATGGTGGCGGCGGGAATGCCGGTGATCTGCTCGGCCCATTCCGGGGTGTAGTCGGCCACCCGTTCCTTCAGCAACTGGAAGGCGGGTTTGACCGGGGTGCCGTTCTCCAGCACCGATTCGCCCATCAAACGCCCGTCGCAGCCCGAGGACCGCGCCAGCACCGGCTTGCCGGTCAGCCGGTCCAGCCACATCTTGTCGGGGGTGTCGAAGGTGTCGGGACGCACCGGCACATCGGGGTCGCGCACGAACAAGCCGTGTTCGTTGCTGGCGGCGTCGATATTCACCAGTTCGGCGGCGTTGGTGTAACGGACCAGGAAATCGCGGTCGAACAGCCCCAGCTCGATGATCTCGTGGATCAAGGCCAGCAGCAACGCGCCGTCGGTGCCGGGACGGATCGGCACCCATTCGTCGGCGATCGCGGCATAGCCCGAGCGCACCGGATTGACCGCGATGAAACGCCCGCCGCTGCGCTTGAACTTGGCCAGAGCGATCTTCATCGGATTGGAGTGGTGATCCTCGGCGGTGCCGATCATCAAGAACATCTTGGCGCGGTCCAGGTCGGGACCGCCGAATTCCCAGAACGAACCGCCAAAGGTGTAAATCAGCCCGGCCGCCATGTTGACCGAACAGAATCCGCCGTGCGCCGCGTAATTGGGGGTACCGAACTGCTTGGCGAACAGGCCGGTCAAGGCCTGCATCTGGTCGCGGCCGGTAAACAGCGCCAGTTTCGACGGATTGGTCGAGCGGATATGCCCCAAACGCTCGGACAGCAGCGAAAACGCCTCGTCCCAGCCGATCGCCTCGAAGGCGTTGATGCCGCGCTCGCAGCCTTCCTTGCGCTTCAAGGGCTTGGTCAAGCGGGCGGGCGAATACTGCTTCATGATGCCCGAGGCACCCTTGGCGCAGATCACCCCCTGGTTCAGGGGATGGTCGGGATTGCCCTCGATATAGCGGACTTCGCCGCCGCGAATATGCACGCGGATGCCGCAGCGGCAGGCGCACATATAGCAAGTCGTGGTCTTGACTTCGGTCGGACCGAAATCGGCGTCGCGGCTGGTGACGGGGTCCCTCATGCCTTCTCCTTGGTCGGGCGAACGGACACATTAAATTAGGGCGCGCTAATAAATCAAATGGAGTTTGGGGAAACCGGGTCCCAATAGGGCCGCCCCCCGAACCGTTCGGCCAGAAAATCGACAAACGCCCGCACCTTGGGCGACAGCAAGCGCTGATGGGGATAGACCGCGTGGACGGCGCTATCTTGCGGGAGGTACTCCTCCAAAAACGCGATCAACCGGCCGGCCCCGATCGCCTCGCCGGTAATGAAGGTCGGCAGATAGGCGACCCCCGCCCCATTCTCGCAGGCCACGCGCAGCGCGTCACCGTTGTTGACGCGCAAACGGCCGGTCACCGCCACCGGCAGCGGGCGTCCATCGGGCATCACGAACCGCCATTCGTCGGCCAGGGTCATGTTGCTGTAGCACAGGCAATCGTGCTGGGTCAGGTCCTGCGGCGAACAAGGCACGCCGCGCCGTTCCAGATAGGCCGGGCTGGCGCAAACGGCATTGCGGGCGGGCGCCAGGGTCCGCGCCACCAGCGAGGAATCCTCCAACCGGCCGATCCGCACCCCGACATCGAACCCCTCGTCGACCAGATCGACGAAGCGGTCGTTCATCGCGATGTCGATCTCGACGTCCGGGAAACGGGCCAGGAACTCCGGGATGGCGGGAACCAAATGCGACAGGCTGAAGCTCATCGGCGCGTTGACCCGCAACCGCCCGCGCGGTGCCGCCTGCAACAGACTGACCGACAGGTCGGCCTCGTCGATATCGGCCAGGATGCGGGTGCAACGCTCGACATAGCGCCGCCCGGCCTCGGTCAGGGTCAAGGAACGGGTGGTGCGATGGAACAGCCGCGCGCCCAGCGCCGCCTCCAACCCCGAAATCTGACGGCTGACCGCCGATTTCGACAACCGCAGCCGCCCGGCCGCCTCGGAAAAGGAACCAAGCTCGGCAACCCGGACAAAGGCCTCCATGGCGGCAAGGCGGTCCATGATTGTTTCCCTATACGCAACAGTGATGTGCCAATCCGCTGGATTGTTGTTCAAATTCGTTGTTGGCACAATTGCCTTCGGCGCACATCGCCGCATTTTTCACATCAGGAGCCTTGCCATGTCCGAAACCCGCGTTCTCCCCGCCCTTGCCGCCGTCACCGACCCGCTGTCGCCGTTGGCGTTGCCGTTGCTCCGGGTTACCAGCGGTCTGATGCTGGTGCCGCACGGGGCGCAAAAGCTGTTCGGCTGGTTCGGAGGCTACGGCATCGACGCGACCGGCCAATTCTTCGCCACGAAATTGGGCTTGCCCGCCTCGTTCGCGCTGCTGGCCGGGGTGATCGAAGTCTTCGGCGGCTTGGCGCTGGCGGCGGGGTTCGCCACCCGTCTGGCGGCGGCGTTGGCGGCGGGGGTGATGGCGGTCGCCGTTTTCGACGTCCATTGGAGCAGCGGCTTTTTCTGGATGGGCGGCGGCTTTGAATACCCCTTGTTGTGGGGCGTCGTGCTGCTCATCTTCCTAGTGAACGGGGCCGGAGCCTGCTCGCTCGACCGCTGGATCGGACGTGAACTTTAAGGAGACGCCGATGACCGCCATTCCGCGCCCCGCCGGCGCCCGCGGCCTTGCCGATCACGGCTGGCTGCTTTCGTACCACAGCTTTTCCTTCGCGGATTACGCCGATCCCGCCCATATGGGCTTTCGCGCCCTGCGGGTGATCAACGACGACGTGATCCGCCCCGGCGGCGGGTTCGATACCCACGGCCACCGCGACATGGAAATCATCACCTATGTCGTCGAGGGCGCCTTGGCCCATCGGGACAGCACCGGGAGCAGCGGCGTGCTGGCGCGCGGCGACGTGCAATACATGTCGGCGGGAACCGGCGTGCGCCACAGCGAAGTCAACGCCTCGAAGACCCAGGACGTCCGCCTGCTGCAAATCTGGATTCTGCCCCCGCGCCGGGGCTTGCCGCCGTCTTACACCCAGAGGACCGTTGCCGACGCGGCGAAACGCGACACGCTGGCCCTGATCGCCGCCCCCGACGGCCCTTTGTCCACCCATCAAGACGTCCGGCTTTACGCCAGTCTGCTGGGCGCGGGCGCCACGGTCCGCCACGTCCTGACGCCTGGCCGGGGAGCGTGGGTCCAAGTGGTGACGGGCGCCATCGCGGTAAACGGAATCGCGATGGCCGAAGGGGACGGCCTCGCGCTTGAGGACGAACCCGAAATCCACATCACCAGCGACGGCGGCGCCGAATTCCTGTTGTTCGATTTGGTTTAGCCGGTTTCGGAAAAAGCCTACTTTCCCTCGTCATTCCCGCGAAGGCGGGAATCC
>CAIULK010000123.1 GCA_903899885.1 uncultured Rhodospirillaceae bacterium
CTCGCCGGGCGCAAACCTCCGGTTTGCTTGGCCGCGACCGCAATGGTCGCTAGAGCAAAGTGATTCAACCTAGAATCACTTTGCTCTAATGGCATCCGATCAGCGGCCATTGCGGCCGCGGCCAAGCGCCCGGACGGGCGCGCCCGGCGAGGGCCCCTTTAAAACGGACAGTACGGGCGGCCCAGCGCCTCGGCTACCGCCGCGTGACGGACCAAGCCGTTTTGAACATTCAGCCCGGCCCGCAGATATGGGTTGGCGGCCAAGGCGCCCGCCGTTCCTTGGTCGGCCAAGGCCAGCACGAACGGCAAGGTGGCGTGGACCAGGGCGAAGGTCGAGGTGCGGGCCACCGCGCCCGGCATATTGGTCACGCAGTAATGGACCACTTTTTCCTCGATGAAGGTCGGCTCGGCATGGGTGGTCGGCCGCGCGGTTTCGACGCAACCGCCCTGGTCGATCGCGACATCGACGATCACCGAACCGGGACGCATCATCGCCACCAGCTCGCGCGACACCAACCGTGGCGCGGTGGCGCCCGGCACCAGCACCGCGCCGATCACCAAATCGGCGGCCTTCACCGCCGCCTCGACCGATTCCATCACCGCGAAGGCGGTTTCCACCCGGCCGCCGAACATATCGTCCAACTGGGCCAAGCGCGCCAGCGAGCGATCGAGGATGCGGACCCGGGCGCCCAAACCGATCGCCATGCGCGCCGCGTTGCGCCCGACCACCCCGCCGCCCAAAACCGTCACCATGCCCGGCGACACGCCGGGCACGCCGCCCAGCAACACGCCCGCCCCGCCTTGTTCCTTTTCCAGACAATGGGCGCCGACCTGCACCGACATCCGGCCCGCCACTTCCGACATCGGCGCCAGCAGCGGCAGTGTTCCTTGCGTATCCGTAACGGTTTCGTAGGCGATCGCCGTGCAGCCCGAGCGGATCAAGGCGGCGGCCAACGGCGCCTCGGCGGCCAAATGCAGATAGGTGAACAGGGTTTGCCGCTCGCGCAGCAGCCCGTATTCGACGGGGAGGGGTTCCTTGACCTTGACCACCAAATCGGCGACCGCGAACACTTCGCTGGCGTCGCCGCCGATCGCCGCCCCGGCTTGGGTGTATTTCTCGTCGTCGAAGCCGATTCCCAGACCGGCCCCGGTTTCGACCATCACCTGATGGCCGTGGCCGACCAGTTCGCGCACCCCGGCCGGGGTCAGTCCGACCCGGTATTCATGGGTCTTGATTTCCTTCGGAACGCCGATCCGCATCCACCAGATCCTTTCCCATCCAAATCAGCAAGGCCAAGGCGGGCACCGTGGCCACCGTGGTCAGCCCGAAAAAAGGCAGCCAGCCCATTTGATCGGCCAGCCAGCCGCTGGACGCCCCCAGCATCGTGCGTCCCACCGCCGTCGCCGACGACAGCAGCGCATATTGGGTCGCCGTGCATTCGCGCCGGCACAAGCCTGATATATAAGCGACCAAGGCCGACCCGGCCATCCCGGCGGTTAGATTCTCGGCGAAGACACACGCCGCCAAGGCCCCCAGATTATGCCCGGCCAGCACCTGTCCGACATAGAAAAGATTACCGGCCGATTGCAACAGCCCGAACGCCAGCAAGGCTCGCCAGCACCCCAGGCGGGCGGTCAGCGCGCCGCCGATCAAGCCGCCCGCCACGGTGGCGCCGAATCCGAAGATTTTGCTGACGGCGGCGATCTCGTCCAACGAAAACCCCAGCTCGACATACAGGGGGTTGGCCATCGCCCCGGCCATCGCCTCGCCCATTTTATAACCGACGACGAACAGCAGGATCGCCGCCCAGCGCCGGCGCCGCAGGAAATCGGCGAAGGGATGGACCACCGCGTCGTTCAGCCGCGCCCGCCAACCGGGGTGAACCGGGCGGCTGTCGGCCGCCGGTTCCGGGTTGGCCAACAACACGATCATTCCCGCCGCCAATCCCGCCGCCATCCCCGCATAGGCCCAGAACCAGCCGAACGCCGAGGCCAGGAACAAGGCACCCGCGCCCGCCGCCAGCATCGCCACCCGGTAGCCAGCCTGCACCGCGCCGGCCCCCGGTCCTTGCAACACCGGGGGTAGGATTTCGACGCGGTAGGCGTCGATCACGATATCCTGACTCGCCGACAAGAACGCCACCAACAGCGCCAAGGGCGCCATCAGCGCCAGATCGCGCGCCGGATCACAGGCCCCCAGCGCCAGAATCGCCGCCATCAGCAACGCCTGGATCAGCAGCCCCCAACTGCGCCGCCGTCCCATTTTCGCGCCGAAATAGGGCAGGGCGACCGCGTCGAGGATCGGCGCCCACAGGAATTTAAAGGCGTAGGGCACCCCCGCCAAGGCGAACAGCCCAATCGCGGTGCGGCTGATTCCCTCGGTTTTCAACCAGGCCGACAGGGTCGAGAAGGTCAGCAGCAACGGCAATCCGCTGGAAAAACCCAGTGCGAACACCATCCCGATCCGGCGATCGCCATATGCCCGCCATCCTGTCACCATTTTTTCGCGTTACCTCGTCCGTATTATCCCGAAGCATACTATCGCTTATGCGCCCGGCCATTATAATGGCGTGGTTTTAACAAGGGATGGCCCCCTCGTGCTACCGTTGGCAAGCGACCTGCTGGAAACCTTGGGAAAGGTACTGGACCGTTTGGATTTATTCCAGGCCGCCTTCTGGGCGACCGCGCCCGGCACACCGCCCCATGCCGAGGCCAAGACCAAGCTGCTGAACGAGCTGGGCCGCTTTCAAGAGCTGTTCACCCTGACCGCGTCGCGGAAATTCCGGGAAATGCCCGACGATGACCGGGCCGTCTTCCAAGAGTCGATCTCGCTGGCCAAGGCCCGCTACATGGACCACCTCAGCAAGATTTTCCTGCACGAGATGGACGTGATCGGCGCCAAGGCCGCCAAAATTCTGGAAACCGGCGGGTCCGAGCGCAAGGAACAGGGGGTGCGTTTGCAAACCCGCTTGCAGACCATCATGACCGCCTTCGCCAGCACGCTGTCCGAGCAAACCGCCAGCGAGGCGCTGCTGCGCTGCCTGGAAGTGGTCAAGCAGCAGGTCGATGCGCTGGTGGATTAGGTCCTTTCACGGTGGCGCCGATCCGAATTTGAAGCGTTGACGGTATTGAGCCGGGCTTAGTCCGGCGATGCGCCTGAAAAGCCTGCGAAACGCGGGCGGGTCGCTATAACCGACCGCCTCGACGATCTGCTCGAAACTCATCCGCGTGCTTTCCAGAAGTTCCTTTGCCGTTTCCACGCGCAGGGTCTGAAGATAGGCCAAGGGCGGCATGCCCGCCTCATGGGTAAAGCGGCGGTGCAGGGTTCGGTAACTGACATGCAGTTCCCCGGCGAGATCCGGCGGCGAGAGATCGGTCGCGTGATGGCGCATCATCCAATCCGCCGCCCGTTGTACCAGCGGGTCGGCGAAGCTTCGTTGCAGGGTCATGAACGGGCGCTGCGATGTTCTGGCGCCATCGACCAGCATGATGGCGGCGGTATTGCGGGCCGGCGCCGCGCCGTACAGGCGTCGCAGCACATGCAGGGTAAGGTCGTTGTGAGCCGTCATTGCCCCGGCGGTGACCACGTTTCCGCCATCGACCAGCGCGCGGGTCCCATCGAGCTCGACCTGGGGATAGCGGCGGCGGAAGGCCGCCTGCATCCACCATGTCGTGGTCGCCCGGCGGCCGTCGAGGCGGCCGCTTTCCGCCAGGACGAAGGTGCCGTAGCAACTGGCCGCGACCAGGGTTTCAGGGCACAAGGCGCGGAGGCGGGCGATGACCGGCTGCCACCGGGACCGCAATTGCCCGTACAGCGACTCGCAATCCTCGGCGAAAAAGCCGGGCAGAATGACGGCGGCATAGGCGTCCAAGGTGTCCGGCAAGGGCTGTGTCTGGACGCTGACCGCCGAGCCGAGCGGAATGCTCCCGCCGGACGACGATAACAAATCGATCCGGCAGGCGGACGCCTGGGGGGAGCGGCGGGCGATGGCGATCATGTCCAGCGTCGCCGTCAGGCTGGAGGGGGTAGACCCCGGTTCGACGATAAGAGCAATGGCGGCCATGGCAGTTCCGGCACGTTTTTTGGCAATTACGCCACTTTAGACCAAGGAGTGGACGGGTCATCTTGTGATTCGTCAACCCTTGTCAAGGAATCGGCCCATGAAACCCACCGCCTGCCTTCTTGCCGTATCATTGCTCGCCGCTCCGGCGTTGGCCGCCGCGCCGCCCCCCACGTTGATGCGGATCGCCGGGATACCGGAAACGGCCGCGCCGCTGTCGAACTCCGTTTTGGTGATCATCGACGCCCAGCGGGAATATGTCGATGGCACGCTGCCGTTGAACGGCATCGGGGAGTCTTTAACCGAGGCGTCCAAACTGTTGGCCCGCGCCCGGGCGGCGGGCACGCCGGTGGTGCATGTCCTGCATCGGGGCGGGGCCGCGCTGTTCGACCCCAACGGTCCCTATTTTCCTGAGGTGGCTCCGCTGGCGGCGAGACCGGGCGAGACGGTCGTCGAAAAGACGCTGCCGAACGCCTTTGCCGGAACCGGTTTACAGGCTGCTTTAACCAGAACCGGGCGCACGAATCTCATCGTCGTCGGGTATATGACTCATATGTGCGTCAGTTCGACCGTCCGGGCGGCGCTGGACCTGGGTTATCGGACAACCGTGGTGGCGGGGGCGACGGCCACGCGCGATTTACCCGATGGACGGGGCGGGATTCTTCCGGCCCAGGCGATTCAGGCGGCCAGCCTCGCGGCATTGGCGGACCGGTTCGCGACGGTCGTGCAAAACGCGGCCGACATCCCGGATTAAAGAGGTTCGGCCGAAAGGGCGGGGGGCACCCCAGTGGCGGCTCCCCCCGTCCCTCCGCTTAATCCGACTTCTTCGCCCGATCGGCCTTCCTGCGCTCGTTCGGGTCCAGGATCGCCTTGCGCAGGCGGATGGATTTCGGCGTCACCTCGACCAACTCATCGTCCTCGATATAGGCGATCGCCTGTTCCAAGCTCATCCGGCGTGGCGGGGTGAGGCGGACCGCCTCGTCCTTGCCCGACGCGCGGACGTTGGTCAGCTGCTTGGCCTTCAACGGATTGACTTCCAGATCGTTGGCGCGGTTATGCTCGCCGATGATCATGCCTTCATAGACCTTGACGCCCGGATTGATGAACATCGGGCCGCGATCTTCCAGGTTCCACAGGGCGTAGGCCACCGAATCGCCACCGGCGTTCGAAATCAGGACGCCGTTGCGGCGCCCCTCGATCGAACCCTTGTACGGCGCGTAGCCGTGGAACAAGCGGTTCATCAGGCCGGTGCCCCGCGTGTCGGTGAGGAATTCGCCGTGATAGCCGATCAGGCCGCGCGACGGCGCGTGGAAGGTGATGCGC
>CAIULK010000124.1 GCA_903899885.1 uncultured Rhodospirillaceae bacterium
AGGCCTGGGCCGAACGCTGCGCCAGATTGCGCACCTCTTGCGCCACCACCGCGAAGCCCTTGCCCGCGTCGCCCGCCCGGGCCGCCTCGACCGCCGCGTTCAGGGCCAACAGGTTGGTCTGGAAGGCGATCTCGTCGATCATCCCCACGATGTCGCCGATCTTTTGGCTCGACGCTTCGATTTTATCCATCGCGCCGACCGCGTTGGCGACCACCTGGCCGCCCGAGGCCGCCACGTCGCGCGCCCCAGCCGCCAATTGATTGGCCTGCTGAGCGTTTGCGGCGTTCTGTTTGACGGTCGAGGCGAGTTCCTCCATCGACGCGGCGGTTTCCTCCAGCGCGCTGGCTTGTTCCTCGCTACGCTGCGACAAATCGGTTGACCCGGCCGACACCTCGGAGGCCGCCGAACCGATCTGGCCGGCCGCTCCATTGATGTTGGTGACGATCTCGAACAATTTATCCGCCGTCCGGTTGACGTCGCTCTTCAGGCGGTCGAAAACGCCTTCATAGTCGTTGCGGATGCGTTTGGTCAGATCGCCGTCGGCCACCGCCGACAACACACCCGCCACATCGGTGACCGCCGCGTTGGTGCTGCCGACCATCCGGTTGACGCCTTCGCACAGGGTCAGGAGGAAGCCGTCCTTGCCCGCCAGATCGATCCGGCGGTCCAAATGGCCCTCGCCCGCCGCCTTGGCGACCTCGGCGACCTCGGCGACGATCGCCGCTTCGCGGGCCGCTTGGTCGATCCGCGCCTTGTGCAGGGCTTCCTCGGCGCGGCGCTGGTCGGCCTCCATCTCGCGTTTGCCGATGGCGCCTTGTTTGAAGACCGCCACGGTCTTGGCCATGTCGCCGACTTCGTCGCCGCGATCTTGCGCCGGAATCGCCGCATCGAGGTTGCCGTTGGCCAGCGCCTCCATCGACAGCCGCAGGGCGCCGATCGGGCGGGCGATGCCGCGTCCGATGACCAGGGCGACCACGGTCCCCAGGGCCACCGCCCCGGCCAGCAGAAAAATGGCCAGGGTGATGATGTCGTCACGGGTCTTTTGCGCGTTCGCCATGAAGGCGACGGCCTTGTTCCGCGCCCAGGTCTTGACCGCGTCCATTTGCTTGTGAAGCGCGGCCACCTGCTCGCTGCCCGTGGTCCGGATAAGCGTTTCCGCCTCGTCGCGTTTCCCGTCGCGGGTCAGGGCGATCACCCGGTCGCGGGTCGGGGTCCAGGCGGCGTATTGGTCCATGATTTTTTGCACCATCGTCTTGTCGCCGAGAAAGCGGCTTTGAACGATGTCCATCTGCTCGCGATAGTGCTTGTCGGTTTCGGCGATGCGGGCGGCCGCCGCGTCGATGCCGGCGGCATCCTTGGCCAAGATCACGTCGCGGATGCTGCCCCGGATATCAAGGACGTCGGCGTTGGCCGCTTCCAGCCCGTTGGTCACCATGAACGGGTGTTCGTAAAGATTTTCGGTCACCGTGCTCAGTGTGCGGTTGCTGTCGATGGCGAGCAGGCCGACGACGGTGGTCAGCAGCACCATCACGGCGAAGCCGATGGTCAGGCGGGTGCCGATTTTCAAGGTCGAGAACATGGGCTCCTCCTAACCGGCGGCCGTCTGGAGCAGCACGTCCCTGTCGCGTTCAAGCAGGCGGTCCAGGTCCAACAGCACGACCATGCGCCCTTCGATGGTCACCAGACCAGCCAGGAAGCCCTTGTGGTCTTGGCCGTCCAATTCCGGCACCGGCTGGATTTCGGTCGCGGCGACCGTGACGATATCGACCACGGCATCGGCCAAAAGTCCGACCATGTGCGGGCCGATGGCGACCACGACGATGACATGGGTCGGGGTCGCCTCGGTTAGCCCGTGATGGAACCGCACCCGCAGATCGATGATCGGCACGATCGTGCCGCGCAGATCGATGACCCCGCGCATGTGCGGCGGCGCATCCGGCAAGGCCGTTACCGGCGTCCAGCCCTTGATCTCGCGGATCGCCATGATATCGACGCCGTATTCCTCGGAGTCGATGGTGAAGGTGATGAATTGCCGGTCGGTATCGCCCGTCATGGTCCCCCCTTGTCAGGCCCTGTCCCCAAGCCAAGAATATGGTAACCCGGCGGACGGAAAAAACCTACATCCCCAGGGATTTTTCCCGTCGGCGCTGGACCGACGAGGGGATGTTCATGCCCTCGCGGTATTTGGCGACCGTGCGCCGGGCGATTTCGATGCCGTCCTTTTCCAAAATCTCGACGATTTTGTCGTCGGACAGCACGGCCTTGCCCTCGGCCTCGATCAACGAGCGGATTCGGTGGCGGACCGCCTCGGCGGAATGGGAGTCGCCGCCATCCGCCGACCCGATCGCCTGGGTGAAGAAATATTTCAGCTCGAAAATGCCGCGCGGGGTGGCGATGTATTTATTCGAGGTCACCCGGCTGACCGTGCTTTCGTGCATGCCGATCGCGGTGGCGATATCGCGCAGCACCAGGGGTCTGAGGTGACGGACCCCGTGGCGGAAAAAGGCGTCTTGCTGCACCACCAGTTCGGTCGCCACCTTCAAGATGGTCGTCGCCCGCTGATGCAACGATTTGACCAGCCAATTGGCCGACTGATAACGCTCGGACAGATAGGTTTTTTCATCGCGGTTCTTGGCCGCTCCCGCCACCTTGGCGTAATAGCGGGTATCGACCAGCACCCGGGGCAAGGTGTCCGAGTTCAATTCGACCAGCCAGCCGCCATCGGCGGAGCGGCGCATCAACACGTCGGGAACCACGGTTTGCGCGACATCGTGGTCGTAGCGTAGCGCCGGTTTGGGGTCGAGCGCCTTGATCTCGACGATCATGTCGGCCAGATCCTCGGCATCGACACCGCAAACACGCATCAGCCCGGGCAGATCGCGCCGGGCCAGCATCGGCAGATTGTCCAACAGCGCCGCCATCGCCGGGTCGAGCCGGTCCTTCTCGGCCAGTTGCAAGGCCAGACATTCCTTGAGCGAGCGGGCGAAGACGCCCACCGGATCGAAGCGCTGCATGCGCCCCAGCACCGATTCGACCTGTGCCGCGTCGCAACCCAGCCGGGCCGCGACGTCGCCGACATTGCCCGCCAGATAGCCCGCCTCGTCCAACATGGCGATCAGATGCAGGCCGATCAAACGGTCGGCGGGGTCGGCGAAATCCATGTTGATCTGGGCCACCAGATGGTCGCGCAGATTGATGCCGCCGGTTAGCGTTTGTTCCAGGTCCGACAGTCCGTCGTCGAAATCGGTGCGCCCGCCGGTGCGGCTCCATTGCGCGAAGGCCTCGCCGTCACCGGTGTCGCCCGCGCTGTCGTTGTTGTAGTGGTTGTCGTAATCGACATCCATCGCCTCGGCGGCCGACTGTTGGGTCATGCCGTCGAGCATCGGTTCGGGGGCGGGCGGCGGCGGTTCCTCGGGCGGTTGCACCTCGGCCCCGTCGGCGCGGTCGGGGTCCTCGCGTTCGAGCAGCGGGTTGCGCTCGAGTTCCTGGTCGATATAGGTCACCAGATCCAGGTTCGACATTTGCAGCAGCTTGATCGCTTGCTGCAACTGCGGCGTCATGACCAGCGATTGCGTCTGGCGGAGGTCGAGACGGGGGGTCAGCGCCATCCCGCGCCCCCCTAAAGGCTGAAACGCTCGCCGAGATAGACCCGGCGCACGCCTTCGTGCGCGACGATCTCCTCGGGGTTGCCCTCCATCAAAACCTTGCCATCGTGCAAGATATAGGCGCGGTCGATGATGTCGAGCGTCTCGCGGACATTGTGATCGGTGATCAGCACGCCGATGCCGCGGTCCTTCAAATGCGCCACCAGATCGCGGATGTCGGAGACCGCGATCGGGTCGATGCCCGCCAAGGGTTCGTCGAGCAAGATGAAATGCGGGCGGCTGGCCAGGGCGCGAGCGATCTCGCAGCGGCGGCGCTCGCCGCCCGACAGCGCCATCGCGGGCGCGCGGCGCAGATGGGCGATCGAGAATTCGGCGAGCAGGCTGTCGGCGTCGCGGCGGCGTTTGGCCGCGTCGGGCTCGATCACTTCCAGCACCGCCATCAGGTTTTCCTCGACCGTCAGGCCCCGGAAAATCGAGGCTTCTTGCGGCAGATACCCGATTCCCATGCGGGCACGGCGGTACATCGGCAAGCCGGTGATGTTCTCGCCGTCCAGATACAGGCTGCCCTGGTCGGGTTCGATCAGCCCGGTGATGCAGTAAAAGCAGGTGGTTTTGCCAGCCCCGTTGGGACCCAACAGGCCGACCGCCTCGCCCCGGCGGACATTGATCGACACCCCTTGCAGCACCGGGCGGCGTTTGAAGCGCTTGCCAAGGCCGAAAGCAACCAAACCGTCGGTGGGAGGTTTTTTCGCGTCCATCACGGACCTCCTCCCGACGGTGGGGTGGGCGCGCTTCCCTTGAAGACGGCGCGGCCCTTGTCGGCACCCTCTTTGGGGTCGCCGTCGTGCTTTTCCGGGATGAAGGTGCCGGACACCCGCTTGCCGTTGTTGTCGCCGCCCGGCGTGCCGCCGAACAGTTTGCTGATGCCGGTATTCAGGTCCACGTTGGCATAACCGCCGGTCAGCACGTTGGTTTCGCGTTTGATGGTAACCGCCCCGGAAATGGTGGCGATCCCGCTGTCCATGTTGTAGTCGCCGCGATCACCGGTCACGGTTTCCTGCGGGGTGGTCAGGACGACGTGGTTATAGGCGTCGGCATTCTTCAGATCCATGCTGCTGCCGTCGGCCGTGCCGCCCGGCTTGGCCTTGGTGCCGCCGCCTTGGCTTTTATCCTTGAAATGGGCAACCAGAATATCGGCTTGCAATTTGTTTCCCTTATCCACCCGGTCGGCCACCGCGTTGCCGCGCAACACGGCCATATGCGCAAGCTCGTGATATTCCAGCTGATCGTCGGCGGTAAACATCTGGGTCGGGGTGGTCAGTTTAGCCGGTTTGCCGCGCAGCACCAGGATCGCCTTGTCGAGGTCGTAGGTGCCCTTGTCGCCGGTGGCGGTGTCGGTGGTGTTGGCGGCGATGACGTTGCCGTCGGCGTCGATCCGCCAGATCTCGCTGCTGCCGGTCGGACCTTGGCGATAGTACGCGGTCAGGGTGTCGGCGGTCAGGGTCATCTCGCCGCGCACGGCCTTGGCGTTGCCGCGCGCGATCACCCGCAATTCGTCGGAATGCCATTCGATGCCGTTGTCGGCATAGACCTGGATCTCGCCGTCGCCGCCGCGCGCCATGTCGAAGCCCTGACAGAACGCGGCGGAGGTCCAGCCGAATACGGCGAACGCCAAGCCAAGCAAAAGCGCCCTCATTTCCCCGCCCCTTCGCTTGGCGAGGCGCCGCGCAGCGTCAGCGTCGATTTCCCAGTGACGATCACATCGCTTCCCTTGTCGCGCAGTTCAAAACCTTCCCCCTCCAAGCGCCCCTGCGGCCCTTGGCCGTGAACCGCGACCTCGCCGTGGGCGGTGTTGGCGGCCAGATCGACATGCGCTTGTTCGGTATGCAGTTCGTAGCCCTTCTCATGGTACAGGCTGACATCGCCCTGAAGATCGAGCAGCTGTTCCTTTTGACGATAATAGCCGCGTTCGGCCGTGACGAACACACCAGACCCGTCGCGTGAGGCGAAATCGGCCTTGGGGGCCTCCAGATCAACGATGTTGGTGTCCTTGTCCTCTTCCTCGGCTCGCACCGAGGTGACCGTGAAGGGATGGCCCTGCTGGTCGATCCCGAAGAAGCGGGCGTTGACCATCGACAATTTTTCGACTTCCTTCGCCCCGATGTCGGCGAAGCCCACCCGGAAACGGCTTTCGTCCACCCGCAGGCGGGGCCAGATCACCACCAGCGCCAGCAGAATAGCGGCCAGTGACGGCAGCAGCAGCTTCATCAGGCGCACGAAGCGCGAATATTGGTGACGCACGGCAAAGGGGGAGTGCCGCAACCGAAGGCGCTGCAAGCGTTTGATCTGATCGGGCGTCAGCACCACAGTCATGCCCCCTATTCGACGCCCGCCCGCAGGCAATCGTGGACGTGAAGAAGTCCAATCAAGCGCCCCCCGTCCTCGACCAGCAAGATGGTGATTTTCCTGTCGTTCATCAGGCGCACGGCATCCGCCGCCCGCATGCCGGGGGTGACGGTCAAGGGCGAGCGGTTCATTACCGCGCCGACCGTCTTGGTCAACAAGTCGGCACCCATGTTGCGCCGCAGGTCGCCGTCGGTGACGATTCCCAGCAAATGCCCGCCCGCGTCGGCGACCGCGACGCAGCCCAACCGTTTCGACGACATGGTGACGATCGCCTCGGCCATCGGGGTGTCCGGGCCGACCACCGGCAATGCCTCGCCGCCGTGCATCAACTCGCCAACGGTCAGCAGCCGTTGGCCCAATTTTCCGCCGGGATGAAAGGCGCCGAACTGATCGGGGGTGAAACCCTTGCGTTCCAGCAAGGCCACCGCTAGGGCGTCGCCCAAGGCCAGCATCAGCGTGGTCGAGGTGGTCGGCGCCAGATTGTGGGGGCAGGCCTCGCGAATCGCGGGCAGAATCAAGGCGACATCGGCCGCGCGGGCCAGTGCGCTGTCGGCCCGTCCGGTCATCGCGATCAAGACGATGCCGTTGCCCCGCGTATAGGCGACGATGTCGCCCAGTTCGGTGGTTTCGCCGGAATTGGACAGCGCGACCACCGCGTCGTCCGCCGTCACCATGCCCAGATCGCCGTGGCTGGCTTCCCCTGGGTGAACGAAGAAGGCGGGGGTTCCGGTCGAGGCCAAGGTTGCCGCGATCTTGCGTCCGACATGGCCGCTTTTGCCCATGCCGGTGACCACCACCCGGCCCTTGACGGCGGTCAGCCTGGCGATCGCCTGGGAAAACGCGCCGTCCAGCGACAGGGCCAAAGCTTTCAGGGCCTCGGCCTCGGTCTCCAGAACCCGGCGCGCCACGGCGATGTCGTCGGTCATCTCTAGCAAAATCCGATCCAGTTTCGCTCGACTATACCCGAAGGGGCGAAACGGGGAAGACCTCAATGCGCGAAGACGTCTTCCTCGGGCCAGCCGGCAACGTCGAGCGCGGCGCGGTCGGGCAGGAACCGGAAGCAGGCCTCGGCCAGATTCCGGCGGCCCTCGCGGTCGAGCAGGCCTTCGAGCGCCGCCTTCAAGCGGTGCAGATGCAGCACGTCGGACGCGGCATAGGCCATCTGTTCGGCCGACAGCTCGGGCGCGCCCCAGTCCGAGGTTTGCTGCTGCTTGGACAGCTCGACCCCCAGAAGGTCGCGGCACAGATCCTTCAGGCCGTGGCGGTCGGTGTTGGTGCGGGTCAGCTTCGAGGCGATCTTGGTGCACCAGACCGGCGTGCAGCGCACGCCCAGGTGACGCTGCATCATCGCGATATCGAAGCGGCCGAAATGGAATAGCTTGGTTACCTGGTCGTTGGCCATCAGGCGCACCAGATTAGGGGCGTTGTAGCGGGGTTCCGGAAACGAGACCAGGTGCGCGGTGCCGTCGCCGGCCGACATCTGAACCACGCACAGCCGGTCGCGCTGCACGCTAAGGCCCATGGTCTCGGTATCGACGGCCACCACCGGTCCGAAATCGACGCCGGACGGAAGATCGTTCACGTGATGGAAAATGGTCATGTCATCCCTCCCCAAATTCGTCGTGCCTCATGATAAGGCTGGGAGAGGTTGGTGCCCAGGAGAAGACTCGAACTTCCACGACCTTGCGGTCACTAGAACCTGAATCTAGCGCGTCTACCAATTCCGCCACCTGGGCACCGGGCCCCTAAGCGGCCAAAGCCGCCGGAGGGCAGGGTGATATCCGACCATTGGGGCTCTGTCAAGCTGGACTTCGAAGAATCGCTTGCCACCAACTATATTCCGCCGTATACAATAACTAACAATTGCGATCGTGAGGGGTCATCCCGTGTTCGTTCACATCCCAGGGCGTTGGCATGGGTTCGTGTTGGTCGTCGTCGCGCTCATGGCGGTTGGAGCCGCCAAGGCGGAACAGGTCGCGGCGGGCACCCTGGGGCCAAACGAGGCCGCCTTCTCCTCACCCCGGCTGACGGTGAAACAGCGCCGCGTGGCGGTCCGCGCGGTGCGCGCGGCCGGGTTGCGCCGGATTCCAGCGGGAATTTATATTCCGATGCTTCGTCCCGGCATGGCCGGGCGCTACGACATCGGCGGTTGGCATCGCTGAGGGGAGCCTGGATGGCGATTTCAGATCCCGTCTTCGCGTGGTTGATGAAGCGCGCCCGCACACCGCAAGACCTGGATGTTCAGGCCTTGGGGCGGATCGTCCTGCACCGGTGCAGCGGCGCTGGCGCCGCGTGGCGAACCGCCCTGGGGTTGGAGCCGGACGAGCTGTCATCGGTCGTCGGGCGCTTCTTTCCCACGTTGCGGAAGGAATGGGAGCCTGGCGCCTGTTTCGGCGCGTCGGTCCGTTGGCGGGCTGGGGCGGCCCGGCCCGGATGCTGTTCGCGCACTCTGTTTCTCGATCACGCCCGGGGGCCGTTCAGCATGGGCTTGCTCGAGCGGGAGGAGGCGGATCTGCGTCGGCTGTTCCTGGGGCACGCCGAACGCCAAGACGTTCTTGCCACCTTGTTCGCGCGGGTCATCGCCCGCGCCTGCATGGAGCCCGAGCATCTGTGGGTGGCGCTGGGTTTGACGGATCGCGCCGAACTGTCGGCTATCCTGATCCGTCACTTCCGCGCGCTCTACGACCGCAACAGCGGCAACATGCGCTGGAAACGCTTCTTCTATCGGGTTCTATGCGACGAGGAGAAGATTTGGGCCTGTTCCTCGCCGTCCTGCGCCCTTTGCGCCCACCATTCAGACTGTTACGTCGATTGAAAAGATCGAGCCGCCGCTGGACTCCGCCGCCCCTGCGCTTCTATAAACCGGCATGCGATTCAACGGACCCGCTTTTTGGAAAATGCATGGGCTGGGCAACGACTTCGTCGTGCTCGACGCCCGGACCACGCCGCTTGTCCTGACCCCTGAAACCATCCGGGCCTTGGCCGATCGTCACACCGGGATCGGCTGCGATCAATTGATCACGTTGACCCCCGGCGAGGGCGGCGAAACCGGGATGAGCATCCACAACGCCGACGGCTCGGAAGTCGGGGCCTGCGGCAATGCGACCCGTTGCGTCGGCTGGCTGCTGATGGAGGAGGGGGCAAGCGATCACGCATTGATCCGCACCAAGGCCGGGCGGCTGGAGGCATGGCGGGCGGGCGATCACCGGGTAACCGTCGATATGGGACCGGCGCGGCTGGACTGGCGCGCGATTCCGGTCGCCGAGGCGGGCGACACCCTGTATCTACCGGTCGCGGCGGGGCCGTTGTCGGACCCGGTCGGGGTGGGGATGGGCAATCCGCACGCCGTGTTCTTCGTGGATGATGCCGAGGCGGTGGATCTGGCGGCACTGGGTCCGGTGATCGAGCATCACCCGTTCTTTCCCGAACGCGTCAATGTCGAGGTGGCGCACATTGTGGACGCGGGCCGCATCCGCATGCGAGTGTGGGAACGCGGTGCCGGGATCACCCAGGCTTGTGGCACCGGGGCGTGCGCGACACTGGTCGCCGCCGCGCGGCGCGGCTTGACCGGGCGGACGGCGGTGATCGAATTGGACGGCGGCAGCCTGGACATTACGTGGCGCGACGATGGTCACGTACGGATGACCGGCGCGGTCGCCGCCCCCTTCGCCGGGCGTTTGCCGTGAGTGGAACCGTGGTCAATTTCGGCTGCCGCCTGAACGGCGCCGAGGCCGAGGCGATGCGCGTGCATGGCGGGGCCGGAGGCGACACGGTGATCGTCAACACCTGTGCCGTTACCGCCGAGGCCGAGCGTCAGGCCCGTCAAGCCATCCGCCGCTTGCGCCGCGAACGCCCGAATGCCCGGATCGTGGTCACTGGCTGTGCCGCCCAGATCAATCCCGATCGCTTCGCCGCGATGCCCGAGGTCGATCACGTTCTGGGCAATACGGAAAAGCTGGTGCCTGGCGCCTTCGCGGGACCCTTGCCGGTCCGTGTCGCGGTCTCCGATTTGACGGCGTTAAGCGAATCGGCGCCGATGCCGGTGGCCGGGTTCGAGGGGCGCAGCCGCGCCTTCGTCGAGATTCAACAAGGCTGCGATCATCGCTGCACCTATTGTGTCATCCCGTTCGGGCGGGGTCCCAACCGGTCGGTGGCGCCCGAGCGGGTGATCGCCCAAATCCGCACCCTGGTGGACGAGGGCTACGCCGAGGTGATTCTGACCGGGGTCGATCTCACCTCGTATCACGGCGGGTTGGGGCCGTTGGTTCGCCGCATTCTGGCCGAGGTGGGCGATCTGGCCCGTCTGCGCCTGTCGTCGGTGGATCCGGCGGCGGTGGACGATGTTCTGCTGGACGTGCTGGCGGATGACCAACGTCTGATGCCGCATCTGCATCTGTCGGCCCAGGCGGGCGACGATTTGATCTTGAAACGGATGGCGCGGCGCCACACCCGCGCCGACATTATCGCCTTGGCCGGGCGTTTGCGCGGCTTGCGCCCCGGCCTGACGTTGGGCGCCGATCTGATCGCCGGTTTTCCGACCGAGGACGAGGCGATGTTCCAACGCAGTCTGGATTTGATTGACGAGGCGGGGCTGACCCATCTGCATGTCTTCCGCTTTTCGCCCCGGCCCGGCACTCCGGCCGCCAAGATGCCGCCCGTGCCCAAACCCCAGGTCAAGGACCGCGCCGCCCGCTTGCGCGCCAAGGCCGATACCGCGATGGACGCGCTGCTTGAGCGCCGGATCGGCAAATCCGTGCGGGTTCTGGTCGAGCGCGATCATCAAGGCCATTGCGAGCACGCGCTGCCGGTGCGTCTGACCACCCCGGTGCCGCCGGGCGTTCTGCTCACTGCCCGCGTTTTGGCCCGCGCCGCCGCCACCCTGATCGCCCGAGAGGTTGATGATGATTGATTGGCTGAAAAAGGGGTTGGCCCGCTCGACCTCGCGCCTTGCCGGGGGATTGAGCGATTTGTTCGCCAAGCGCCGTCTGGACGAGGCGGCGCTCGACGAGCTGGAGGATCTGCTGATCGGCGCCGATCTGGGGGTGGCCGCCGCCGCCCGGGTGCGGGATCGCCTCGGCAAACAGCGTCTGGGCCAAGATGTCGGGGCCGACGAGGTCAAGCAGCTGCTGGCCGAGGTGATCGCCCAGCCGCTGACCGCCGTCGCCAAACCCTTGACCGTCGATCCGGCGAACAAGCCGCATGTCGTTCTGGTGGTCGGCGTCAACGGATCGGGCAAGACCACGACGATCGGCAAGCTGGCCAAGCGCTTCAAGGATCAGGGTCTGTCGGTGACCTTGGCGGCGGGCGATACCTTTCGCGCCGCCGCGGTCGAGCAGTTGCAGGTGTGGGGTCAACGCACCGGCTGCCCGGTGATCGCGCGCGAAACCGGCGCCGACGCCGCCGGTCTGGCCTTCGACGCGATCCTTGAGTCGAAAACGCGCGGCGACGATCTGTTGTTCATCGACACCGCCGGGCGGCTGCAAAACAAAACCGATCTGATGGAAGAGTTGCGCAAGGTGCTGCGCGTCATCAAGAAGCAGGACGACACCGCCCCGCACGATGTGCTGCTGGTGCTGGACGCCACCGTCGGCCAAAACGCCCATTCCCAGGTCAAGGCCTTCAAGGAAATGGTCGAGGTGACCGGCTTGGTCCTGACCAAACTGGACGGCACCGCCAAGGGCGGCGTGCTGGTCGCCTTGGCCGAAAGCTTCGGCCTGCCGGTGCATGCGATCGGTGTGGGCGAACAGGCCGAGGATCTGCGGGAATTCGACGCGACCGAATTCGCGCGGTCGTTGGTGGGGTTGGGGTAGAGCGTCGAGCTCAGATGTCGAGTCGGCCCTGCGGGTCTTCGGGCGGTAGGGGAATTTCCCAACTGCTTACGGCGGTTATTCCGGCTCTTTTTGCCAGTTTGATGACGCTCTGGTCGTCGGTGTAGATGGTCGTAGCCCGGTCGATGGCGCCGATGGCGACGATCTGCCGGTCAATCTTCACTTTCTGCCAGGGAGCGCCGCTGGTGGATTTTTTGTTGCCGCCGCCGCCGATGGCCGCAGCCGTCATCGCCGCAACCTCGATAGCCGCGAGGTAGTTCGGCCCCGCCGGTCCAGCATGAACCAAGATCTCGCCAACCACCGGGGTTGGAATTCCAATGGTCTCCCGTTGTTGGGACAGCGTGGAAATCAGGTGTTCGACGCGGTCCCTGGCGCGGAGGAGTGATTGCCCCGTTGCCGGATCGCCTGGGATGTCGACACTGGGGTCGAGCAGCAGAAGCAGGAAGTTGGCGTCGAAGATCACCATCAGTGGACGCTATCCTCGCCGTCGCGAAGGCCCCGCAGCGTCGCCAACGGGTGTTCGACGTCGCGCCAGCCATTGCCGTGGATGCCGCGCAGCCGGGCGACCACGGTATCCAATGGGGCGTCGTCCAGAACCTCGAAATCGCCAATGGTAAACTTGACCAACGTCCATGCGCCGCTGATTTCGCGCCGCCAACGGCCCATGCCATGCACCCGAATGGGAGTCTCGAACAGGTGGGGAGCGATGGCGCGGCTCCCGGCACAATTATGGACGAGCGGCGATGGCCCCAACTCTTGCAGAAAGATCGATACCGTTTCGGCGAGCCCGCCGACCTTGACCGGGATGCCGTCGAAGCTGCCCTGCTGGGCGAATGCGCCGTAATCAACCGGCTTGGGCCGGTCCTTGCCGGGGAATTGGATAATGACGGACGTCTGGCCGGTCATGAGCGCCCCGATGGCATTGTCGTTCGCCAACATATCGTCGAGTCGACTGAATGCCTTGATCGCGTCGGCGGGACCATTCCCCTCACGCAGCGCGGTCAGACGAGCATGAACCTTGGGCTGGTCCATCTCATCGATACGATGAACTAATTCGACGCTGCCGGGATCCAGGCGCACGAAATGGACGCCCTGCTCGTTGCCGAGAAGCGATGCCAGTTGCGCCATATACTCCGCCAGACGAGCCATCGGGATGGTATCCGGCCGGAAGGCGTCAATCTTGAACCGTAGTTCGTCCACGGCGAGCCTCCATCGGTTTATGATTATATGGGAGCGGCGGACGCGTCCATCACGAACTGCCGATCCGCGATCATATCCCCCTGCCCACAGGGGTGTTTTTTTACCCCCCGGCGGGGGTTGTATCCTGTCATCGAGTTGACCATAATCCCCAGTGGAGAGGAGCGTTAAAACACATCTCCCGCCCCGCCGGGCGCGACAACAACCGACTTTTTGACCGGGAGACTTCCGCCCATGTCCGATATCTTTCCCGTTCCGGCCACCCTGGCCGGGTCGGCCTGGATCGACGAGGCCAAATACGCCGAGATGTACAAGCGTTCCGTCGATGACCCCGAGGGTTTCTGGGGCGAACACGGCAAGCGGATCGACTGGATTAAACCCTATACCCAGGTCAAGGACGTCTCGTTTTCCGGCGACGTCCACATCAACTGGTACAAGGATGGCACGCTGAACGTCGCCGCCAATTGTCTGGATCGTCACCTCGCGACACGGGGCGACCAGACCGCGATCATCTGGGAAGGCGACTCGCCCAACGAACAGGCCCGCATCACTTACCGCGACCTGCATGAACGGGTCTGCCGCATGGCCAATGCGATGACCAAGCTGGGGGTCGGCAAGGGCGACCGGGTGACCATCTATATGCCGATGATCCCCGAAGCGGCGGTGGCGATGCTGGCCTGCGCGCGGATCGGCGCCATTCATTCGGTGGTGTTCGGCGGCTTTTCACCCGATGCCTTGGCGGGTCGGTTGCAAGACTGCGACTCCTCGCTGCTGATCACCGCCGACGAGGGTCTGCGCGGCGGGCGCAAGGTGCCGTTGAAGGCCAATGCCGACAAGGCGCTGCTGACCAGCTGGTCGGTCAAGAACGTCATCGTCGTGGAGCGGACCGGCAGCCCGGTTCACATGATGAAGGGCCGCGACCATTGGTATCACGAGATCTGCGCCGAGGCCTCGCCCGAGCATGCGCCGGTTGAAATCTCGGCCGAGGATCCGCTGTTCATCCTCTACACCTCGGGCTCGACCGGCAAGCCGAAGGGGGTGCTGCACACCTCGGGCGGTTATCTGGTCTATGCCGCGATGACCCATCAGTATGTCTTCGATTACCACGAGGGCGACGTCTATTGGTGCACGGCCGATGTCGGCTGGGTGACCGGGCACAGCTATATCGTCTATGGCCCGCTGGCCAATGGCGCGGTGACCCTGATGTTCGAGGGCATTCCCACCTATCCCGATGCCTCGCGCTTCTGGCAGGTGATCGACAAGCACAAGGTCAACATCTTCTACACCGCCCCCACCGCCATCCGCGCCCTGATGCGCGAAGGCGAGGCGATGGTCAAGAAAACCAGCCGGGCGTCGCTGCGGCTCTTGGGTTCGGTCGGCGAGCCGATCAATCCCGAGGCATGGCTGTGGTATCACCGCGTGGTCGGCGACCAGCGCTGCCCGATCGTCGATACCTGGTGGCAGACCGAAACCGGCGGCATCCTGATTTCGCCGCTGCCCGGCGCCATCGCCACCAAGCCGGGATCGGCGACCAAGCCGTTCTTCGGCGTTTGTCCCCAGATCGTCGATGGCGAGGGCCATGTGCTGGACGGCGCGGTCGAGGGCAATCTGTGCATCGCCGATTCTTGGCCCGGTCAGATGCGCACGGTGTACGGTGATCATGCCCGTTTCGTGCAGACCTATTTCTCGACCTATAAGGGCAAGTACTTTACCGGCGACGGTTGCCGGCGCGACGCCGACGGCTATTACTGGATCACCGGGCGGGTCGATGACGTCATCAATGTGTCGGGTCACCGTTTGGGCACCGCCGAGGTCGAATCGGCCTTGGTCGCCCATGTCAAGGTGGCCGAGGCCGCCGTGGTCGGCTATCCGCACGAGATCAAGGGCCAGGGCATCTATGCCTATGTCACCCTGATCGGCGGCGAGGAGCCGACCGAGGAACTGCGCAAGGAACTGGTCGCCTGGGTCCGCAAGGAAATCGGTCCGATCGCCAGTCCCGACCTGATCCAGTGGGCGCCCAGCCTGCCCAAGACCCGGTCCGGCAAGATCATGCGCCGCATCTTGCGCAAGATCGCCGAGAACGAATTCGGCCAACTGGGCGATACCTCGACCCTGGCCGATCCCGGCGTCGTCGATGATCTGATCGACAACCGGATGAATCGGGTTTGATCTTATCTTGATGCCGTAACGAAAGCCCGCCGGAACAAACCCGGCGGGCTTTTTGTTTCTTGCAATCGAACGCGCATCCCGATATAGCCCCGCCTGGGAGGCCGGCGGCGGGCGGACCTGTCGCCAACCCGGTCAGGTCCGGAAGGAAGCAGCCGTAACGATTTCCGGTCCGGGTCGCTGTCCGGTCTCCCACCTATAAATAATGCCCCTCGCCGGGCGCGGGCGTCCGCCCGCTTGGCCGCCGCCTCAATGGCGGCTGGGTTGGCTCCCGGTAAATCCGAGAAGCTCGTCGACACCCCAAAAACGGAATTTAATCTGTCCTTTACCGCGATCGCTTAAACAATAGCGTCAGCAGCCCACTTTGGTAGTTGACGGCGCTGGGGCGAGGGGCCACCTTCGTTGCAGCCGAGAAATGATCGGGAGCGAGGGACCATGGACACCAGCGGCGGCGGCGTCGCGGATGAGGATGAGACCGTGTCGTCCGGGGTGTCATCCCCGCCCGAGACCGGAACCATCAAGCATTCCTACACCATTTCGTGCGCCAGCGCGTTTCGCGACGCGGTCGATCAACTGGCGCGGCGGCGCCGTGTCAATGTCGGCGATATCGCGCGTTCGGTGCTGCTGGTGGTGCCGGCCGAGGTGATCGCCGCTCAGGCCGATCCCGGCGAACCGGCGGCCGAGGATCGTGAAACCGTCATCTTGAAATCCGGTCCGGCCCAGGGGCGTCCGTGGCGGCGCAAACCCCGGCTTCAGGTTCGCATGTCGCCCGGTTTCGAGGTGACCTTTATCCGCAAGGCCCTGGCGGTCGCCTTGGCGATGGACCGGGGCGAGGTTCGCATCAATCTGGATGACCCGAATCGCCCGGCCGCCGCGCCGGAAGCGCCTCCCCCGCCGCCGCCGCCCCTCGAGTCCAGCCGGGCGCTGGAGGCGGTCAACGAGGAAATCGAGCGGATGAAGGTGGTGATCAACGTCTTGGCGTTCGATCCCCTGCCCAACGGCGTCACCTCGCGGGCCGAGGCGCTGCATGTTCTGGGCTTCGCGCCCAGTGCCTATCCCGACCACCGCGCCGTGCGCGCCCGTTTCCGGATGCTGGCGACGATCCATCACCCCGATTCCCGTTATGGCAGCCACCATCGGATGAGCCAGCTCAACCAAGCGATGGAAGTCTTGCGCCATGCTTTCTAAGGGGATGGACGACGGCTGGGACATGGCCGAACTGCTGTGCGCCCGTTTGTGCCACGATTTGTCGGGCGCCATCGGCGTTGCCGCCGCCGGGGCCGAACTGCTGGAAGACGGACCGTATGACAAGGACACCGCGCGGCTGGTGGTGACCAGCTGCGCCGGGGCGACCGCCCGCCTGAAATTCCTTCGCGCCGCTTTTTCGCCCGCCTCGCGGCCGCAATCGGCGGGCGCGGTCGAGGATCTGGCGCGGGCCTATCTCGATGCGGTATCGCAGGGATTGGTCCTTGATTGGCGGGTCGAGGACGTGCCGCTGGCCGCCGATCAGGCCCGTTTGCTGTTGAACATGATTTTGCTGGCGCGCGACGCGCTGCCGCGCGGCGGCACCGTCGCCGTCACCTGGAACGAGAGCACCGGCACCCGCCGGGTGGCGGCGATGGGAACACCCGCCGTCCTGCCCGAGGAGGCCCACGCACCGCTGTTTCACGGCACCAAACCCGAGGGGCCGCGTGCCGCCCAGGCGCTGTTGACCCGCAACCTGGCCTTGCGGACCGGCGCCACGTTGGCGGCCAGCCTGGAAAACGGGCTGCTGGCCTTGATCGTCACATCCTGAGTGCAAGATTCGACATGAAGCAGCCGGTTGCCGTCGCTGTGAGTCCTTCTAAACAAAATTCAGGCATGTTATGACTTTCCGGTAAGGCCTTGCGGGCAACCAAGGCAGGGCAAGCGGCGCCCGGGGCGTCGAGCAGGGGGTTGGAGGCGACATGGATGATCTTCTGAGTGAGTTTCTGACCGAAACCGGCGAAAGCATTGCGGTTTTGGACGTCGAGCTGGTCAAGCTGGAACAGAGTCCCGATCCGGCGGTCCTTCAGAACATCTTCCGTTTGGTCCACACGATCAAGGGCACCTGCGGGTTCCTGGGTCTGCCCCGGCTGGAGCATGTCGCGCACGCATCGGAAAACGTGCTGGGCAAATTCCGCGATGGCGAGCTGACCGTCACACCCAGCATCATCACCCTCATCCTCGGCGCCATCGATCGCATCAAGGCGATCTTGTCGCATCTTGAGCAGACCGAGTCGGAACCCGACGGCAACGACCAAGACCTGATCGATCAGCTCAACGCGGTCGCCGAAGGCGGCGAGGCGAAAGCCGAGCCGAAAAAAGCCAAGGTCAAGGCCGAAAAGCCGAAGGTCGAGATCAAAGCCGCCCCGGAACCCGAGCCCGAGCCGGAACCCGTGCGCGAGCCCGAGCCCGAGCCGGAGGTCGCCGCCGGCG
The DNA here is from genome assembly GCA_903899885.1 of uncultured Rhodospirillaceae bacterium. Classification (GTDB taxonomy): domain Bacteria; phylum Pseudomonadota; class Alphaproteobacteria; order Rhodospirillales; family Magnetospirillaceae; genus CAIULK01. The sequence goes on from CAIULK010000124.1 coordinate 17,660, forward strand.
AGGCGCACGAGGAGGCGCCCGTGCGCTCCAACGTGCCCGCCAATACCGCCCAGCCGCCCGCCGTCCGCGACGGCGGCAACCAGCTGTCGGCCGAGGGACCCAAGGATTCGGCGGTCGCCGCTCAGACCATCCGTGTCAATGTCGAGCTGCTTGAAAATCTGATGACCCTGGTGTCGGAACTGGTGCTGACCCGCAACCAGCTGCTCCAGATGGTCCGTGGCCGCGATGACAGCGAATTCACCGCGCCGCTTCAGCGCCTGTCGCACATCACCACCGACCTGCAAGAAGGGGTGATGAAGACCCGCATGCAGCCGATCGGCAATGCCTGGGCCAAGCTGCCCCGCATCGTCCGCGATCTGTCGGTCGAAATGGGCAAGAAGATCGATTTGCAGATGCTGGGCGCCGAAACCGAACTGGACCGCCAAGTTCTGGAATTGATCAAGGACCCGCTGACCCACATGGTCCGCAATTCGGCCGACCACGGGTTGGAGCCGCCGAACGAGCGCAAGATGGCGGGCAAGCCGGAAATCGGCAAGATCGTGCTGAACGCCTATCACGAAGGCGGCCACATCATCATCGAGATCTCGGATGACGGGCGCGGCCTGAATATCGAGCGGATCAAGGCCAAGGTGTTGCAGAACGGCCTGGCCACCGAGGCCGAGGTCGAAAGCATGACCGCGCAGCAGATCCAGCAGTTCATCTTCAAGGCCGGTCTGTCGACCGCCGAAAAGGTGACCTCGGTCTCCGGGCGCGGCGTCGGCATGGATGTCGTGCGCACCAATATCGAGCGGATTGGCGGCACCGTCGAAATGAAGAGCCAGCCGGGCCGCGGCTCGACCTTCATCATCAAGATCCCGCTGACCCTGGCCATCGTCTCGGCCTTGATCGTCGAATGCGCCGAGGAACGCTTCGCCATTCCGCAGATCAGTGTTCTCGAACTGGTGCGGGTGACCGCCAATTCCGAACACGGCATCGAGATGATCAACAATGCGCCGGTGCTGCGCCTGCGCGACCGGCTGTTGCCGCTGGTCAGCCTGAAGAAGCTGCTCAAGCTCAACGACGACAAGGACGCCGAACGTCAGGAAACCTTCATCGTCGTCACCCAGGTCGGCACCTACACCTTCGGCATCATCGTTGATCGGGTGTTCGATACCGAGGAAATCGTCGTCAAGCCGGTGGCGCCGATCCTGCGTCACATCACGATGTTCTCGGGCAACACCATCCTGGGCGATGGCTCGGTGATCATGATCCTGGATCCGAACGGCATCGCCAGCTCGACCGGTGAATCGGGCATGCTGGGCGGCGGTCAAGCGGCCGAGGCGACCACCGCGCGCGACAGTCATTCCGACTCCAAGACCTCGCTGCTGGTGTTCCGCGCCTGCGGCGACGACCTCAAGGCGGTTCCGTTGGCCCTGGTCGCCCGCCTGGAGGAAATCGACGTCAAGGATATCGAGCACAGCCACGGCAAGCCGATGGTCCAATATCGCGGCCATCTGATGCCCCTGCTGTCGGTCGATGGCTCGACCAACTTCCGCGCCGAGGGGCGCCAGCCGGTGCTGGTCTTCTCGGACCGCGACCATACGATGGGCCTCGTCGTCGAGGAAATCGTCGATATCGTCGAGGACCGCTTGAAGGTCGAGCTGACCGCCAACCAGCCGGGCGTGATCGGCACGGCGGTGATCGCGGGCAAGGCCACCACCATCGTCGATGCCGGCTACTATCTGCCGCAGGCCTTCGGCGACTGGTTCGGCGCGGCGGCCAAGGATTTCGGCAGCAGCGACGACAGCGGCGCGCCGCGCCTGCTGCTGGTCGATGATAGTCCGTTCTTCCGCAATCTGCTCACCCCCTTGCTGTCGGTCGCGGGCTACGACGTGGTCGCGGTCGAGGGCGCCGACCGCGCCCTGCATCTGCGCGAACAGGGGCGCGAGTTCGATCTGATCATCAGCGACATCGAAATGCCGGGGATGAGCGGCTTCGAATTCGCGATGGCGGTTCGCGGCGATCCGCGTTGGCAGCATGTGCCGATGATCGCCCTGTCCTCGCATGCTTCGGACAAAGACTTCGAACGTGGCCGAATGGTCGGCTTCAACGATTACGTCGCCAAATTCGATCGTGACTCGTTGCTCTCGACCATCGCGCAAACGATCGCCGCTCTGAAAGGTGCCGCATGAACCAGATCGTTCCCGCCAAGCGCCCCGGCACGGAGCTCGCCGCGCCCGAGACGCAAGATTTCGTGACCATGTTGATCGAGGGGCAGCTTTTCGGCATCCCCGTGCTGACCGTGCAAGACGTGCTGGGTCCGCAAAAGATCACCCGTATTCCCCTGGCCCCGCGCGAGGTGGCCGGTTCGCTCAATCTTCGCGGCCGTATCGTCACCGCGATCGATGTCCGCCTGCGGTTGGGGCTGAGCCGGGGCAGCGACGACAAAAAGGGCATGAGCGTCGTTGTCGATATGGGCGGCGAGCTGTATTCGCTGATGGTCGATTCGGTCGGCGAGGTGCTGTCCTTGCCGTCGGCCAAGTTCGAACGCAACCCCCGACCCTGGATCCTCGCTGGCGTGAGTTCTCGATGGGAATTTATCGCCTGGAGGCAAAGCTTTTGGTTGTTCTGGACGTCAGTAAGCTTTTAGATTTCACCAGAGCGGATTACTAAATAGGCTGAAACCCCGGGATGGACGAGCGGTTCGCCGGTTGGCCGCCCCACCCCAACAGAAAAGTGAGCGTGGGCATGAAGTCGTGTCTGATCGTTGATGACTCGAAAGTCATCCGTATGGTGGCGAAGAAAATTCTCCACGAATTGAGCTTTAAGACGGAAGAGGCCGAGGATGGGCAGATGGCGCTGGACGCGTGCAAGCGCGCGATGCCCGACGCCGTTCTTCTGGACTGGAACATGCCCGTGATGAGCGGGATCGAATTCCTGCGGGAATTGCGCAATCTTCCGAATGGCGATCATCCGATCGTGGTGTTCTGCACCACCGAGAACGATATCGAGCATATCCAAGAAGCGATTTCGGCCGGCGCCAACGAATACATCATGAAGCCGTTCGACAGCGAGATTCTTCAGGCGAAGTTTTCGCAAGTCGGCTTGCTCTGATTTTTTCCTGATTTGTCGGAGCGTAGCGCGCGGTGATGGCACTCGACCCAACTTATTCCTCAGCCGGGGCCGCCGGCGATCCAGTCCGCGTGATGATCGTGGACGATTCGGCCGTGGTTCGTGGACTGGTGACCCGTATCCTGGAAGAGGATAGCGGGGTTTCGGTCGTCGCTTCGGTTGGCAATGGCCAGATGGCGTTGACGACCCTGGAGCGAACCGATGTCGATGTCATCCTGCTCGACATCGAAATGCCGGTGATGGACGGTTTGACGGCCTTGCCCAAGCTGTTGAAAATCGACCCCGGCGCGCGAGTCATCATGCAGTCGACCTTGACCCTGAAAGGGGCCGACGTCTCGCTGCGGGCGATGGAGGCGGGGGCCGCCGACTATATCCCGAAACCGACCAGCACCCGCGATCTGGCGGGCGGCATGGATTTCAAGACCGAATTGCTGGGTAAGGTCAAGGCGCTGGGACAGGCGCGCAAGCGCGATCCCCGCCGTGTGCAACGGCCAGGGGCCAGCACGGCTCCGCGTCCGGTCGTTCCGCGTCCGGCGGCCGCGCCCGCGGCCCCCCCGGCCTTGCGCACCCAGGCGCTGGAGATTCCCGATATCATCGCCATCGGCAGTTCGACCGGCGGGCCGCAGGCCCTGTTCGGTTTGTTGGGGACGATGCGGGCCGGAACCGTGCGGCAGCCGATTCTGATCACCCAGCACATGCCCGCGACCTTTACGACGATTTTGGCCGAACACATCTCGCGCGTGTCGGGCTGGGATGCCCGCGAAGGCCAGGACGGCGAGGTGATTACCGGGGGGCGGGTCTATATCGCGCCCGGCGATTTCCACATGGTGGTCGAAACCAAGGGTGCCGAGCGGGTGATCCGCCTGAACAAGAACCCGCCCGAAAACTTCTGCCGTCCGGCGGTCGATCCGATGTTCCGCAGCATAGCCGCCGCTTACGGCAAGCGCGTGTTGGCCTGTGTGCTGACCGGCATGGGTGCCGATGGCGCCAAGGGTGGGCAAGCGGTGGTCGCGGCCGGTGGATCGGTGATCGCTCAGGACGAGGCGACCAGCGTCGTTTGGGGCATGCCGGGAGCGACCGCGAACGCCGGGGTCTGCTCGGCGATTCTGCCGTTGCCGGAGGTCGCGCCGTGGATCATGAAACTGGCGACAAGGCGTTAGTGTCATGAAACCCGATGAATTCGATTTTATCGCCAAGGTTTTGAAGGAACGTTCGGGCCTGATCATCACCCCGGACAAGGCCTATCTTTTGGAAAGCCGGTTGACCCCGGTCGCGCGTCGGCGTGGCTTGAAGGGTGTTGATGATTTGATGGCGGGTCTGCGCGGCGCCTCCGAGGAGCTGCTGCGCGAGGTTACCGAAGCGATGACGACCAACGAGTCGTTTTTCTTTCGCGACACCAAGCCGTTCGATCAATTCAAATCGCTGGTGCTGCCGCTGCTTTTGCAAAATCGCGCGGGCCGCAAATCGTTCCGAATCTGGTCGGCCGCCTGCTCGTCGGGCCAGGAAGCCTATTCGCTGGCGATGATCTTGAAGGAGGAGGCGGCCCGCCTCGCCGGTTGGAAGATCGAGATCGTAGGCACCGATATTTCGATCGAGATGCTGGAAAAGGCCAAGGCCGGGCTGTATTCACAGTTCGAGGTCCAACGCGGCCTGCCGATCCAGTTGCTGGTCAAATACTTCAAGAAAACCAACGAGATGTGGCAGATCGATCCGGCCATCCGGGCGATGGTCCAGTACCGCGAATTCAATCTGTTGCACGACCTGAAAATCCTGGGTCAATTCGACGTCGTGTTTTGCCGCAACGTCTTGATCTATTTCGATCAGGCGACCAAGACCCGCGTCTTGGAGAATATCAGCAAGTCGATGCCAGACGACGGCCTGCTGTATCTGGGTGGCGCCGAAACGGTGCTGGGGATCTCCGACCGCTTCCACCCGGTTCCCGACCAACGCGGGATCTACGCGCTGAACAAATGAACAAACGCGAAAACAAGGCGGGTCGCTGGTGCGACCCGCCTTGTTTTCGTACGCATCGGGTGAAATCAGTTCGCCCGGGTAACCTTGCTGGGCATCACCAACTGCACGGTTTCCTGTGACACCGCGATTTCGGCGGGCAGGCGGGCGATGATATCGCCATCGGCCTGAACCGGTGCGCCGCGCGGGCCAGTAATGGTCAAGGATTGCGCCGAGACCATTTGCACTTCCGGCAGGCGCGACAATTGGCCGAGCGGCAGGGCCAAGCCGTACCGCAGCATCCCGGCCACGCCCTTGTTCGGCAGAATACAGATTTCCAGCGACGAACTGCCGAGGTCGGCTTCGGGTGCCGCAACGAAGGGGCCGCCGTAATGACGTCCCTTGCAAGCCACCGCCATCCGTCCGCAATAGGTCTGCCCATCCGCGCGAATTTCCAGCGCGGGGAAATCGTAGCCCAAAGCCTGGCGAACGCCTTCGACGACATAGGCCATCTTGCCGGTGCAGCGTTTCAGCACCGAGTGCAGATTGATCCCCTCGACCACCCGCGCATCCAGACCAGCGCCCGCCATCAACACGAAATGGCGGCTGTTGGCGATGCCAAGACGAACCTGTTTTGTCGCGCCGAAGGCAATGGTGTTGGCGACCTGTTCGGCGTCCTTGGGATCAAGGCCGATCTCGCAGGCCAGCACATTGGCGGTGCCCATCGGAATGATCGCCAGCATTGGCGGATTCTCGGCGCCCGCCAGCCCATTGACCATTTCATTGACGGTGCCATCGCCGCCGGCGGCGGCGACCACGTCCCAATCTTGTTCCACCGCCTCGCGGACGAAGCGTTCGGCATCACCCCGGCGTTGGGTTTCCCGCGTCACCACATGGCAACCCAGTTGTTCAAGGCGGGCCAGGACGAGGGCCAAATGCCGCCGACGCCGACGCCCGGCGGTGGGATTGTGGATGATCAGCACGCGGCGGCCTTGAACCAAAGCCGGAGTGCCCAAGGCGGGGAGCATTGAGGTTTCCTGTATCATGAGATAGTTTAATACAGCAAGGGCACTTGCCGTGTAATGTGAATTAACGATGACACATTGATTTCGATAGAGTGACATTTTGTTTGGCGCCGACGATACCAATATACAATCCAGGGACGCCTACACTACATATTGCGTCTATTGAAATCGGGTTCCTTGGCGAGCATGAACGCGCCCACCGAAAACACGCGGCACTATCGCGCAATCTGGATTTCCGACGTCCATCTGGGGACTCGGGGCTGTAAGGCCGACATCCTTCTTGATTTTCTGCGCTACACCGAAAGCGACTCGCTCTATCTGTTGGGCGATATCGTCGATGGGTGGCGTCTGAAACGGTCCTGGTATTGGCCGCAAGCCCACAACGACGTCGTCCAGAAGCTGCTGCGCAAGGCCCGTAAGGGCACCCGCGTGCTGTTCATTCCCGGCAATCACGATGAATTCGCCCGTGACTATGATGGACTGTCGTTCGGCGACATCGAGGTCGCGGAAGAGGCGATCCATGTCACCGCCGATGGGCGGCGCTTATTGATGATGCATGGCGATGTTTTCGACGGTGTCGTCAAATACGCCAAATGGCTGGCCCATTTGGGCGACGGCGCCTACACCTTCGCGCTGTGGCTGAACCACTGGCTGAATCTGGTCCGCCGCCGCATGGGTTTGGCCTATTGGTCGCTGTCGGGCTATCTCAAGCACAAGGTCAAGAACGCCGTGCAGTATATCGGCAATTTCGAAACCACGATGGCCGACGAGGCGCGTAAACGTGGTGTCGATGGCATTGTGTGCGGCCACATCCATCATGCCGAACAGCGCGATATCGACGGGGTGTTGTACCTCAACGATGGCGATTGGGTGGAAAGCTGTACCGCGTTGGTCGAACACCAGGATGGCCGTATCGAGGTCCTCCGGTGGATGGAGGTTGCGCCTTTGTCCGAGGCCGCCGTGCCGGCGGTTTCAGAAGCGGCGAGTCAGGAGATGGAATGCGCATACTCGTCGTTTCGGATGCTTGGTATCCCCAAATCAATGGCGTGGTTCGCACGCTTGACGCTCTAAAAGCCGAACTCCTGACCAGCGGCCACGAAGTGGTCCTGGTCACGCCCGACCGCTTTCGGACCATCGCTTGCCCCAGCTATCCCGAGATTCGGCTGGCGCTGCGGCCGTCGCGGCGCGTGGCGCGGTTGATCGCGGCGGCGCAGCCCTGCGCCATTCACATCGCGACCGAGGGACCCTTGGGCTGGGCGGCCCGGCGCTATTGCGTCAAATCGGGTCTGCCCTTCACCAGCGCCTATCACACCCGCTTTCCCGAATATGTGCAGGCCCGCTGGCGGATTCCGCTGGGATTGTCCTATGCCGTGATGCGCCGCTTCCATGGCGCCTCGTCGCGGGTGATGGTCGCCACCGCCGGAATCGAAAACGAGCTGGTCGCGCGCGGGTTCGGCAATATCGGCCGGTGGAGCCGGGGGGTCGATACCAAGATGTACCGTCCCCGGCCCGAGTTGAAGGGGCCGGACGGGCCGTTCGCCGGACTGCCGCGTCCGATTTTCTTGTATGTCGGCCGTGTCGCGGTCGAAAAGAATATCGAGGCGTTCCTGTCGCTGGACCTGCCCGGCACCAAGGTGGTGGTTGGCGATGGGCCCATGCTGACCACGTTGCGGCATCGCCATCCCGAGGTGCGGTTCCAAGGCGCGCGGGTCGGCGAGGATTTGGCCCACCAGTACGGTGGTGCCGATGTCTTCGTTTTCCCCAGCCGAACCGACACGTTTGGGCTGGTGTTGCTGGAGGCCCTGGCTTCCGGGCTGCCGGTGGCGGCTTATCCTGTCCCCGGTCCGCGCGACGTGATCGGCGCGATCCCGGTTGGCGTCTTGAGCGAGGATCTTCATGCCGCCGCGCTGGAGGCGACGACGCTGTCGCCCGAGGCGTGCCGCGATCATGCGTTGCGCTTTTCCTGGCAAGCCTCGGCCAACCAGTTCATCGACAATCTATCGCCGTTTGAAACCAGTGTGTGGCGCGACGCTCAGTGCCACAAAATCCAGATGGCCGCCCCGGTTCCGACCAGGATGCGCCAAACCGCGAACGGCGCGTAACTGCGCCGCCGGACCCATGCGGTCATCGCCGCGGCCGCCGCTAGCGCGGCAAGGGCGGCGATTCCGGCGGTGATCGCCAAATCCTGCGACCAGACCAAGCTCACCCGGTGTGACAGCTCCCAGGCCGAGGTGACGGCGCCGACGGCCACGCTGGGAAGCAGCAGCAGCAAGGCGAGGCGGGCCGCCTCGTCGCGCTCGTAACCGACCAAGCGCGTGACGGTCAGCACGATGCCGGTCCGCGAGACGCCGGGCACGATCGCCAGGGCCTGAATGGCCCCGATGATCAGGGCGCTGCCATAGCTCATGTGATCGACGCGTCGCACCGTCATTCCCAGTTTGTCGGCAATCAGCAGGGCCAAGCCGCAGGCCGCCATCACCACGGCGCCGATCAGCGCCCCGGTCACCGATATCCCGGCATGCCCCAGCCCCCACGCGATCGATATCGCCGGAATGCTGCCGACCAGAATTTTGAAGAAAAGCCGGGTTCCGGCGTCCGGCCGGCCCTTGATCAGCCGCCAGACCCCAATTCCCATCGCCAGCATATCGCGCCCCAAATAAAGCGTGACGCCAAGCAGAAGGCCGCCGTCCGCCGCCAGGGTTACCGCCAGACGCTGATCGGGATCAACGCCAAACGGCCCCAGCAGCGCCAAGTGCGCGGACGCGCTCAACGGCAGCACTTCGGCCGCGGCTTGCAGCGCGGCCATCACGATCACTTCGAGGAACGTCATAAAGCCCCCGGACGAATGCCCCGATAGCCTTATACCATCCCCGCCCGATCACCGAAAGCCAAAGGTATTGCCCCGATTATCCCGCCAATTCGCGGGATCGCGCCGCCGCCGCCTGGACCGCGCGGGCCATCAGGCCGGGAAATCCGGCTTGGTTATCCATCAGAACGGCCAGTGCCGCCGCCGTGGTGCCGCCGGGGCTGGTGACGTTGGCGCGCAATTGCGCGGCGGTTTCGCGGGATCGCGCCAAAAGCTCGCCCGACCCGGCGATCGTCGCCCGTGCCAGCCGGGTGGCGAGATCCTCGGGCAATCCGGCGCGCACGCCGGCTTGCGCCATCGCTTCGGCCAGCAAGAAAACATAGGCCGGACCCGAGCCGGAAAGCGCCGTTACCGCGTCCATCTGGGCTTCGTCGGCGATCCACTCGACCTCGCCCACCGCCGCCAACAGCGATCGGCATAATTCGGCGCGCGCCGCATCGACCCGGCCGACGCACACGCTGACTCCCCGGCCGACCTGGGCGGGGGTGTTGGGCATCGCGCGCACCACGGCGCAGCCTTGACCCAGATGGCCTTTCAAAAACGCCACGGTCTTTCCCGCCGCGATCGACAGGAAGGTGGCGTCGCCGAACCGGCCATAGGGCGGCAGCACCTCGGCCATCACCTGCGGTTTGACCGCCAGCACGACAACGTCGGGAATAAAGCTGTCGGGGATTTCGTGATCGCCGTGAACCGCCGGAATTCCCAGCAGGACGCCCACCGCGCTGGGCTCGACGACCATCATGTCCTCGCGCGCGATGCCCTGCTCAAGCCACCCCGCCAGCAGGGCCGAGCCCATTTTGCCGCAACCGACCAGCAGGATCTTGCTCATGCCTGCCCCACGGTTTCCAAAAGCGAGGCCATCATCGCTTCGCGGGCGGTTTTGCCGCCCCAGATGACGAATTGGAACGAGGGGTAGAACCGCTCGCATTCGGCGACGGCGATATCGACCAGATCCTCGACCTGTTCGGGGGCCGCGCCCGGCGTGCCGCGCAGCAGCGAGGTGTGCCGGAACATCGGAACGCCCTCGTCCTCCCACAAGCCGAAATGACCGACCCAGAGCTTCTCGTTGACCAGCCCCAACAGCTCGTAGATTCCAGACCGTTTGGCGTCGGGCACCTTCATGTCGAAGGCGCAGGTGAAGTGCATCGCCCCCATGTCTTCCCGCCACGCGAAGTAGAGGCTGTAGTTACACCAGCGGCCGGGGACCTCGACCGCCAGTTCCTCGTCCGACCGCCGGTCGAAAGCCCAGTCGTTCGACACCACGAACTGCTCGACCATGTCGAGCGGGTTCAGGCCAATTTCATCCTCAAACACCTGGGACATCGACATGCACGCGCCCTCCCCTTACGGGTCGATTTCTGGCGCCAGCCGATTCCAGACTTTGTGGTTAAACAGCATGGCACGCACTAGGCGTAGCCTAACCGCAGCCCATCCTTCGACGCAAGGGGGCATCGCCCCCTTGCACCACAAAATGTTGTGGATAAACCGGAAATCGAAGGCTTATTTCGAGAACAGCGAGTTGATCTTGTCGGCGGCCGCCTTGCTGGCGGCATCCTTCACGGCGTCGGTCGAGGTTCCGGTTGCCGGCGCCGCGACGCCTGCCGGAGTGCCCGAGGACGAGGCCGCCGCCGCCGCCGCCGCGTCGGCGGGTGCCGGGGTGCTGGTGGTGGTGGCGTCGGTGGGGGCGGCGGTGCCCATGGTTTGGTCGATCTTGTTCTTGGCGGCGGTCGCCGCCGCTCCCTTGATTTGGTCGGTGAAGCTGGTGGTTTGCGCCATCGCGGCGCCGCTCAGCAACACGGTCATCGCCATCACCATCGTCAAACGCTTCATGAAAGCCCTCCTCAAGGTTATTGGAAAATCACATCAGCCCGATCATCGCCGCGACCACCGCCGCCGCGCCATCGGCGATTTCAGAAAGCCGGGTGCCGGTCATATAGCAAGGCGCGGTCACCACCTTGTGGGCGGCATCGACCACCGCCCCGGCCGCCGTCGCCTCGACATGATGGGCGCCCATGGATTCCAAGGCCGCCGCCGTGCCGCCGTCGTTGCCGATGGTCAGTCGGCAGCCCTTCAGCACGGCCGCCACAATCACCGGGGCGATGCACAACGCCCCGATCGGCTTGGCCGCCGCGTGCATCGCCAAAATCGCGCGCGCGACATCGGGTTGCACCGTGCAGGCGGCGCCATCGCTTGCGAAGCTGCACAGGTTTTTCGCCGCGCCGAATCCGCCGGGAAAGGCCAGGGCCTCGAACTCGTCGGCCTTGAACGCCGACAAGGGTTCGATCTTGCCGCGCGCGATGCGGGCGGATTCGGTCAACACATTGCGCGCGGCCCCCGAGGGTTTGCCGGTGCGGTGGTCGATCACGTCGTGTTGGGCGATGTCGGGCGCGAAGCAGCGATAGGTGCCGCCCTGCCGGTCGATCGCCAGCAGCAGCGAGACCGCCTCGTGAATCTCCGACCCGTCTTGGACGCCGCAGCCCGCCAAGACGACCGCGAAACGAGGGTTGGTCATCGAAAGGCCTCCCTATGCAATCCCTCTCCGATCATATCCGGGGCGGCGAAAATTTCGATAGCCTCTTCCAAGACTGAACCGTTTGGTTTAGTTTTTTGGCGATGAACAAACGCTCACCGAAACGCGAAGCCATCATCGAAGCCGCGCAGGCTCTGTTCCTGGAACACGGCTATGGCGTGACCAGCATGGACATGGTGGCGGGCAAGGCCGGGGTGTCGAAGGCGACGATCTACGCCCATTTCGCCGGCAAGGACGATTTGTTCGCCGCCGTCATTCATCGTCACCGCGAACTCGATTTCGACAGCATGCCGCCCTGGGAGCGCCAGCCCGACGCGGGGACCGCGCTGACCCAGGCGGGTACCGATCTGATCCGCCTGATCCTGTCGCCCGACGTGATGGGGATGCACCGCGTGGTGGTCGCCGAGGCGCCGCGCCAGCCCGAACTGGCCCGCGCCTTTTGGGAGGCGGGACCGGCCTATGGCAAGGCGCGGGTCGTCGCCTTGTTCGCCGATCTCGACCGCCGGGGGTTGCTGTCGGTGCCCGAGGCCTGGGCCGCCGCCGACCAATTCCTGGGAATGCTGCGCAGCGAGGTGTTTTATCGCACGCTGTTGGGGCTGGCGCTGCCGGAGGGGCGGTCGCCCCAAACCACGGTCGCCAACGCGGTCGATACCATGCTGCGGGCCTATGCGCCCCGGAAGGCGTGCGCCGGGTAAACCCCCAAAATCCGCACTTCGTGACTGAAGAATCCCAATTCCTCAAGTGCCAAGCGCATGTTGCGGCGGCTGGGGTGCGATTCGACATCGCAGTAAAACTGGGCCGAGACGAATTCCCCGCCGACCAGATAGCTTTCCAGCTTGGTGATGTTGATGCCGTTGGTGGCAAAGCCGCACAGCGCCTTGTACAAGGCGGCCGGAATATTTTTGACCCGGAAGACGAAGCTGGTCATGCACGGCAATGCCGGATCGGGTTCGATCGCCTCGCGGGCCAGCACCAGGAAGCGGGTGGTGTTGTGCGGCGCGTCCTCGATTCCCGCCCGCAGCGAAACCAGGCCATAGATTTCGCCCGCCAGTTTCGAGGCGATCGCCGCCTTGCCGGTCTCGCCCGATCGCGCCAAGGCGGCGGCCGCCCCGGCGGTGTCGGTGCCGACGATGACTTCCAGCCCCAGTTCGCGGATGATCTTGCGGCATTGGCCCAGCGCGTGGACGTGGCTTTCGACCGCGCGCAAGCCCTCTAGCGTGGCGCCCGGCACCGCCAGCAGGTGATGCTGGATGCGCTCGAAATGCTCGGCGACGATGTGCAGCCCGGTGTCGAGAATCAGGTGGTAAACGTCGGCGACCCTTCCGGCCAACGAGTTGTCGATCGGGATCATCGCATAGCGGGCGCGGCCCTCGCGCACGGCGGCGACCGCGCTTTCGAAGGTCTCGCAGGGCAGGGGACGCATCGAGGGGTAAGCGGCGGCGCAGGCGCCGTGCGAATAGGCCCCCAGTTCTCCCTGGAAAGCGATGGCGTTGTCGGGGGTGTTGTCGTTGGCGCTCATGACGGGGCCGAGTATCGGGGGCAAGCCGAAGGCCTGTCAATGTGTCCTGTTTTTTTATGATCCGCTTGCAAGTGCCCCGGTATTCGGATTCTATTGGGCCGATGCAACCGCCGCCCGCCGATCTGGCCTCGCATTTTCGCGATTGCGGGGCGCTCAACACCAATCTGACGCTGCTGCCCGGCGGCCGGATGGTGATTTCCGACGATATGCTGGATGGAACCGTCGGCGATTTGGCGGCGATCGGCATGGCGGCGGTGGTGGCGCGCGACGCCGCCGTGGCGCGGGCGGCGATTCTGCCGCTGGGCATCGCGGCGGGCATGGTCGAAGGGGCCAAGCGGCACAAATACGAAAAGCTGTTCGCGCTGATCGAGGAGCAGGCGTTCGAACCGGCGGCCCGTGAATCGGCCGAGGCGCTGATCCACGCCGGTTTCCGTGAAACGCTCATCCGCGATCTGGCGCACGAGCTGGGCGGCACCGTGCAGCCGGCCCGCAAGCGCTATCGCGATTTTTTGGACGTGATCAAGAAACTGATCGCCAAAACCATCACCGAGCCCGATTTTCTGGTGGAATTCCTGGAATTCACCCGCGCGGTGGCGGGCAAACTGGATTTCGGCATTTACGCAATGTGCGTCGATCGGCTGTTCGTCAGCCCGCGCATTCCGCTCGACGTCAAAACCGCCTTGTTCCGCGAGATCTTGAAGTACCCGCCGCTGGTCCGCAAGGAGCTGACCACCAACCTGCTGGTCTCGGACACCGCGCCGGTCGAATTGATCCGCGTGGCGCACCAGGAAATGGGCGGGGTTCTCACCCGCGACCAAATCACCGAGGTGGTGTTGTTCACCACCTTGAAGCGCGTTTGGCAGGCAGAACGCCAACGGACACACCGCACGGTGGCGAAATCGTGATAGAATGGCGCCTCCTATCTCGAAGAGGTTCGCCATGACTAGGAATTATCTTGCGATCGTGATGGCGGCGGTACTCGCCTTGGCCGTCCCCGCCGGGGCCGCCGACAAACTCGCCGGAATGAGCGGGATGAGCGGCATGGCCGACGAGTCCTTCGCCTCGGCGAAGTCGGCCGAAATCGAAATCATGCGGGTCCGCATGGGGACCAATCCGTCGCCGTCGGCGATGTCGGCGCTGATGGATGCCGAAAACGCGTTGCGTCAGTTCCGCCAAGCGCCCGCCGGAAAGAAGGACGCCACCCGCTCGCAGCTTGAAGCGGCGATGGCCAACCTGGACCTTGAGATCTCGGCCCAGCCGCCGAATTATTAAAGCACGATACGATCCTTTCGGAGCGTGCTCAGCCGCCACCCGCGTCCGGCGATGGCTGAATTGTCAGGCCTGCTTGGCGTCGATCACCGCGCGGCGGATCGCGCGGGTTTTGGCGAAGCGTTGTTCCAGCACGTCGCCCTCGCCCCAGCGGATGGCGCGTTGCAGCGCGGTCAAATCCTCGGTGAAGCGTTGGATGACGTCCAGAACCGCCTCGCGGTTGTTCAAGAAGATGTCGCGCCACATCACCGGGTCGGACGCCGCGATCCGCGTGAAATCGCGAAAGCCCGAGGCCGAGAATTTGATCACTTCGCTGGCCAGATGTTCCTCCAGATCGGCGGCGGTGCCGACGATGGTGTAGGCGATCAAGTGCGGCAGATGCGAGGTGATCGCCAGAACCTGATCGTGATGCCGAGGTTCCATCACCTCGACCTGGGCGCCGACCGCCTGCCACAGCGCGACCATCCGCTGGACGGCGTCGTCGTCGGTACCGGGCGGCGGGGTCAAGATATGCCAGCGGCCGGCGAACAGCCCGGCAAAGCCGTTTTCGGGGCCCGAGAATTCGGTTCCGGCGATCGGATGGCCGGGAACGAAGGCGACCCCTTCGGGAATGAAGGGGCCGAGATCGCGGATTGCCGCCGTTTTGACCGACCCGACATCGGTCACGATGGCGCCTTGTTTCAGGTAAGGGCCGATCGCGGCACCCACCGCCGGAAAGGCGCCCATCGGCGTGCCGATCACCACCAGATCGGCCCCGGCCACCGCCGATTCGGCGTCCTCGTATGCTTCGTCCACCACCCCCAGCCGCAGCGCGGTGGCGCGCGCGGTTTCGGACGCGTCGAGCGCGATCAGGCGCCGCGCCAAATTATGACACCGCAACGCCCTCGCCAGCGACGAATTGATCAGGCCGATGCCGACCAGACAGACCGTGTCGAAGGCAATTCCGGTCATCGCGCCAGGAACTCGGCCAGCGCGTCGGCGACGCCCTGGTTCTCCTCGTCGCGGCCGACCGTGATGCGCAGCCAGTCGGGCAAGCCGTAGCCGCCCATCGCACGCACGATATAGCCCTTCGACCGCAAGAACGCGTCGGCTGCCTTGGCGTCGCCGAACCGCGCCAGCACGAAGTTGCAGACCGAGGGGGTGACGGTCAGGCCCAAACCGGTCAGCCGCTTTTGCAACCAGTCCAGCCCGGTGTCGTTATGGCGGCGGCAGCGGTCCAGCCACTCGGTGTCGTCGAACGCCGCCAAACCGGCGGCCAAGGCGGGCGAGGCGACGTTGAACGGGTTGCGTACCCGGTTCAGCACGTCGGCCACGTCTTGCGGGAAATAGCCCCAGCCCAGCCGCAACCCGCCCAAGGCGTAGATCTTCGAGAAGGTCCGGGTGACCACGGTGTTGCCGCCCGGCCGATCGACCAGTTCCAACCCGGCGGAATAGTCCGCCGGTCCGACGAATTCGGCATAAGCGGCATCCAGCACCAGCAGAACATGCGCGGGCAAGCCCGCCCGCAGGCGTTCGACCTCGGCCCTGGGCAGATAGGTGCCGGTGGGATTGTTGGGGTTGGCCAGGAACACCACCGTGGTGCGGCCGGTCACCGCCGCCAGCAGATTATCGACCGAGGCGGTCAGATCGACCTCGGGCGCGGCGACCGGGGTGGCGCCGCACGATCGCGCCGCGATCGGGTACATCAGGAAGCCGTGCTGGCTGTACAGCACCTCGTCGCCCGGCCCGGCATAGGCGCGGCACAACAGGCCCAGCAATTCGTCGGACCCGGCGCCGCAGACGATGCGGCCGGCGTCAAGCTTGAAGCGTGCGGCGATGGCGCGGCGCAAGGCGGTGTGCTGGCCGTCGGGATAGCGGTGCATCTCGGCCCCGGCGGCGGCGTAGGCCGTCAAAGCCTTGGGACTTGGCCCCAAGGCGCCTTCGTTCGACGACAGTTTGACGGGGTGCGCGACACCCGTTACCGCCGATTCGCCGCCGACATAGGGTTTGATGTCCAGAATACCCGGACGAGGGGTGGGGCCAGTCACGGCAAGACACTCCGTATTAAAAGGTAAGCGGCACCGGATAGCCGCCGATCACGCCGATATGCGCTACCGGATCGCGGGGGTGGGCCAGACGGGAATCCTTGCCGTCGCACCACCCGTTGACCTCGACCAGATGCAGCAGCGTGCCGCCGACATTCTGAACGTCGAAGGTTTCAAGCGGCTCGAAGCCGCCTTCGGTCAGCACCGCGCGCACGCGGTCGCGGCTGACCGACGGCGCGGTTTCGACCACCAGCAAGGTGCGGTCGCTGCCGGTGGCTTCGCGCGGGCATTTGGCGATGACCAGCGCCTCGGCGATGTCGGCCCGGGCCGAGGGCGTTTCGGGCTGGAGAATCGGCAGCCGGGTCACCACCTGCGGGATGTTCGGGCCTTGAGCGATCAGGGCAACCCACCAGGGCTCGCCGCCCGCCGTGCTGCGGCCGGGCAGCGGCACGACGCCCGCGCCGGCGCGGCCATCGGCGACGATCTTGACCACCTGGCCGGGGCTGGAATTCAAGGTGAACGGGCAGACCACGCCGAAATGATTGCGGGCGACCTCGACGAAGCTGACCGGCACGTCGGGCTGGGCGACGGCCAGGGTGAACGGTGTCCGCACGCCGGCCAGGGTGCCCATGACCTCGCGCCAAATCCGCACCAAGGCCTGCACGGGAAAGGTGCCGCGATGGCGGGCGGCCAGACGGCGCAGGATCTCCGCCTCGCGCCCAGGGCGCAGCGCGATGCCGTCGTCGCTCTTCAAGCCGCCGATTCGTTCGACCAAGGCGCAGCGATCCATCAACAGATCGTGCAGACGATCGTCGATCTGGTCGATCTCCTGGCGAAGTTGATCAAGGGAAGGGGTCGAGCCGGTCATGGAGTGGGCACACCGAAACGCTACTTAGACACGATAGGTTTAGTTCGCCTTGGCCGCGAAAGCAAAGAAAACGTTGACAGCCCCCCTGGGGAACCCTACTTCAATTTCCCGGTAACCATCGGAGTGCCTATCCCGTGAGCGATGCCGAGCCTCCTGATTCGAGCGCTCCCCGCAACCCGCTCGGCCTGACCGTCGTCCTTGGTCGGGACCGGCCGATCCGGCTGGATTGCGGCGTCGAAATGGGCCCTGTCACCGTCGGTTATCAGACCTATGGCACGCTGAACGCCGACCGCTCCAACGCGATTTTGATGTGTCACGCCCTGACCGGCGATCAATACGTCGCCGATCCCCACCCGATCACCGGCAAGCCCGGCTGGTGGAACGAATTGGTCGGACCGGGCCGGGTCTTCGATACCGACCGCTATTTCCTGATCTGTTCGAACGTGTTGGGCGGTTGCATGGGCACCACCGGCCCCAAGGACGTCAATCCCGCCACCGGTAAGCCGTGGGGGCTGTCGTTCCCGGTGATCACCATCGGCGACATGGTGCAGGTGCAGGCCCGTCTGCTCGACCATCTGGGTATCGATCAGGTGTTCTGCGTGGTCGGCGGCTCAATGGGCGGCATGCAGGTTCTGGAATGGTGCGCCAGCTATCCCGAACGGGTGTTCTCGGCGATTCCGATCGCCACGGCGGCCCGCCATTCGGCCCAGAACATCGCCTTCAACGAGGTTGGCCGTCAGGCCATCGCCGCCGATCCCGATTGGAAGGATGGCGACTATCTGGCGCACGGCACCTTGCCGCAGCGGGGTTTGGCGGTGGCCAGGATGGCGGCTCACATCACCTATCTGTCGGAACCGGCGCTGCACCGCAAATTCGGTCGTAATTTGCAGGGGCGCGAGGCGTTTTCCTATGGGTTCGAGGCGGATTTCCAGGTCGAAAGCTATCTGCGCCACCAAGGCTCGACCTTCGTCGAACGGTTCGACGCCAATTCCTATCTCTATATCACCCGGGCGATGGATTATTTCGATCTCGCCGCCGAACACGGCGGCATCCTGTCCAACGCCTTCCGGGGCACCAAAACCCGCTTCTGCGTGATTTCGTTTACTAGCGACTGGCTGTTCCCGACCCCGGAAAGCCGGGCGGTGGTGCATGCCCTGAACGCGGTGGCCGCCAATGTCAGTTTCGTCGAGGTTTGTTCGGACAAGGGGCACGACGCCTTCTTGCTCGACGAGCCGGTGCTGCACGCCACCCTGACCGGGTTTCTCGACGGCGCCGCCGAACATCGCGGCCTGCCGCGGGCCAAGGGGGTGTCGTCATGATGATGGTATCGAACGGTCATCTGCGGGTCGATTTGGGAATGATCGCCGAGATGGTGACGCCGGGGTCCCGGGTGCTGGATGTCGGCTGCGGCGAGGGCGCCTTGATCGCGTGGCTGGGCCGCCACAAGAATGTCGATGGGCGCGGCATCGAGCTGAGCATGGCGGGGGTGGCGGCGGCGGTGGCGCAAGGGATGTCGGTGATCCAGGGCGATG
Organism: uncultured Rhodospirillaceae bacterium; assembly: GCA_903899885.1. Classification (GTDB taxonomy): domain Bacteria; phylum Pseudomonadota; class Alphaproteobacteria; order Rhodospirillales; family Magnetospirillaceae; genus CAIULK01. The sequence continues at coordinate 36,354 of CAIULK010000124.1, forward strand.
CCGATACCGATCTGGCCGATTATCCCGACGGGGCGTTTGATTACGTCATCCTTAGCCAGACCTTGCAGGCGACCTATGAGCCTCGGGCCGTGCTGAACAACATGCTTCGGATCGGGCGGCACGCGATCGTCTCGTTTCCCAACTTCGGCCATTGGCGGATCCGCTACGATTTGCTGGTCAAGGGCCGGATGCCGATGACCGATTCCTTGTCGTACCAATGGTACGAAACCCCGAACATCCATTTCTGCACCATCTTGGACTTCCTGATTCTGTGCCGCGAATTGGGAATCCGGGTCGAACGTTCGATCGCCTTGGATCGCCAGGGCAATGTCCTGCCGGCCTTTGGCGGGCGTTGGCTGTCGAATCTGTTCGCCGAACAGGGGTTGTTCCTGCTGACCAGGACGTAATGCTTTGAATTCCATGACCGCCGGGTTCCGGCCCTATCTGTTGCTGACGCTGTTGTGTTTGGTCCTGTATCTGCCGGGATTGGCCAGTGTGCCGCCCTTGGACCGCGACGAATCGCGCTTCATCCAAGCCAGCCGTCAGATGCTGGAAACCCATGATTTCGTGCGCATCCAATTCCAAGACGAGATGCGTGCCAAGAAGCCCGTGGGGGCCTATTGGCTGCAAGCGGGTTCGGCCTCGCTGTTCGGGGTGTCCAAGATATGGCCCTACCGTTTGCCGTCGGCGGTGGCGGCGTGGGCGGCGGTGCTGATGACCTTTGCCTTTGGCGCGACGCTGGTCGGGCGCCCCGCCGGGTTGCTGGGGGCCTTGCTGCTGGCCGGGTCGGTGCTGCTGTTGTCGGAAGCCCATCAGGCCAAGTCCGACGCGTTGTTGCTGGCCACGGCGGTCGCCGCGCAAGGCGCCTTGCTGTCCTTTCACCGGGGCAAGGGCTCGATCGCGCTGGCCTTGCTGTTCTGGGTGGCCCAAGGGGCGGCGATTCTGGTCAAGGGGCCGGTGGTGCCAATGATTTCGCTGCTGACCCTGATCGGCTTGGCGGTGTCGGAACGCCGGATCGCCTGGGCGATCGGTTTGCGGCCAATCACCGGCCTGATGGTCGCCGCGGCGATGGTGGCGCCTTGGTTCGCCGCGATTTCAACCGCGACGCACGGCGCCTTCGTCGGCGAGGCGGTGAAAAGCGATTTGCTGCCGAAGTTATTGGGCTCCCAGGAATCGCACGGGGCGCCGCCGGGTGCTTATCTCGGCGTGCTGGCCTTGACCTTCTGGCCGGGCTCACTGCTGCTGTTTCCGGCGCTGACGGCGGCATGGCGCCAGCGCGCCACGCCCGAGGTGCGCGCCTTGCTGGCCTGGGTGCTGCCCGCTTGGGCGATGTTCGAATTGGTGCCGACCAAGCTGCCGCATTATGTGCTGCCGTTGTTCCCGGCGTTGGCCCTGCTGGCCGGGTTGATGATCGCGCGGGGGGCACCGGCGTTCCAAGCCCGCGCGGCCCGGTGGTGGTTCGGGGCGTGGGGTCTGATCGGCCTGGCGGTGGCGGCGGCCTTGGTGGTTTTGCCGCAACGCTTCGGGGACGGCGTCGCGGCGGCCGATCTTGCCTTGGCGGCCAGCGTGTTGGCGGCGGCCTTGCTGCCGATGGTTTTGGCGCTCAAGGGCCGGATGCCGGATGCGGTGCTGGCGGTGTGTGTGGCGTCGGCCGCGCTCTCGACGGCGGTGTTCGGGGTTTTGCCGTTGCGAATCGAAAGCTTGTGGGTCAGCAGCGCCATCGAAACCGCCGTGCGGGCGGCCGGGCCAACGGGATTGGTGGCCGCCGCCGGGTATGACGAACCCAGTTTGGTGGTGGCGCTGGGAACCGCCACCAAGCTGACCAACGGCGCCGGGGCGGCGGGGGTGCTGGCGGCCGATCCGGGGGCGTTGGCGGTGGTCGCGGCCCCCGAACGCGCCACGTTTCTGTCCGCGGCGAACGGTTTGGATCTGGTGGAAAAAGCCCGGATCGCCGGGTTCAACTACACGCGCGGAAAACCGGTCGAGATCACTGTTTTCGCACGGCGGGCGCCATGAGCAACCGTGTCCTGAACGCGTTGGATCGCGGGATCGATCACCTGCTGGCGCGGTTGGAGTGGCTAAGCCTGCGCCTTGCCCGGCTGCGCCGCCGTATGGCGCCGGTGGCGCGTGTCGTTTCAAGGATGGCTGACCGCGTTCGTGCCCGCCCGCTGGTATGGGGCACGGTGTATGTCTTGGCCTTTTGCCTCGTGTCCTGTGCCCTGTTCGACCGGCCGGTGGCCTGGGCGTTCAAGGCGCATATGGCGGGCGAGTGGGAGGGGTTTTTCAAGATCGTCACCAAGGCGGGGGTGGCGGCCGTGTATCTGTGGCCGTCGGCGCTGTTGGCGGCGGCCTTTTTCCTGGCGGCGCGGCGCGCCTTGTCGCCCGGCGAACGTGCCCTGTGGCGGGCCCGCGCCTGGGCGCCGGGGTTCGTGTTTCTGGCGGTGGCCGGGTCGGGGTTGACGGGCGATCTGATCAAGGTGGTGGCCGGACGCTTGCGCCCGCGCTTGTTGTTCGAGAACGGCCTCTACGGCTTTTCCCCCTTCAGCCACGACTGGGCGATGAATTCCTTCCCCTCGGGCCATTCGCAAGCGGTGTGGGCGGCGATGACCGCCTTGACCATCCTGTATCCCCGGCACCGCTCGCTGGCACTGACGATCGCCGTGTTGGTGTCGCTCAGCCGGGTGGCGACCACCGTGCATTATCTGAGCGATGTGGTGGCGGGGGCGTGGTTGGGGGTGGCGGGTGCCTTGATCACCGCCAAGCTGCTGCGCGATCGGGGGGTTTGCTCGATCAACTCGCCGCTGTAACAGCCTGGCGAATGCCGGTATCATCCGGTTTAGTGGCAGCCGGGGGAGACCGAAGATGATGCGGATACTTCGCGGCGTGCTGTGTTGTCTGACGGTGATGATGGTGACGGGATGTTCCCGTAATCTCATCATTGAGGCCGAGCCACGGGTGTCGTTCCTGCCCGGCGCCACCAAGCTGCCGTCTCGCGCCGCGTTGCTGATTCCGCCCGCCGTCGCCGCCGGGCATTATTTCGGCCCGGTGGAATGGCACGAACCGCCGATCGCCTACACGGCCGATTGCGACGTCGGAAAAGTGCTGGCGGAAACCAGCCGCCAGATTTTCCTGCAATATTTCAGCGAGGTCGAGGTGGTGACCTCGCCGCCCGAGGACAACGCCTTCGATTTCGTCGTCGAACCCCGCTTTGTTGCACTGGCGCCCAAGATGGTGCGGGCGGGCATGGCCAGCGGATACGGCGTCGCCAGCGTCACGGTCCATGTGGCCATCCGTCAGGGCGGGAAAACGCTGGTCGAGCGGGATTATTCCTCGGGTGAAAAGCGGGGGACCGAAAGTTCGGGGATCGAGGGGTTGGAGGATAGTTTAAAGACGGCCACGGGCGAGGCCTTCGCCGCCGCGATGGTGGCGGCGGCCACCGAGATGGCGCAGGCCCCCGGCGTGCGGCAATTGGCTGCCGCCCCGCCCGCCGCGCGTCTCGCTCCGGCCGCCGTTCCCGCCCAGCCGCGTTTTCCCGGCTGGTCGCTGTCGCTGCGCTTCGCACAGGCGGTGGAACGGCCCGATGACGTCGCGGTCATCATCGGCAACGCCAGTTACGGCAAGCAAGGCAAGGACATCCCCGATGTCAAACCCGCCTATGCCGACGCCGAGGGCATGCGGCTGTACGCGACCCAGGCGCTGGGCATTAGAGCGTCGTGCGTTTAATTTGCAACATACCCTGCATGCCTGAGGTAGTTCCGGCATTCCTCTGGCGTGTAGAGATCGCAGATGCTCCCCACGGCCTTCCATAGATCGGCGATTGTTCGTGCCCCGATCCGGCGGAGAT
>CAIULK010000125.1 GCA_903899885.1 uncultured Rhodospirillaceae bacterium
CGGCCAGTTGCGCCGACGTGAAGCGATCGGAGGCGCTTTCGAAGGTCAGCGAGTTCATCCGTCATATCACTCCCCACGAACAGAACGGCGATGACCGCCCCCGTGGTGGCCGAATTGCGCCGCCGCCGCCCGGATCTGCGTTTGACCCTTCAAACCGATATCGCGCGCGGTTTTCTGGAAACCCGCTTCCAGCCGCCGTTCGATCTGGTGGGTCATGTCCCGGATTTCGGTTTGAAGATGATCTCATCGACCGAGGTCGATCGTGAGGCCAGCGCGCGGGCCTACCGCGACCTGCACGCCGATTGGGCGGGGGTGGTGGGGCGCGAGGCGGAACGCCTGAGCCAGGCCCGTCCCAGCCTGGTTCTGGCCAATGTGCCCTATGTGACGATCGCGGCGGCGGCGCAAGCGGGGATTCCGGTCGCGGCATTCAGTTCGTTGGAATGGGCGGGGATCTACCGCGCCTATCTGGGCGACCGGCCCGAGGCAACGGCGATTTTGGCCGAGATGCGGGGGGCCTACTGCCAAGCGGCGGTGTTCTTGCGCTGCACGCCGGGGATGGCGATGGATTTCGCCAATGTCCGCACCATCGGTCCGGTGGCCCGGCGCGGGGTTTCCGACCCCGGAAAACTGCGAACGCGGTTGGGAATCGAATCGGAAGAGAAACTTGGTCTGATCGCCTTTGGCGGCATCGAGGATGGGTTGCCGTTCGCCCAATGGCCAAGCGTGCCCGGCTGGCGGTGGCTGGCCCCGCGTTCCGTGGCCGGGCGGGACGATCTAATGCATTATGATAACAGTGGTTTTTCGTTTTCGGACCTGATCGCCTCGGTCGATTTGGTGGTTAGCAAGCCGGGGTACGGCACCTTTACCGAGGCGGGCCTGTCCAGCACGCCGGTGCTGTATGTGGCGCGTCCCGATTGGCCGGAATGCCCGGCGCTTGACGATTGGCTGGCCGCCCACACCCGCTGCCGGGCGGTCAGCCGCGCGGCCCTGCTGTCGCCCGATCTTGGTCAACTCATTGACTCTGTTCTGGAAAGTCCAAGGCGCCCGAAAGCCGAGCCGTCGGGCGTGAATGAGGCCGCCGATATCTTGGGACAAATGCTGCGAACGTAGTTGCCATTCAATCCGCGGGGGAATCGAATTATGGCCGAACCTTGCCTGATCTATGTTACCGCCGCATCCGCCGAACAGGCCAAGACCATCGGCCGCGCCTTGGTCGAGGCGAAACTGGTGGCCTGCGTCAATATCCTGGGGGGCGTGACTTCGATCTATCGCTGGCAAGGGGCGGTGGTCGAGGACGGCGAGGTGGTTTTGCTGGCCAAAACCCGTTCGGCGCGGGTCGATGCGGTGATCGACACCGTCAAAAGTCACCATGGCTACGAATGCCCATGCATCGTCGTGCTGCCGATCATCGGCGGAAATCCGCCGTTTCTCGACTGGATCGGCCAGGAAACCGCCGAGGCTTAACCCGGCAGCCGCACGGTGGCGACCGCTTCGGCGGCGATGCCCTCGCGCCGCCCGGTGAAGCCCAGCCCTTCGGTGGTGGTCGCCTTGACGCTGACCCGGCCCAGCGGCAGTTTCAGAATTCCCGCCAATTCGCGCTGCATCGCGGTGCGGTAGGGGCCGACTTTCGGGCGTTCGCAGATGATCGTCAGATCCACATGGCGGATTTCCCCGCCCAAGCCGGTGATCAAGGCGCAGGCATGTTCCAGGAACCGGGCCGAGGCGGCGCCCTTCCAACGGGGATCGGTCGGCGGGAAGTGCCGCCCGATATCGCCCGCCGCGATGGCGCCCAGCAGGGCGTCGGTCAGCGCGTGCATCGCCACGTCGGCGTCGGAATGACCCTCCAGCCCGAAATCGTGGGGAACGCGCACGCCGCACAGCATCACGCCGTCGCCTTGGGTGAATTTGTGAACGTCGTAACCGCTGCCGACCCGCGGATCGCCGGGGCCGTCGAAGGCACGCGCGGCGCGGGCGAGGTCGATCGCGGTGGTGATCTTTACATTGGCCTCGTCGCCCGCCACCAGGGCGACCGTCTGTCCCCGGGATTCCAGCACGGCGGCGTCGTCGGTCAGTTGTTGCCCCGCCACCGCCTGGTGGGCGGCCAAAATGTCGTTGAAACGAAATCCCTGCGGCGTTTGGGCGCGCCACAGACCGGCGCGCTCGACGGTTCCGGTGATTTGGCCGTCTTGCCCGCGCTTCAAGGTGTCGGCGACCGCGATGGCCGGGATCGCGCCGGGATGGTGGTCCAGCGCGGCGATCACCCGGTCGATGGTGCCCGCATCGATGAAAGGCCTGGCGCCGTCATGGATCAGCACGATCTCGGGCGACAAATCGGCCAAGCTTTCCAGCCCCAGACGCACCGAATCCTGGCGCTCGGCGCCGCCATGGACGGGGTCGAGCAGGTTCAAGCCAAGGGCGGCGGTGTCGTACAGCGATCGGTCATCGGGATGGATCACCGCGCGCACCGCGTCGATTTGCGGATTGGCGGCGAAGGCGGCCAAGCTGTGGCGCAGCACCATCCGTCCGGCCAACTCCTGATATTGCTTGGGCAGATCGCCCCCGAAACGACGGCCACGCCCGGCCGCCACCACCAGAACCACGCACTTCGCCATCGGGGCCACCCTTTCCTTGCCCGTTCTCGTCATCCCCGCGAAAGCGGGGATCCATGGCGGGCCTGAAATCGTGCCGCCGGACACATGGATTCCCGCCTTCGCGGGAATGACAACCTTCATTTTCCGTCACCCGATTACCCTGCTTGGCCGGACTTGCCAAGACTTGTATAGTCGGGTCCATGACATCGACCCTTGTTCTCAACCTGTTCGTCCTGATCACGCTGGCCGTCGCGGCGGCGGTGTCGGCGCGTCCGCGCAATGGGCGTGACGGGCCGTTCTGGACGGCACTGGTCCTGGCGGCGGCCGCCGCCGTCACCTGGGCCTGGGAATTGCTGTCGGGCGGCTGGCATGCCGAATTCGGAACCATGCTGTGGGTGATCGTCGGCGGCACCTCGGTGCTGTTCCTGCCCTTGGCGGCGTTCGTGCGCCCGGCCTGGCGGCTGGCGCCGCTGTTGATGCCGTATCTGACGGTTCTTGGGCTGCTGGCCTCGGTGGTGCGGGGGGAACCGGTGCCCTTGAACGATGCGGCGCCCGCCGTTTGGCTGGATCTGCACATCGCGGGTTCGGTGGCGGTGTTCGCGTTGCTGACCCTGGCGGCGGTGGCCTTTTTGGCGGTCGCGTTGCAGGAACGCGCGTTGAAGAAGAAGCGGCCCACCGCCTGGACAGCCGCCCTGCCCAGCGTGGCCGAGGGCGAACGGCTGGCCGGCGGCCTGTTGATGGTCTCGGAAGCGGTGCTGGGGCTGGGGCTGGCCACCGGCATGGCGGTGCAGTATTTTCAAAGCGGCAGCTTGCTGCGCTTCGATCACAAGATTCTGTTCTCGCTGACCGCCTTCGCGATGATCGGGGCGCTGCTGCTGGGCCACCAAGTGTGCGGGGTGCGCGGGCGGATCGCCGCGCGGGTGGTGCTTACGGCCTATCTTTTAATCATTCTTGCCTCGCCGGGTGTCAAATTCGTGACGCAAGTTTTGTTGTAGGTCGATTTTGCCGTTGCCTTGGGCGCCGCTGCATAATAAATACGCAGATCATGATGCGCCCTCCCGTCCTTTCCCCTTTATCCATCGGTTCGATCCAGTTGACCAATCCGGTCATCCTGGCGCCGATGGCCGGTATCACGGATCGTCCGTTCCGCCGCTTGGCCAAACGGATGGGGGCGGGGCTGACCGTGTCCGAAATGATCGCCAGTCAGGCGGTGATCCGGCGCAACCGCCGCACGCTGACCATGGCCACCTCCGAGGCGGACGAACATCCCCTGTCGGTGCAGATCGTCGGCGGCGAGCCCGCCGCGATGGCCGAAGCCGCGCGGATGGCCGAGGATCTGGGCGCCGCGATCATCGACATCAATATGGGCTGCCCGGTCAAGAAAGTGGCGTTGAAGGCCGAGGCCGGATCGGCCCTGATGAAGGATGAAATCCTGGCGGGCCGGATCATGGCCGAGGTGGTCAAGGCGACCACCCGCCCGGTGACGGTCAAGATGCGCCTGGGCTGGGACGTGACCAGCCGCAATGCCCCCAGCCTCGCCAAGATTGCCCAGGATTGCGGTGTGCGCTTGATCGCCGTGCATGGGCGGACCCGCAACCAGTTCTATTCCGGCCAAGCCGATTGGGACGCGGTCGCCCTGGTCAAACAGGCGGTCAGCATTCCGGTGGTGGTCAACGGCGATATCACCTCGTTCGAAGCGGCGGCCGAGGCCTTGGCCCGCTCGGGCGCCGACGGGCTGATGGTCGGGCGCGCGTGTTACGGCCGACCGTGGTTCCCCGGCCTGCTGGCCCGTTGGCTGGCGACCGGCGAGGGGGCGGTCGAGCCGGATTTGCCCGCCCGCTTGGCGATCTTGCAAGAACATTTCGACGCGATGCTCGACGCCTATGGCGTGATCGGGGGCGTGCGCAACGCCCGCAAGCATATCGCGTGGTATTCGCGCGGCCTGCCGGGCTCGGCCGAGTTCCGCGCCAAGGTCAACCGGCTGGACGAGGCGGCCTTGGTGCGTCAAGCCATCCTCGATTTTCACGCCCCTCTTTTGGATCGGATGGCCGCCTGATGGGTACCGCCTTGAAACTGCCGCTTCGCGCGGCGCAAACGCCGATGCTGGATCCGGGCATGGTGATGGCGGCCTTGGCCTCGGCCGTGCTGGTGATCGACGAGGACGATATCATTCGTTACGCCAACGGAGCGGCCGAGCAGTTGTTTTCCTCGGGGGCCGCGTATCTGTGCGATCACCCGCTGGGGATGTTCCTGCCGCTTGATTGCCCGGTGATGTCGATTCTGGCCCAGGCGCGCAGCCAGTCGATCATGGTTTCGGAATACGGCATCGCCGTCGATACCCCGCGCACCGGCCAGCGGACCCTGACCGTCCAGGCCTCGCCCCTGGGCGAAGTGCCGGGATCGGTGGTGCTGACCCTGCACGAACAATCGATCGCCTTGAAGATCGGGGCGCAATTGTCCAGCCGCAACGCGGCCCGCTCGGTCACCGCGATGGCGGCGATGCTGGCGCACGAGGTCAAGAACCCGCTGTCGGGCATCCGGGGCGCCGCGCAGTTGCTGGAGCAGAACGCCAACGAGGAAGACCGCCAACTAACCCGCTTGATCGTCGATGAAACCGATCGCATCGTCGCCCTGGTTGGGCGGATGGAGGTGTTTTCCGACGAACGCCCGGCCGATCGCGGCTCGCTCAACATCCACCGGGTGCTGGAACATGTGAAGCGGATCGCCGAAAACGGTTTTGCACGGCATTTACGCATCGTCGAGCATTACGATCCGTCGCTGCCCAATGTTCTGGGCAGCCGCGATCAGTTGATCCAGGTGTTCCTGAACCTCGTCAAGAACGCCGCCGAGGCCGCCCCGGCGGATGGGGGCGAGATCGTTCTGTCCACCGCGTATCAGCACGGGGTGCGCTTGGCGGTTTCGGGCCAAGACGAGTCGCGCCGTCATCTGCCGCTGGTGGTCAGCATTCAAGACAACGGGCCGGGCATCCCCGAGGATCTGCGCCCCCATATGTTCGACGCCTTCGTCACCACCAAACCGGCGGGAACCGGGCTGGGGCTGGCGCTGGTCGCCAAGATCGTCGGCGATCACGGGGGCGTGGTGGAAGTCGACAGTCAGCCGAGGCGAACCCTGTTCCGGGTGATACTGCCGATGGCCCCGGAAGGAGAGAAGGTTTGATACCGGCCAACACGCCCTTCAATTCATATGATTGTCCATCGGCCGGTATCTTGCGGCCAAGCGCGCCCAGGCGCGCGCCCGGCGAGGGGCAAAACCAATGAGTACGCAGGCAACGATCTTGGTCGCCGATGACGATCGGGGCATCCGCACGGTCCTGTCTCAAGCCCTGAGCCGCGCCGGCTACGAGGTGCGGACCACCGGGGCCGCCTCGACCCTGTGGCGCTGGGTGTCGGACGGCGAGGGCGATCTGGTGATCACCGACGTCGTGATGCCCGACGAAAGCGGTCTGGATCTGCTGCCGCGCATTAAAAAGATCCGCCCGGACCTGCGGATCATCGTGATGAGCGCGCAGAATACCTTGCTGACGGCGGTCAAGGCCACCCAACGCGGCGCCTTCGAATACATGCCCAAGCCGTTCGACCTCAAGGAATTGGTCGCGGTGGTGCAGCGGGCGCTGTCGACCCCGCGCGGCGTGCCGGAAGCGGCGCCGGCCGCCGACGACGAGGAACAGCTTCCGCTGATCGGCCGCTCGCCGGCCATGCAGGAAATCTATCGCATCCTGGCCCGCCTGATGGGCACCGACCTGACCGTGATGGTCGCGGGCGAATCGGGCACCGGCA
>CAIULK010000126.1 GCA_903899885.1 uncultured Rhodospirillaceae bacterium
CCCCAAAGCGGTAACGGTCAGGAAATGGCGGCGATTCATGGGGTTCTCCTTTAATGCGAAGAGTCGCGCCGATCGCCCGCCCGCGTCAATAGGAACGGAATCGGAGGGCCGGAGCCCCCCGAATTACACGTCACTTCTTCAAATAATCCCGGATCAGCACTTCGGCGATCTGCACCGCGTTCAAGGCCGCGCCCTTGCGCAGATTGTCCGACACGCACCAGAAGGACAGGCCGTTCTCGACCGTCGGGTCCTTGCGCAGGCGGCTGACATAGGTGGCGTCCTCGCCCGTGCATTCGACCGGGGTGGCATAGCCGCCCGGCTCGTGGACATCCAGCACGATCACGCCGGGCGCGCGCGACAGCGCGGCGCGCGCGGCGGCGACGCTGACCGGGCGTTCGAACTCGACATTGATCGATTCCGAATGGCTGACGAACACCGGAACCCGCACGCAGGTGGCGTTGACCTGGATGTTGGGGTCCAGGATCTTGCGGGTTTCGACCACCATCTTCCATTCTTCCTTGGTCGAGCCGTCTTCCATGAAGACGTCGATCTGCGGGATCACGTTGAAGGCGATCTGCTTGGGGAATTTCGACGGGGTCGGCGAATCGTTGACGAAGATGCCGCGGGTCTGCTCGAACAATTCGTCCATCGCGTCCTTACCGGCGCCCGACACGGACTGATAGGTCGAGACCACCACCCGCTTGATGGTGCCCAGGGTGTGCAGCGGCTTTAGGGCCACCACCATCTGAATGGTCGAGCAATTGGGATTGGCGATGATGCCGCGCTTGGTGTAACCGGCGATGGCTTCCGGGTTGACCTCGGGCACCACCAGCGGCACGTCGGGTTCCATGCGGAAGTACGATGTGTTGTCGATCACCACGGCACCGGCGGCCGCCGCGCGCGGGCTGTGCGCCGCCGACACCTTGGCGCCCGGCGAGCTGAGCACGATATCGACGCCCTTGAAGTCGTACTTGGCCAGATCCTGGCATTTCAGGATCTTGTCGCCGAACGACACTTCGCGCCCGACCGAGCGTTCGCTGGCCAAGGCGACCACTTCGCTGACCGGGAACTTGCGCTCTTCCAAGATTTCCAGCATGGCGCGCCCGACATTGCCGGTGGCCCCGACGACAGCAACTTTGTAACCCATCTTCGCCTTCTCCGTTGTTCCGGCCTGTAAGCGTCCCGGACCTAAAACGCGAAAGGCCCGCGGGATCGCTCCGCAGGCCTTTTCGTGAAATCAAAACGAACCGGCCCGCGTTTTAGCGGATAGTCTTGGTGCCGGTTTTGGTGGTGACGGGGGTGCGGTCCGCATCGTTCGCGAACACAAGCACGTCAGCGATGGACCCTTGATCCGTCATCTCTTCCTCCGTCGCTGGTCGTTTACTCCACGTTCGGGCGAAGCGCAAGTCCGAAACGCTTTTGCGGGCGGGGACAAGTGTAGCTATACTCCCACCCGGAGGTGTCATGAGCGAATTTCCAAAACCCGATTTGAACGACTGGCGGCGCTTGGTCGAGAAGGAGCTGAAAGGGGCGTCCGACGCCTCGCTGGTTTGGCAAACGCCGGAGGGGATCGCGGTCAAGCCGCTGTACACCGCCGCCGATCTGGCCGGGCTGGAGCATCTGGACGGCTTGCCGGGGTTCGTGCCGTTCGTGCGCGGTCCGCGCGCCAGCATGTACGCCAACCGGCCGTGGACGGTGCGCCAATATGCCGGGTTCTCGACGCCGGAGGAATCCAACGCCTTCTACCGCGCCAATCTGGCGGCGGGGCAAATGGGGCTGTCGGTCGCCTTCGATCTGGCGACGCATCGGGGCTATGACAGCGATCATCCGCGCGTGGTCGGCGATGTCGGCAAGGCCGGGGTGGCGATCGATTCGATCCTGGACATGAAGATTCTGTTCGACGGCATCCCGCTGGATAAAATGAGCGTGTCGATGACCATGAACGGCGCGGTGCTGCCGGTGCTGGCGGGCTATATCGTCGCGGCCGAGGAGCAGGGGGTGGGGCCGGAAAAGCTGTCGGGCACCATTCAGAATGATATTCTGAAAGAATTCATGGTCCGCAACACTTATATCTATCCGCCCGCCCCCAGTATGCGGATCATCGCCGACATCATCGCCTATACGGCGGAAAAGATGCCGAAATTCAATTCGATTTCGATTTCCGGCTATCACATTCAAGAAGCCGGGGCGACGGCGGTGCAGGAATTGGCCTTCACCTTGGCCGATGGCTGGGAATATATTCGCGCGGCGAGGAACAAGGGTCTGGCGATCGACGAATTCGCCGGGCGCCTGTCGTTCTTTTTCGGCATCGGCATGAATTTCTTCATGGAGGTCGCCAAGCTGCGCGCCGCCCGCCTGCTGTGGGCGCGGATCGTTAGGACCTTCGACCCGCAAAAACCGTCCTCGATGGCGCTGCGCACCCATTGCCAGACCTCCGGCGTGTCCTTGGCCGAGAAAGACGCCTACAACAACGTCATCCGTACGACGGTCGAGGCGATGGCGGCGGTGCTGGGCGGAACGCAATCGCTGCACACCAACGCGCTGGACGAGGCGATGGCCCTGCCCACCCCGTTCTCGGCCCGTATCGCCCGCAACACCCAGCTGATCCTGGCCGAGGAAACCGGCATCCCGCATGTCGTCGATCCGATGGCGGGCAGCTATTATGTGGAAAGCCTGACCGATGCGCTGGCCTCGAAAGCCTGGGCGTTGATCGAGGAGGTCGAATCCCTGGGCGGCATGACCCGCGCGGTGGAAGCCGGGTTCCCGCAAAGCCAAATCGAACAAGCCGCCGCTGCCCGCCAAGCCCGTATCGACCGCGGCGAGGATGTGGTGGTCGGTGTCAACAAATACCGGCCCGACGAGGAAGCCCCGCTTGACATCCTGGAGGTCGATAATCGGTCGGTGCGTGCCCAGCAGGTGGCGCGTTTGACCAAGCTGCGCGCCGAGCGCGATGATGCCGCGACCCAAGCCGCGCTGTCCGCCTTGACCGAGGCCGCGAAAACCGGCGGTGGCAATCTGCTGGATCTGTCGGTGGCGGCGGTGCGCGCGCGGGCCACGGTGGGCGAAGTGTCGGCGGCCCTTGAAACCGTGTTCACCCGTCATGCGGCCGAGGTGCGCACGGTGTCGGGCGTTTACGGCGGGGTGCGCGCCGACGACGCGGTGTTCGTCGAGGTCCGGCGCACGGTGGGGGATTACGCGGCGGCGCAAGGCGCCAAGCCGAAGATCCTGGTGGTCAAGATGGGCCAGGACGGCCATGACCGGGGCGCCAAGGTGGCGGCCTCGGCCCTAGCCGATCTGGGCTTCGAGGCGGTGGTGGCGCCCTTGTTCCAAACGCCCGAGGAAGCGGCGGCGAGGGCGATCGAGTGGAAGGCCGATCTGGTCGCGGCGTCGAGCTTGGCGGCCGGTCACAAAACCCTGATCCCGGCGATGATTTCGGAACTGCGCAAACAGGGCGGCGGCCACATTCCGGTGATCGCGGGGGGGGTCATCCCGGCGGGCGACTATGCGGATCTGACCGACGCCGGGGTAGCGGCGATCTTCGGTCCCGGCACCAATCTGGCGGAAGCGGCGGCGACGCTGCTGGAGATCTTGAGGAAGCGGAACGATCGGGGGCTTTCAGTCGAGGAGGCCAAATAGACGGAGCAAGGGCGGAATAAAGTCGAATATCGTTGGCCATTTGCTGGAAAGTAAGAGAAGGGACGGCACCGACGCCCTAAGAAAATCAAGGATTTGGGAAAATCCGACGCTAAGAAGATGTTTTGTTATTTCTTTCGTGATGTCGTACCCAACTTTGTTTTTTATATTCGCGCGGAGTTGTCCGACCTGTTCCAGGCCGACCCTGGCGATTGCGGCGAAAAAACCGCGGAGGAAGCCAGTTTTTGTGGCAATAGTCCGGGTAGTCTCCGGTGCGCTGTTCGGCGTCGCGCCAATGTCAAGGTCGGCGATCGCCTTGGCAACCTCGGCGGCGCGTGGGGTCAGCACGTTTCGGGCGCCCGCCAAGTCGGATAAGGACGCATCAAGCAGTTTGCGTTCCGCTTCCCGGGTGACGAGTTGTTGACCGGCGTATTTTATGAACCGACATTTCCCAGATGGGCGGCCCATCCGCCCCTGACTGACGCCAGAATAGCCAAATTCCGGTCCAACCAGAAGGCCGAATTGCGCGATGGCAGCGTCCATCGC
>CAIULK010000127.1 GCA_903899885.1 uncultured Rhodospirillaceae bacterium
ATCCGCGTCCCAGGACCGACTCAACCCAGATTCGCCCGCCGTGACATTCGACGATCTTTTGGCAAACCGCCAATCCGATGCCGGTGCCGTCGTATTTGTCGCCGTTGTGCAAGCGTTGGAACATGCGGAAAATTCGCTTTAAGGTTTCCGGCCTTCCCGAGTTCGATGCGGCCGAATATCTGAACAGCGAAGAGGATGTGGCGGCATACCTGACAGCCGTTCTTGAAGAGAACGACCCGGCGCTGCTGGCCGCCGCGATCGGCGACATCGCCCGTGCGCGTGGAATGTCGCAGGTCGCGAAGGATTCCGGCATCGCTCGCGAAGCCCTGTACAAAGCTCTTCGACCCGGCAGCGAACCGCGCTTTGAAACGATCAGCCGCGTTTGCGCCGCCTTGGGCGTGCGCCTCGTGGCGCAGCCGATGCACCCCGCGCACTGACGGAAATTTCGATGGGTGTATTGATGGGTTATGTAAAATATACGGCTGTAACGCCTTGTTTTCCTAACGTGTCAGCGAACACCCAATCCGCCATGATTTCAATGCGTTACAAGCAAATGCACACCCGGCACGCGCCGGACGAAACGCCACGCGAAAAAGTCCCTTGAGAGAGCTATATATCGACATTACGTTTGGTTCATTGGCGAATAAGAGCTTGAGCGGGTAGCTAATGGGGTTCCTGGTATACGTGCTACTCGTGCTGTGGCTGCTGGTGACGGCGGCCCGCGCACTCCTCAAGTTTGCATTGTCTCGCAACTGTCCATATTGCGCGGAAAAAAATCAAAGCGTCCGCCACGCTCTGCCGGTTTTGCGGTCAGGCGGTTTGCTCGGTGCCGAGGAAGGCCTATACCGGCCCAACCTGTCCCCAATGCGGAATGCCGCCGATCATCCATGACAGGCGCTGTCGGCGATGCGGCACCGTCTTAACCGACGCCGCCCGCGCCGAAAACACTTAATCCGATTTTCGGTTTGACGGGCCTAACGCCAGACACACATCCAACCGGTTTCGCTCTTCCACTCGGCATATCTCCTTGAAAACCGCCGCCGAGCCCCCTACCGTCGCGGGGTTCCAAAACGCCAGCGACACGGGAGACTCCATGGGCACGGTGCGTTTCCAGCTCGATCCCGAATTCGCGGCCCTGGGCTACCGCGCCCTTCCGGCCAAATTGGCGACCGTGATGACCCTGTGGGAGCGCAACCCGCGCCGTCTGTTCATGGACCCCGATGCCCCGGACAAACCGGAGTGGGCCGAGCATTGGGAACAGGTTATCCGCGACGGTGGCGTTGTTCCGGCGCCCGCCCTGCTCTGCTTTGACAGCAATCCGATCAGTCCGGCCTTCGTTCATCTGGAAAGCGGGCGCCATCGTCTGGCCGCCTTGGCCCGCGCCGGGATCGCCGACATCGTTGTCGCGGTCCATCCCGCCAATCACGATCTGGCGCGCGTCCATCTGTTCGACGCCAAATCGGCGGCGGTCCTGGTGGATTAACGCCTTCGCTTCTCAAATCCCGTCGCGCGGGCTATCTTGCCCGAAAATCAAGCCAATCAAGGAGAGGTTCCGTGGATTCGACGGCCGATGTCATCTCCATCACCATCCAAGGGATCGCGGCGAAATACGCGCTGCGGATTCACGATACCCCCGGCTGCAAATGGGTGGTCAAGGAGATCTTCGAGCGCAAGGATTATCCGATTATCCCGTTCGCGGGCGACCCCGGGGTGATCGTCGATATCGGCGCCAATGTCGGCATTTCGGCGGGCTATTTCCGCGCCAATTACCCGGAGGCGAAGCTGGTCTGCTTCGAGCCCGACCCCGACGCCTTCGCGCTGCTGACCGTCAACGCCGCCGAATTGGGCAACTGCGATATCCACAATTTCGGCCTGTCGAACGCCGACGGCAGCACCCATTTCTATCGGGGCAAGGACTCCTCGACCCACAGCTCGGTGCATTCCAGCAACCGCGCCGACGACCAGAAGATCGAGATCGTCCTGAAGAATGCCGGGCCGTTCCTGGATTCGCTAAAGATCGGGGCGATCGACCTTTTGAAAATCGACACCGAGGGGTGCGAGGTCGAAATCCTGCTCAGCCTGCGCCACCGGGCCCGCGAGGCCAAGGTGGTGTACCTGGAAGTACACAGCGAATCCACCCGCCGGGTGGTCGATGAGATGCTGTCGGTGACCCACATCCTATGGGCGGGACAGGTCGAAATGGCGCACCGGGCCCAACTGACCTATGTGCGGCGCGATCTTTTGCCCGATCCCTTGCCGGTGGCCGCGCTCGACGGATTATAGGAAGGTCTTGACCAAGATCACCCGTTCCCCGGTTTTTGCCGCCTAAATTCGGCGGAGACAACCGACGTGACGGACCCATGCCCTCCGCCTCTTATTCCATCCGGCCCTCGTGCCGCGCCTGTCCGGTCGGCGGCAAACTATCGCCCGATCTGATCACCTTGCTGGAACAAACCCGCGACCGGCGGCGTTTGCGCCGGGGAAGCGTGCTGTTCGAACAAGACCAACCCGTCGACAGCCTGTTCGCCGTGCTGGAAGGCACCGTCGTTGTCGGGCGACGCGGCACCGGGGGCGAAAATGTGGCGATTCATCTGGCGATCCCGGGAACCACCCTGGGATTTCGCGGTTTGATGAACGGCGGACACCACCCGGTATCGGCCCGTTGCGGCACGAATTGCCTGATCTGCCGCATTCCGCGCCCGGTCGCCGAGGCGGCGCTGGACGCCAGCCGCGATCTGGAAGGGCTGTTCTTTCATCATCTCGCCGACGAACTGGCCGAGGTCCAAGAGCGGATGCTGGAAATGACCGCCTTGGGCGTTCGCGACCGCATGGTCGTGCTGCTGGGCCGTCTGGCCCGCCACCACGCCACCCGGTTGGACAAGGACGGCCTGCGCATCGCCCTGCCCGTCGGCCGCGCCGACATGGGGGCCTTGGCCGGGATGACCGCGGAAACCGTGTCGCGCTGCATTCGGCGACTGCGGGCCGAGGATTTGGCCGTGTTTTCAAGAACCCATGCGCGCAGTCCATCGGCCGCGCGATTCGCGGACGAATTGCTCCGCTTGACCGGGACCAGCCTCGATGCCGGTTGATTTCGCGGCCCGCGCGACGGCGCCGATGCCCGGCCAAGCGGTCACTTGCCAAACCTGCGGATTGGTGACGCCCGACAGTTGGACCGGCGTTCCCGCGCAAATCCTGTCCACCCTCAGCACCCGCAAGACCATCCGCACCTTTCGCAAGGGCGACACCTTTTTCCATGAGGGCGACGAGGTCTCGGCCTTATACCGCCTGTTGCAGGGGGTGGTTTTGTTGCGCAAGGTCGATCACGACGGCAACAGCATCGTCACCCGGATGGTGGTGCCCTACGCGACCTTCGGATTTCGCGCCTTCGCGACCAAGGAGCGCCACACGGTGACCGCCCAATGCGCCTCCGACGTCAGGGTGTGTTGCATTCCGGCCGACGTCGCCGAATTGGCCTTCGCCAACAACCGGTCGCTGGAACGCGCCTTCGCCCAGCATGTCGCCCATGAACTCGATTACGCCGAGGACGCCATCCTGGCCCGGATGACCCTGTCGATGGACGACCGGCTACTGTTGCTGTTCGGCCAGTTGGTCGAACGTTTCGGCCAGCCCGAGCCGGACGGAAGCTGGTCCGCCGAGGTTCCGGTGCTGCGCCGGGATCTGGCGGCGATCGTCGGAATCGCCCGCGAGTCGTTTTCCCGCGCCCTGGCGCGGATGGAGGCCGAGGATTTGCTGCGCTTCGACGGCCCGCTGCTGCGGATCCCCTCGATCGACAAATTCCGCCAGGCGGTCACGACGGCAACGGCACGCGGACCGTGAGCATCTCGATCGGAATGTCGCGCTCCAGCGTCGGCGGCGGCGGCAAGGGGACGCGCTTGATGATCTCGTACCGGGTTTGGGCCAATCCGTCCGCGTCCATCGCGGCTTGGGCGGCCGCGTCGTTGGCCCAGCGGGCGTCGTAAATCACCTTGTTGGCCAAGCTTTCGCCCGACGGGGCGCCGTTCACCTTATAGCCGTCGCTGTCATGGTCGAGCGGGCGGAAGGTGCCCTTGCGCCGACCCAAGGCAATCCTGGCCAGCGAGAAGCGGTTCATCAGGTCGCAATCCTCGTAGCCCCACCCCCAATAGGCGTTGGCATAGCCGTTGACCGCCGCGAAATCGGCCGTCGGCATCAAGACCGCGCAGCCGAACGTTTTTTCCAGGTTGGCGCGGATCAATTTGCTGCTTTTGGCGCTGATCGTCCGCACCTCGGCGCCATACCAGACGATGCAGGCCGGTCGGTCGATCGGCGAATAATCGGCCCAGACCGGCAGATAATCGATGTCGTGGAAGCAGATTTGGCTGGAATGGGCCTTCGATTCCAGGAACCCGATATTCTTCATCAGGCCGCGGTTGAACGGCCCGCCCGCCACCTGCTCGACCACCAAAATACGGACGTTCAGCACGCTGGCCGCGACATCGCGGGAGAAATAGGCGGCCATGTGGGGAATGAATTCGCGCAAATGGGCGAGACGGTCCCGGTACGGGACAACGATCGTCAATCGTTCCAAATCCATGACCCGACAACCCGCTGGCCGCTTGAAAGCCCCCATATAGCCCCGCGGACCGGCTTTGAGAAGCCCAAACCAACCCGCAATGTTTGAACCCGGCGCCGTCTGCCCGTATGATCAGGCCAGAACACCGACGGGAGCCTTTTGAAAATGAGTACGCTCGCCACGATCGCCCTTCTCGATACCAAGGGACGCCATACCCGCGATCTTCGCGCCATGCTGACCCAAGCCGGTTACGGTTTGGCCGCCGACATGGCCGCCGATGTGGCGATCGTCGCCGATGGCCCGGTCGCGGCCTTGGCCCACAAAACCCGGTCAGGCACCCCGGTGATCTGGCTGACCGACGACACCGACACCCGCAACTTCGCCGGGGCCCTGGATTCCGGGATCGACGAGGTGATTGGCGCCGATGCCTGGGAGACCGAGTTTCTTGCCCGTCTGCGCCCGCTGGTCCGGCTATCGACGATGCGCGCCGAGCTGGAACAACGCGCCGCCGTCGCCCGGCGATTCGGGATCGAGGTCGATACCACGCCGGTTGCCCCCCCGGGCCGCCCGGTGGTGCTGACGGTGGGCGCCAAAGCGGCCGCCGCCGCCCAAGCCCTGGCGAACGACGCTGACCTGGTGTCCGCCGACACGGTCTATGCCGCCGAATCCCTGCTGTCCGAGCGCGACATGCATGCCGCCTTGCTCGACTGCGACGACGACGGCGAGGCGGTGATGGGCTTTTGCACCCATGTCCGCCACAACCCAAGGCTGTTCAACCTGCCGGTCATCTTGCTGGGCGCGCGGGATTTGGAGCAGGGCTACCGGCTGGGCGCCTCGCGGGTATTCGAACCCGGCTCCGACCCGGATTTGGTGCGGGCCTCGGTCTTGGCCCTGGTGCGCCGCCAGCAGACCCGTTTGTCGATGCGTGCCGCGCTGGCCCGCTTTCTGACCGGTCCGGCGCAGGACCAGGAAACCACCGTCTATACCGGCCCATTCCTGGAAGCCTATCTCGCCGATCGTTTGGCGGTGGCCAGCGAGCATGGCCGCCACCTCACCTTGGCGGTGTTCTCGGCCCCCAATATCGAGGGGATTCGCACCCAATTCGGCGATTCCGCCGCCCGCCATCTAACCCGTCAGGTCGGCGAATGGATCAATGGGTTGCTGCGCGCCGAGGACATGGTCGGCCGCACCGGCCCCACCGAATTCACCGCCATCCTGCCCGACACCCCGCTGGCCGAGGCCGAGGCGGTGGTCCACCGGATCGCCGGGATTCTGGCCTATACCGATTTCGCGGTCGCCGAGGTGTATCAGCCGGTCAAGGCCTGGGTGCAGGCGGGCATCACCGCCGCCCGGCCCGAGGACGACGTGGCCGCCTTGCTGGCGCGGGCCCGGCAAGCCGCGTGCTGACATGCGGATCGACGTCGTTTTCGACACGATCTGTCCTTGGTGCTATGTCGGCAAGCGTCGGCTTGAACGCGCCTTGGCGGCACGTCCCGCGATTCAGCCGATTTTTTGTTGGCGGCCCTTCTTGCTCAATCCCGACATTCCCCCCGAGGGGATCGACCGGCGCGCCTATCTCGACAAGAAATTCGGCGGCCCGGCGCGGGTCGAGCGGCTGGAAGCGGCGATCCGCCAAGCCGGCGAGGCCGAGGGGATCCCCTTCGCGCTCGACAAGATCGAGCGCACGCCCAATTCGCTGGCCTCGCACCGCCTGATCCGGCTGGCCGCCCGCGAAGGGCGCGAGGCCGTGATGATCGAAACCCTGTTCCACGCCTATTTCGTCGAGGGCCGCGATATCGGACGCCCCGAGGTGTTGCTGGATCTGGGCCGCCGTTTGGAATTGCCGATCACCGATGTCGCCGCGATCTTGATTTCCGACGAGGATCTGAACGCCACCTTGGCCGAAAACGCCCGCTCGCACCGCCAAGGGGTTAGCGGCATCCCCTGCTACATCTTCGACGGCCGCTTCGCCATCGCGGGCGCCCACGAACCCGGCATTCTGCTGCGCATGCTGGACGCCGCCCAGGAATTCGAGGCACCGAACCAGACCGTGACGCGGTTGGCGCCGGTTTCGGTTCGGGGGTAAAGCAAGGCGTTGGAAAACAGCCGATTTCTTGCGCACCGCATTATAACATGCGTTCATACGCCGGGAGGGGCGCATGCTCGCACTGAAACTCACCCAGATCGGTAATTCCATCGGCTTCGTCCTGCCCAAGGAGGCCGCCGCCCGTCTCAAGGTCGAGAAGGGCGATATGGTCTATTTGACCGAATCGCCGGATGGGTACCGCATCACCCCGTATGATCCGGCCTTTGAAAAACAGATGCAGGCGGCCGAACGGATCATGAAACGGCGGCGCAATGTGCTGCGTGCGCTGGCCAAGTGATCCCGATGGCCTGGGAATGGCTGCTTGACAGCGTCGTGCTGGATATTCACGAAGCGCAGCTGGCGGAGCACGGTGGAAGCCCCGGCCTGCGTGATGACGGGCTGTTGCGATCCGCCTTGGCGCGACCGCTGAATTTGGCGGCCTATGGAAATGCACCCGACGCGGCGGCGCTGGCGGCAGCCTACGGCTTCGGGATTGCCCGAAATCACGCGTCCATGGACGGCAGCAAACGCACGGCCTTTGTCGCGATGGGACTGTAACGGCTCAACCCCCGGCCCCAGGATTTTCAGTGCAGGAAGAGCTTGCTGAGGACGAGTAAGCTGAGGACGAGATTGAAGCCGACCATCCACTGAAGCAGGGTAAAGCGGGCATCGAAGTGCTCACGCGAGACGAGTTGATCCTGGGAATCACCAATGACGCGGACAATCGCTTCGGCTTGCTTCTCCTCGTATCCAGCTTCACGCAGACGTTGGACTGCCGCCAGCGTGTCGAAAGTAATGGCACCCATTATGCATTCTCCTTGATTGCCTTCACCGTATCACCGTTGGATCGGCGGCGCATGTCCGGCATTGGGGTCACCGGGCGAAAGTGCGGTTCTTGTACGCCAAGGCGGCACGAAATAGGAACAAGCGGCTTCTGGCGGCCGGTAATGACCAATTATCAACACAGCCGGGCGGCGCTCGATAAAGAAAATGTCGGTTTTGTTACCCAGTGGAGACAGGAGCGTTTTGTCAAATTAGGTAATGAGTCCCCCATCGTGCCGAGTTGGTCAGCTATTTCGTGCTGCCCACCCATCTCCTCATGTAGAAATCCCCATGCAACTTCGCGGACTGCCATTTGCATGATCGCGGTGCGGAAATAGGGTTCTGAAGAAATGGCCGAAAGGTCTAAGACGAATTTCTCGCATAACCGATTAACAGCATCGTCCATCTTCGATTTCATCCCCTGCCCCCTTGGGATTACGGCGCAAATGCACTTTTTTGCACTGACGTAGTATGCTGACAGTAACCAAACCGACGATTCCTTGACGAAAGTGTGCCAAAATGCCAGACTCGGTGCAACCGCTGAGTTTTTGGTTAAGAGATCGCGTCGATACGCGGCCCGATCAAGGCCGTTACACCCCGGCCAAATCCGCCAGGATTTTCACCAAGCGCGACACCCCGTCCACCCTTTGGCGGGCATCGTCCCAGGTGCGCGAGACCACCAGTTTGTGGTCGGGGCGCAGTTTCGCCGTGCCGGTCTGGCGGGTGATGAATTCAACCAATCCGGCCGGGTTGGGAAAGCTGTTGTTGTGGAACGACAGCACCACGCCCTTGGGACCGGAATCGATCTTGTCGATGCCCGCCCGCCGGCAGACGGTTTTGATCGCCACCACGGCCAAAAGGTTCTCGACCTCCACCGGCAAGGCGCCGAAACGATCGACCAACTCGGTGGCCAACGCGTCCAATTCCGCCTGATCGGCGACGGCGGCGATCCGCCGGTACAAGGACAGCCGCACCGGCAGATCGGGAACGTACCCTTCCGGGATCAAGACCGGCGTGCCCAGCGCGATGGCGGGCGACCAATCATGGCCGGGGGCTTCGTCCTCGCCGCGCGCCGCCAGCACCGCTTCCTCCAGCAGGCGTTGGTACAATTCGATGCCGACCTCGCGGATATGGCCCGATTGCTCGTCGCCCAGCAGGTTGCCCGCCCCTCGGATATCCAAATCGTGGCTGGCCAGCTGGAATCCGGCGCCCAGCATATCCAGGGCCTGCATCACGTTCAGGCGTTTTTCGGCGGCCTTCGACAGGGTTTTATCCGGCGGCAGCGTGAAATAGGCATAGCCGCGCGCCTTGCCGCGCCCGACCCGGCCGCGCAATTGGTACAATTGCCCCAGCCCGAACATATCGGCGCGGTGGATGATCAAGGTATTGACGGCCGGCATGTCGAGCCCGGATTCGATGATGTTGGTCGAGAGCAGCACGTCGTAGCGCCGTTCGCCGAAGGCGACCATCACCTCTTCCAGATCGGTGGGGGTCAGACGGCCATGCGCCACCGCCGTTCGCACTTCGGGCACCAGTTTGGATAGGCGTTCGGCAACCCGGTCGATATCGGCCAGACGCGGGCAGACATAGAAGATCTGGCCGCCCCGATAGCGTTCCCGCAGGATCGCCTCGCGCACCACCACCGGATCGAAGGGCAGCACATAGGTGCGCACCGCCAAGCGATCAACCGGCGGCGTGGCGATCACGCTCATCGCCTTGACCCCGCTGAGGGCCAATTGCAGGGTGCGCGGAATCGGCGTGGCGGTCAGCGTCAGCACATGGACGTCGGCCTTCAGCTGTTTCAGGCGCTCCTTGTGCGAGACCCCGAAATGCTGTTCCTCGTCGATGATCAACAGGCCCAAACGCTTGAACGAAATCCCCTTGGCCAGCAGCGCGTGGGTGCCCACCACGATGTCCAGCGTGCCGTCGGCGGCGCCTTGCTTGACCTGGGTCGCGGTTTTGGCGGTAACCAGCCGCGACAATTGCCCGACCTTGATCGGCAGGCCCGAAAAACGGGCGGAAAAGGTCGCGAAATGCTGACGCGCCAGCAGCGTGGTCGGCACCACCACCGCCACCTGATGCCCGGCCATCGCCGCGACGAAGGCGACCCGCAACGCCACCTCGGTTTTGCCGAAGCCGACATCGCCGCAGATCAAGCGGTCCATCGGGCGGCCCGATTTCAAATCGTTCAGCGCATCCTCGATGGCGGCGAGTTGGTCGTCGGTCTCGGCATAGGGGAAACGGGCGCAGAATTCGTCCCACAGCCCTTCCGGCGTCGCCAAGGGTTCGGCGTTGCGGATCTGGCGCTCGGCGGCGACCTTGATCAACTGCGCGGCCATGTCCTCGATGCGCTTCTTCAGCTTGGCCTTGCGCGATTGCCACGCGGTGCCGCCCAAGCGGTCCAGCGAAACCCCGGCATCCTCCGAGCCGAAGCGGCTCAATACGTCGATATTCTCGACCGGCACGAACAGCTTGTCGTTGCCGTCGTACAGGATGCGCAAACAGTCGTGCGGGGCGCCGCCGACCGCGATGGTCGCCAACCCGTCATAACGCCCGATGCCGTGCTCGACATGGACGACCAGATCGCCCTCGCTTAAGGATCCCGCCTCGGCGATCATCTGGGCGCCGCGTTTCTTCTTGCGGGCCGGACGGGCCAAACGGTCGCCCAGAATATCCTGTTCGGTGATCACCGCCAGATCGGGGGTGGTGAAGCCGTGCTCGATCCCCAGCACGACGGCGGCAACCCCGGTTGACGCTTGCGCCGCCGCCCAATCCTCGGCCACCGTCACGGGTAATCCGTGGTCGGCCAGCACATGACACAGGCGGTCGCGCGAGCCATTGGTCCAGGCGGCCAGAATCACCTTGCGGGGTTCGGCCTTGATGTGATCGCGGACCGCTTCGTACAGGTTGACGCCGGGTTGCGTGCGGACGTCGGCGAACTCGCGCCCGGCATGGCCGCCCGTGTCAACCACATTGACGCCCTCGGGGGCGGCATAGGGCGACAGGGCGATCACCGGGCGGGCGGCCAGCAGCCGCTCGACTTCGTTTTGATCAAGAAACATTTTCGGCGGCGGCATCGGCTGATAGATCATCCCCGCTTCGGCCAAGCCGGTGCCTTGGGCGGAACGCCGGGCCTCGTAATATTCCCAGATCTGGGTGCGCCGGGCCTCGGCGGCCTCGTCGGCTTGGGAATCCAGAACCACGGCGGCGTCGGGCAGATAGGCGAACAGGGTGTCCAGCCCGTCATGGAACAGTGCCAGCCAATGCTCCATCCCGGAAAAGGGCAAGCCGTTCGAGATCGATTCATACAAGGGGTCGTCCGACGACGGCACGCCGAACAACTCGCGATAGCCCGAGCGGAAGCGGGCGATCGAGGCGGAATCCAGCCCCACCTCGTTGACCGGCCCCAATGTAAACCCATTGACAGTGCCGGTGGTGCGCTGGCTGACCGGATCGAACCGGCGGATCGCCTCGATCTCGTCACCGAACAGATCCAGGCGCAAGGGTTCCGGCGTGCCCGGCGGGAACAGATCGACGATGCCGCCGCGCACCGCGTATTCGCCGGGTTCCATCACCGTGTCGGTCCGCGTATAGCCGTGATCGGCAAGGTAGCGCACCAAGGCGTCGGTATCGGCCCGCCCGCCCGCCTTGGCCGAGAGCCCCGCCTTCTCCAGCGTCCGGCGCGGCGGCACGCGTTGCAGCAGCCCGGCCACCGTGGTCAAAACGATCCGGCCTGGGCCAGACCCTTGCGCCAAACGGCCCAACACATCCAGCCTGCGCGCCAGCACGTCGCCGTGCGGCGAAACCCGGTCATAGGGCACGCAATCCCAGGCGGGGAAATCCAGAATGTCGAGATCGGGGGCGAACAGCGCCAAGGCCTCGGCCACCCGGGCCACCCGGCCGTCGTCGCGCGCCACGAACAACAGGTCGCGGGTTTTGCCGCGCGCCAGGGATGCCAGCATCAGGGCATCCACCCCCTCGACCGCGCCGGTAGCGGTGATCCGCCCCGGTTCCGACACATATAATTCAAGCGATTTCAATGTCGTGACGCTTCTTTCTGAACAAAATTCTGAATAAGTGCCATCACATCATGATCGAAACACGACGGTGGCGGGCGTTTGCCGGTGACCCAATCGTAAAGGTCGGTATCGTTTTCGGCGATCAGGGTTTCGAATCGCTCGCATTGTTCGGGCGACAAGCGTTCCAGATAGCGTTCGGCGAAACCGCCGAACAACAGATCGTTCTCGTTCGAGCCCATATGGCGGGCGCGGAACAGCAGACGTTTCAGACGGGGTTCCATTTGCCTGCTCCGTAAGGCACCCTACCATAGAGACCAACCGCCTCGTTTTCGTCAACCCGCCATGCGTCCATCTTCGCTGAATCCGTTGTTTAAGCCGGTCGGCTCGCTGCCTGGGCTGGGGCCGCGGCTTGCCCCGCTGGTCGAGCGGCTGAGCGGACCGCATGTGGTGGATCTGTTGTGGCACCGCCCATCGGGGGTGATCGACCGCCGCTTCACCCCCATGGTCGCCGACGCGCCGGGCGGCCAAGTCGCCACCCTGACCGTGATGATCGAGGCCCACACCCCGCCGGATTCGCCGCGCCGCCCCACCCGCGTGCGCTGTTCCGACGAAACCGGGTTCATCACCTTGGTGTTCTTCCACGGCCGCGAGGACTGGCTGCGCCGCACCTTGCCGGTCGGCGAGGTGCGGGTGGTCAGCGGTTTGGTCGACCGCTTCAACGGCGAGGCGCAGATCGTCCATCCCGACCATATCGTTACGCTGGACCAACGAGATACGATCGCCGTGGTCGAGCCGGTCTATCCCCTGACCGCCGGAATCTCGGCCAAACAGATCGGCAAATGGGTGCATGCCGCCTTGGCCCAAGCCCCGGATTTGCCCGAATGGCAGGATCCAGCCTGGAAAAGCCGCCAGAACTGGCCGGGTTGGCGCGACGCGCTGACCGCGCTGCACAATCCCCAAGCCGATTCCACGGCGGCGCGCCGCCGTTTGGCCTATGACGAGCTGCTGGCCAACCAGCTGGCCCTGGCGATGATGCGCCGCCACATGCGCCAAGCCAAGGGCCGGGTCTTCCATGGCGATGGAAGATTGCGCGCCAAGGTGTTGAACGCCCTGCCCTTTTCCCTGACCGGGGCGCAAACCCGGTCGCTGGCGGAAATCGATGCCGACATGGCTTCGCCCTTGCGGATGTTGCGCCTGCTGCAAGGCGATGTCGGCAGCGGCAAAACCGTGGTCGCCCTGCTGGCGATGCTGACGGCGGTCGAATCCGGCGCCCAAGCCGCCTTGATGGCGCCCACCGAAATTCTGGCCCGGCAACATCATTCCACTATCGAACCGTTGGCCGCCAGCGCCGGGGTTCGGGTCGCCCTTCTGACCGGGCGTGACAAGGGCAAGGCGCGCGACGCGGTGCTCTCCCGCGTTGTCAATGGCGAGGTTGACATCTTGCTGGGCACCCACGCCTTGTTTCAAGCGGACGTGGTCTTCCGCGATCTGGGCTTGGCGGTGATCGACGAGCAGCATCGTTTCGGCGTGCATCAGCGCCTGGAGCTGACCAACAAGGGCCGCGCGGTCGATGTGCTGGCGATGACCGCCACCCCGATCCCCCGCACCCTGCTGCTGACCGCTTACGGCGATATGGATTCCTCGCGCCTGGATGAAAAGCCGCCGGGCCGCAAACCGGTTGACACCCGCGTGCTGCCGCTGACCCGCTTGGACGAGGTGGTGGGCGCCGTGCGGCGTGCCGTCCAGGGCGGCGCCCGCGCCTTCTGGGTGTGCCCGCTGGTCGAGGAATCGGAAACCAGCGATTTGGCCGCCGCCGAACAGCGCCACCAGGATTTAAGTGAACTGTTCGGCAACCGCGCCGGATTGATCCACGGCCGCATGAAGGGACCGGCCCGCGACGCGGTGATGGCCGCCTTCGGGGCGGGCGAGCTGGATCTGCTGGTCGCCACCACGGTGATCGAGGTCGGCGTCGATGTGCCGCAAGCCACCGTGATGGTGATCGAACACGCCGAACGTTTCGGTTTGGCGCAATTGCACCAATTGCGCGGCCGGATCGGCCGGGGCGAGCGGGCCTCGACCTGCTTGCTGCTCTACGGCTCGCCCTTGTCGGAAACCGCCAAGGCGCGGTTGGAGGTGATGCGCGCCAGCGAGGACGGATTCTTGATCGCCGAGGAGGATCTGCGCCTGCGCGGCGGCGGCGAAATGCTGGGAACCCGCCAAAGCGGCCTGCCGGGATTTAAACTGGCCGATCCGGCGGAGGATGGCGATTTGCTGGCGGTGGCCAAGGACGACGCGAAACTGATTTTGGAACGCGACCCGGAATTGGCCGGGGAACGCGGGGGGAATTTGCGCACGCTGTTGTATTTGTTCGAGCGGGATCAGGCGGTGCTGACGTTGCGGTCGGGGTAAGGCGCTTCGTAGCCATGAACCGCCCGGCCGTGGTAAGCTGCCCAAGAAACGGCGTAACCGGGAGGCAAGGCGTGAGCGCATCGGCCATTCTTAAGCTTCAGGCGGCAGGGTTTTCGGTCGAACAGGTGACGGCCCTCGCCGAATTGATTGATAGCCAAGCATCCAGAAAGTCCGATCTGCTGGAAGTCGAACACCACCTGGAAACCCGGATCAACGATGTCGAGCATCGGCTTGAGACGAAGATCGACGATGTCGAACATCGGCTTGAGGCTAAGATCGACGAGGTCGAGCATCGGCTTGAGGCTAAGATCGACGAGGTCGAGCATCGGCTTGAGGCCAGGATTATTGGTGTCGAGACGAAGATTGCGGAATCAAAGATCGACATGATCAAGTGGATGGTCGGCCTCCTGCTCGCGCAAACAGGGCTCCTCTTGGGCGGTCTCAAGCTGTTCCTGCACTGAGCGTGCGTCAGACCGCCTGTTCCGTGACCCGCTCGACCTTCCGCACCGACTTTTCCAAGAACCGTTGCGCCAGCGTGCGATAGATCGGTTGCGGGCAGACCACCCGCGACACCGCGAAGGCGATCAGCGCGGTGGCCATCAAGGGCAGGGTCAGGCTTTGGTTGTCGGTCATCTCCATCACGATGACAGAGGCCGTGATCGGCGCCTGCACCACGCCGGTGAAATAGCCGGCCATCCCCAGGATGATCAAGGCGCCCGCCGGAATCCCCGGAATCCAGGCAACCAGATCGGCGCCCATCCCCGCCCCCACCGCCAGCGACGGCGCGAAAATGCCGCCCGGCAAGCCGCTGACATACGACACCACGGTCGCCGCCAGCTTCAGCAAGCCGAAACTGGGCGCGAGGTCGCGGGTGCCCTCCAGCAGGCCGCGCGCTTCGTCATAGCCGGTGCCATAGATCGCTTGGCCCGAGAGCTGCCCCAACACCGCCATTCCCAAACCGCAGAGCGCCGCGAAGGCAACCGGATGGGCCTTGATCCAGTCGCCGGCACGGCCGGGAATCCCAAAGGCGAAGGTGATCAGAATGCGAGCGAACAGCCCGCCCAGCACGCCGCCCAAAATACCGCAGGCCAGCACCGGCCGCCACGCCTGGGTTAGGGCCAACACCGCGTCGGTATGGCCGAAGTAACTGTAATTGCCCAAGATCCCCATCGAGACCACACCCGCCACGATCACGGCGGTCAGCATCACGCCGCTGGCCCGTTCCTCGAACGAACGCGACAATTCCTCGATCGCGAAAACGATCCCAGCCAAGGGCGTGTTGAAGGCGGCGGCGATGCCCGCCGCCCCGCCCGCCAAAACCAGCGCGGTCTCCATATTCTGGGCCGGCAATCGCACCCACTTGCCCAAGGAATGCAGGATGGCGGCGCCGATCTGCACGCTGGGTCCCTCGCGCCCGACCGAGGCGCCGCCGCACAGGGCCAAGCTGGTCAGCAGAATCTTGCCCGCCGCCAGCCGCAACGACAGCACGCTTTGGCGTTCGGCCAGAACCGGAATCTTCAGGGCGGCGATGGTTTGGGGAATGCCGCTGCCCTCGGCCCCCGGAAACACCCGGCGCGTCAGCCAAACCACGGCGGCGAAAGCCAGCGGCGTGACGACGAAGGGCAGCCAAGGATAGGCCGCCACCCCTTGGGCGAACAGATGGCTTCCGGCGGCGCTGGTCTTGGCGAACAGAATGGCGGCCAAGGCCACCGCCACCGCGCCGCCCCAGAACACCAGCCGGGTCCGCCAAACCCGCACGATCAGCAGCGGGCGGCGGAAGACACGGAGCAGGCGGCGGCTCATGATTTTTCGGGCGCGGGCAACGCCCGGTCGTCGTCGAGCAACTCGGCGGGCAGGGTCTTGGCGGCTTTCGCCCCCATTCCCTTGATGGTTTCGGCCTGACGCACCAGATTTCCCTTTCCCGTCGCCAATTTATTCATCGCGTCGTCCCAGGCACCGCGCGCCTTGTCGATGCGTTCGCCGATGGTTTGCATGTCGCCGACGAATCCCACGAACTTGTCGTACAGTTTGCCCGCGCGGTCGGCGATTTCCTCGGCGTTGCGGTTGCGGCGTTCGACCTGCCACAGACTGGCCACGGTTTTCAGCGCCATCATCAAGGTGGTCGGCGAGGCGATGGCGACGTTGGCCTCGGCGGCCGCCGCGGTCAGCGCGGGGTCGGCCTGCAAGGCCGCCGCCAAGGCGCCCTCGATCGGCACGAACAGAATCACGAAATCCAACCCGTCGGCCGCCGTGCGGTGATAGGCCTTGGCGCCCAGTTCCTTGACGTGGGCGCGCATCGAGGCGACGTGGCGGGTAAGCGCCGCTGTGCGCTCGGCCTCGCCGTCGGCATTCACATAAGCCTCGAATGCGGTCAAGGAAACCTTTGAATCCACAACGATCTTCTCGCCGCCCGGCAGATTGACGATGACGTCCGGGCGCAGGCGGTTGCCGTCTTCCGTGGTGTGGCTGTGTTGGGTGACGTATTCCTCGCCGTCGCGCAGGCCGCAGCGTTCCAGGATCGAGGCCAGCACCATTTCCCCCCACGCCCCCTGGGTCTGCGACTTGCCCTTCAAGGCGCGGGTCAGGTTGTGGGTTTCGGATGTCATCTTGGCGCCGGTTTCGGCCAGCTGGCGGATCTGCTCGCCCAAGGTGGCGCGGTCCTTGGCGCTTTCGGTATGGGCGGTTTGCAAGCCCTGCTGAAACTCCGCCAGTTTTTCGCGCAAGGGGGTCAACAGGCCGCCGATTTGTTCCTGATTGCGCTTGGTCACGGTTTCGCCGTGCTTGGCCAGGATGTCCTCGGCCACCGCCTTGAACTGGTCCTTGGCGCTGGCGATCAAGGCGGGTTTTTGGCGTTCGGCCTCCAGAGTCTCTTCCAACTTGGCCAGTTTCAGGCGAAGCTCCAGATGCTCCTTGCCCGCCGCTTCCCAGGCGATCAGGCGGGCGCGCAGGTCCTGGACGGTTTCGCCCAAGTGGCGGGCTTCGTCCTGGGCGCGCAGGCGAGCGGTGCGTTGCAGCACGAACAGGATGGCGAACAGGGCGGCCAAACCGCCAAGGGCGATGGAAAGGATCAGCATGTCCGGCACGATAAGGGATTCCGCCCGCCGCTTCACCCCCTTTCAGATGATCGAGCGTTTGGTCGGGTTCGACACCACCAGCGCGAACTCGAATTTGAACCTGATCGTCTTTGCCGCCGAATGGCTGGAATCCTGCGGCGCCCGCGTGCGCCTGACCCACGATGAAACCAGCCAAAAAGCCAATCTGTTCGCCACCCTGGGGCCGTACGACAAGGCCGGGGTGATCTTGTCCGGCCATACCGACGTGGTGCCGGTCGATGGCCAAGCCTGGAGCAGCGATCCCTTCCGGCTGGAGGAACGATCGGGCCGCCTGTTCGGGCGCGGAACCGCCGACATGAAGGGGTTCCTGGGGCTGTGTCTGGCGCTGGCCCCCGACTTCGCGGCCCGCGATCTGGCGGTGCCGGTGCATTTCGCCCTGTCTTATGACGAGGAAATCGGCTGCGTTGGCGTGCGCCGCCTGATCAAGGACCTTGATCATCTGCCGGTCAAACCCGCCCTCTGCCTGGTGGGCGAGCCCACCGGCATGGCGGTGATCGGCGGCCACAAGGGTAAGCGCAGCGTGCGCGGCACCGTGCTGGGCAAGCAAGGCCACTCGGCCTTGAACCACCGGGGCGTGAACGCGGTCGAGATCGCCGCCGAGATCGTCGCCTTCTTGCGCGGTCTGCAACGCCGGTTGCGTGAACAAGGCCCGTTCGACGCCGGATTCGATCCGCCTTACAGCACGATCCATGTCGGCAGCATTTCGGGCGGCACGGCCTTGAACATCGTCCCCGCCTCCTGCCGCTTCGAATTCGAAATCCGCGACCTGCCCGAGGACGATTCCGACGCCCTGATGGCCGAAATCCGCGCCTTCGCGGTGTCCCTGGTGCCCGAGATGCTGGCGGTGGATGAAGCCTCGGGCATTTTGCTGGATGAATACAACAGCACCAATGGGCTGGTCTGCCGCGCCGACGACCCGGCCGTGCGCCTGGCCCTGACCTTGACCGGATCGGAGACGGTGCAAAAGGTCGCCTACACCACCGAGGCCGGGTTGTTCGCCAGTGCGGGCATCCCCTCGGTGGTCTGCGGACCCGGCCACATCGCCCAGGCCCACAAGCCCGACGAATTCATCGAAATCGAGCAAATCCGCCTGGGCGAGGCGTTCCTGCGCCGCTTGATGGATGCGGTCGATGCTGGCGGGGCATTTCCCGGACTGCTAAAATCCGAGCGGGAAGGAGTGGCGAGCGATGCCGAATAGCACTCTTTACGAGCGTGATTTTTACGCCTGGGCGAACGAACAGGCGGCCCTTTTGCGCGCCGGAAAGCTGTCGGCAGCCGATATCGACCATATCGCCGAGGAGATCGAGAGTATGGGCAAGACGGAAAAGCGGGAACTCGTCAGCCGTCTCGCCGTTCTGCTCATGCATTTGCTGAAGTGGCAATTCCAGCCGATGGCGCGTTCCAATTCGTGGCGTTTGACCGTTGAGGAACAACGCCGGCAACTCGTCCGCCATCTCCGCGACAATCCAAGTTTAAAGGCCACCCTGGCGGAAGCCATCCTGGACGGCTACGGCGATGCGGTGATTGCCGCCACCCGCGAAACCGCACTGGATCGCGGTACATTTCCGGCTCTCTGCCCGTGGCCGTTCGAGCAGATGATCGACGATGATTTCTGGCCGGAGCGGACCAACTAAACACCTCGCTTCAGATGCTTATGCACCGCTTGCCGGGAAATCGCCAGTTCCTTGCCGATCCTTGCCAGCGACCAATCCGGATGGGCTTGTTTCAGGCGGTGCGCCGCGTCGCGGGTGTTGCCGGTGGTTGCCGGGCGGGCCAAGGCCCCCGCCGCCAGCACCCGTTCCAGGTCGGCGCGCAACACGCCGTAACCGGTTCCGTCGTCGCCGCCTTGTTCCGACCAATAGGTCAGGCGGGCGCGCAGATCTTCCGGGGTGCGGGCGGGCAAATCCTTGCGCCACAGATCCTCGACGATCCGCAGCCGCGCCGCACACGCCAAGGGCAGCAGCGCCTCGCCCGGGCCGTCGCCGAACACCGCCCGCTCGCGGCGGCGTTCTTCCCACGACAGACACTCGTCATGGGCGTCGGTAACCCGTTCCGGCAAGGCAATAACCTGCGATACCACCGTGCGTAATGGGTCGGGCAGCGGGTGCCAGGGCAAGGACCACCCGGCCAGGGGGGAAAACGGATCGTCGGGATCGTCGGCCAAAACCCGTGCCGCCTCGATGAACAGCCGTTCGACCGGCGTGGGGGCCAGGGCCGCCTGTTCGCTGCCGTAACGAGCCAAAACGGCCGCCCGCGCGCCGCCGTTTTTCGTGCGTTCCTCCAACCGGCGCCGCGCCGCGCGGATCAAGCGGCCGGGCTCCTCGGCCTCTTCCCGGTACCGCAAGGCGGCCATCGCCGCGTCCAGCGATTCCCCCCCCTCGGCCTCGGTCCGCTGGGCTAGGGCTTCCAATCCCTCGCCATAGCCGCCCCATTCTTGGAGGCAATAGGCCCGGGCTCGCTCGAAGGCTTCGTCCTGCTGACTGGAATCGTCGGATTCGTAGCGGTCCAGAATGGATCGCAAGCGGTCCAATGCCGCTTTGACCGGGTCGGCCCCCACCGTCATCAGGTCGATCAGATCCATCACGCACCCACGTCAACACCCTGGTTGACAATGGGGTGAAGACCGTATCCTGTCAACGCTTCTGTCCTTGTCCTTTTGGGCACTTCCTGTCAGAATGCCGACCTGTGGGGGCGAAGGGAACCGTGATGATTGTCGAGCGCGATTTCGGAATATTGCTGGTCGAGGATAATCTCGCCGACGCGCGATTGGTCCGCGAAGCCTTTGCCGAATGGAAGCTGGGTGACATCTTGCACCACGTCACCGACGGGGTCGAGGCGATGGCCTTCCTGCGCCGCGAGGGCGATTACTCCGGCCGCCCCCGGCCCAAGCTGGTTCTGCTGGATCTGAACATGCCGCGGAAGGACGGGCGCCAAGTTCTAACCGAACTGAAGGCCGATCCCCTGTTGAAAACCATTCCGGTGGTGGCCTTCACCACCTCGTCGGCCCGCGACGATATCGATGCCTGCTACCGCGCCGGCGCCAACGCCTATGTCACCAAGCCGATGGATTACGATGATTTCGTCGCCGCGTTGACGACGTTGAAGGATTTCTGGTTTTCGGTGGTCAGCCTGCCCGACGATCATTCGATCCGGCATTAAGCCATGATGTGATCCGACTTGGTCGCATCATAATCTAACAGGCTGCGGAAGAACCCTATTTTCCCTCGTCATTCCCCGCGAAAGCGGGAATCCATATGTCCGGCGGCACGGCATGTTGTGTTCAGCATCGTTGCTAGCCCCAACATGGACCCCCGCCTTCGCG
>CAIULK010000128.1 GCA_903899885.1 uncultured Rhodospirillaceae bacterium
GGCGCCTTCCGGCTTTCGTTCAACCATATTGCCCTCACAGCCTCTTCACTGCACGGCCCTCATTAGTTTCTCAAAGCTGGCCATCACGTCGTATTTCACCTGAACGAAAGTGATTCTGTTGAATTGCTTACGTCCCCGACGCAGATTGTGTCACGATGCAACCGACGGGGTGATTCCGTCAAGGGTGAGTCTGAGTACTGGGAACGCCTTACCGATTTCCCGATGGCGCGGCACAACCCTTGACGAAGGCGTTTAATCGCCCTGCCGCCGGACGGGAAAGCTTGCTTTTTTGGTGGTGCGCTACCATATTTATTTTTTCGAGGGAGTTCCCGTCATGCCCCGCGCCGCACCGTCCGATGGATTGGACAAGTTCGCCCGGTATCGTGCTAGCCAGAAGGCACAGGGGATGAAGCTCTTGCGCCTGTGGGTTCCCGACCCGGCCGCGCCGGGTTTCCGGGAGGAAGCGCGGCGGCAAGCGGCGCTGTTGCGACATGCTCCCGAGGAAGCCGAGGCGATGACCCTCCTTGACGCGGCGCTTGCCGATCTGGACGACTGGGCGGAATGAAACGCGGCGACATCGTTACCGTCGCGCTGCAAGGGGATTTGGGAAAGCCCCGTCCGGCGGTTGTCGTGCAAACCGATTGGGTGGACGAGACCACAACGGTCCTGGTCTGCCCGATGACCGGAACCATCCGGGACGCGCCCATCTACCGGCTGTTGGTTCCGGCGGATTCGCGCACGGGGCTTACTAGGCCGTCGCAGATCATGGCCGACAAAATCGTCGCCATCCGGCGCGATAAATGTGGCCCGGTGATCGGTTCCCTGAATGAAACCACCCTTGCCGTTCTTGGCCGCATGTTGGCGTTGATGACGGGAATTGCGGGGTGAAGGAAGCGGTGGAGCCGCCCGCCGCCTTGTGCTGCAAGCCGGTGGCGCGTGTCGCGCCTAGCCCCGCCGAGCCGTCAAGCGGCGACAGCACCGTCAAGGGAACGCTATCCTACGCCGAGGATGAGGATTTGCACTCGACCGGCGAGGTGTGGGACGCCGAAAAATGATCGTTGTTCTCGATACGCATTGCTGGTTCTGGTTTTTGAACGCCGATCCGAAACTGGGGGCGAGCGCGCCGTGGGAAATTTCGATGCTGGTTGCCTGGGGGCGCGGGGGACCGTCAGGAATTCCGTGTACGGGCGGGCTGGAGATCCACCCTCCCGCCGCCTATAATCAGCCCATGAGCAATACTACCCGCATTTTGCCCGATCCAGACGATGACGAAGCCGCCGAATGTGCCGCTTTGGCAGCCGCCGTCGCGGAATCCGACACCGACCCGCGCGTGATTCCTCATAGCGAAATGCGGGCGTGGCTGCTGGAGATCGCGGCCGGGCATTTCGACGCACCGCCGCCAACGGCCCGCGAACACATGGCCCATTGATCCTATATCCTCGTTTACCGGGTTAGCGAGAGCGGAGCCGCGGCGAGGGGCATTCGTGATCATCCCCCGAACCGCCCCGCCAACCGGTCGCGGGCGGGCGGCAGATGGGGGCGCACGTGGCGTTCCAGGAAAAAGCCGGTCAGGGCCAATCCGTCGCGGATCTGGGCCGCGTCGCCTTCGCCGCCTTGGGTCAGGAAGGCGGGCAGGGCCAGCAATTTGTCGCGGTACGCGGCGCCCACCGCCGCCGAAACCGCGCGGCCGGTCTTGGGGCTGACATAGGCGAGGTCCCGCGTGTCGCCGGTGGCGGCGCAGGCGCTCAGATCCAGCCCGAAGCCCAGATCGCGCAGCAACGCCAATTCGAAATGCACATACACGCTGGGCCAGCTGTCGCCCGCCAAGGCGCCCAGCAGGGCGTCGAGCGCCTCGAAGGCCGCCCCATGCGGC
This sequence comes from uncultured Rhodospirillaceae bacterium, assembly GCA_903899885.1. Classification (GTDB taxonomy): domain Bacteria; phylum Pseudomonadota; class Alphaproteobacteria; order Rhodospirillales; family Magnetospirillaceae; genus CAIULK01. The sequence goes on from CAIULK010000128.1 coordinate 1,874, forward strand.
TGGCGGTCGGGCAATACCGCGTGGCACAGCGCGCAGGCGGCGCTGAGGGCTGCCAGGCGGCCGGGATCCTCCATCGCGCGCGCGGCATGGGCGGTGGTCAGCTCCAGGCTCAGCTGTCCCAATTGATCGGCGAGGCGGGCTCGCCACGCCGCCGATACCCGGTTGCCCGGTTGCGCCACGCCGCGATTGTTTTTCGAGCGCGCCCCCCGCACCAGCCCGGCATGGCGGCCGTGCGCGCGGGTCAGCAATTCAACCACCGCGCCGCCTTCGCCCAAGGGGCGGACCGCCAGCACGATCGCGTCGTCTTGCCAGTCCATCGCCGCTCAGCTGTCGTAATCCAGCCCGACCGAGGAATAGAAGCCGCGCTTCTCGATCCAGTTCTCGCTGACCTTGACATGCAGGAACAGGTGGACGCGGCATTCCAAAATCTCTTCCAATTCGCGGCGCGCCGCCGAGCCGATCGCCTTGATCCGTTCGCCGCCCTTGCCGACGACGATCGGTTTTTGGCTGTCGCGCAGCAGGTGGATGGTCTGGTCGATCCGGATCGAACCGTCGTCCTTCTCGGTCCAGGATTCGGTTTCCACCGCCAGCCCATAGGGGATTTCGTCGTGGATCTGGAGGAAGGCCTTCTCGCGGGTGATTTCGGCGGCCAGCAGCCGCTGCGGAATGTCCGAGACTTGGTCTTCCGGGAACAGCCAGTGCCCCTCGGGCATCGCGTCGGCCAGCGCGGTCTTCAATTCCGCCACACCGTCGCCGGTCAGGGCGGAAACGAAGAAGACGTCGGCGAAGCCGGTTTCATCCCCGGCCAGGGCCAGCAGCTTGTCCTTCTTCAACTGATCGACCTTGTTAAGGATCAGCAGCACCGGGCGGTGGGAATCGCGCAGGCGGCGGGCCAATTCGCGGGTGTCGTCGGTCCAGCCGCGCGTGGCGTCAACCACCAGACACACTTGGTCGGCGTCCTGGGTGCCCTGCCACGCCGCCGCGACCATCGCGCGTTCCAGGCGGCGTTTGGGGGCGAAGATGCCGGGGGTATCGACCAGAACGATCTGCGACGCGCCTTGCAACGCCACGCCCAGCACGCGGAAGCGGGTGGTTTGCACCTTGGGCGAGACGATCGACACCTTGGTGCCGACCAGCGCATTGACCAGGGTCGATTTACCGGCGTTCGGCGGGCCGACCACGGCGACGAAACCGGCCCGTGTTGCGGTTTCGTTCTCTGTCGTTGGCTCTGTCATTTGGGGATGATCTCCAGGGCGCCGGCGGCGGCGGCTTGTTCGGCGGCGCGCTTGCTGGTGCCGTGCGCGGTGACCGGGGGCAATCCATCGACCAAAACGGCGACGGTAAAGGTGGGGTCGTGCGGCGGACCTTCGGTGGCGACTACCCGGTATACCGGCAGGCCGCGATTCGAGCCTTGCGCCCATTCCTGCAAGGTGGTCTTGGCATCCTTGGGCGGACGAGCCGATTCGGCCATCAAGGGCTGCCAGCGGGCCCGCACGAAGCGGGCGGCAACCTCGAAACCGCCGTCCAGGAACATGGCGCCGATCACCGCTTCGCCCGCATCGGCCAGCAATCCGGGATTGGTGCGTCCGCCGCTGTCGGCCTCGCCCTTCGACAAGCGCAGATATTGCGCCAGCCCGATATCCTCGGCGACGCGGGCCACCGATTCGCGGCGCACCAGGGCGGCGTGGCGGCGCGCCAGGGCGCCCTCGGCTTCCGAGGGGAAGGCCTTCAACAGCATGTCGGCGACCACCAGCCCAAGCACGCGGTCCCCCAGGAATTCCAAACGCTCATAGGCGGCGGGTTGGCCGGGGCTGCGGGTTTGCGCCACCGCCGAGGGGTGGGTGAGGGCCTGCTCAAGCAAGCGCGGGTCGGCGAAAACGTGCTCGAGATGTCGCTCAAGGCCCGCCGGCACCGCTACTCGATCCTTTTCATGATGCGGCCGAAGCGGATGGCCATCGGCCATTTCCACACCTGCCACCACTGGGCGATGCTGGTATCGACCGAGAAGAAGGTGATTTCCGCCCGTCCGACCAGATTTTCGGCGGGGACATAGCCGACTTCCGACAAGAAGCGCGAGTCTTGGGAATTGTCGCGGTTGTCGCCCATCATGAAATAGTGACCGGGCGGCACCAGATAGACCGGGGTGTTGTCGGCGGGGCCGATATCGCCCATCGATTCGGCGATCCGATGCTCGCGCCCGTCCGGCAGGGTCTCGATATATTGCGGGGCGCGCACGATATTGTCCTCGCGGTCGCGCTCGACGACGTTGTTGACCTCGCGCCGCTCCATCATCTGGCCGTTGATGTACAAGCGGCCCTCGCTCACCTGAATCCGGTCGCCGGGCAGGCCGATCAGCCGTTTGATATAGTCGATGTCGTTTTCCGGCGGTTTCTTGAAGACCACCACGTCGCCGCGCTGGGGCACCCGCTCGAACAAACGGCCGACCGAACTGGGGCCGATCCCCCAGGGCAGGGAATAGCGCGAATAGCCATAGGCGTATTTCGAGACGAACAGATAGTCGCCGATCAGCAGGGTCGGGACCATCGAGGCCGAAGGGATGTTGAACGGCTCGAACACCACGGTGCGGATCGCCCCGGCGATCAGGAGCGCGTAAAAAACCGTTTTGATGGTGTCCCAGGCGCTGCCGTGGTGATGCCCGTGTCTGTGCCTGTGCATGAACGTCCTAACGCGAACCCCCTTGAAACGGGGGGATCAAGCCAGCCCCACCCATGCTTGTCAAGCGCCGAAAAGCGGCTATAGTCCGCGCCATCACGCTTTATTCCAAGGAGAGTCCGATGCTGGTTTCGACCGCGTTTGCCCAGGCCGCTTCCCCCCTCGGCGGCGCCGCCGGCGGGTTGGAGGGCTTCCTTCCGATCATTCTGATCTTTGTTGTGTTCTATTTCTTGTTGATTCGCCCGCAGCAAAAGCGCGCCAAGCAGCACAAGGACATGCTGGGCGCGCTTCGCCGCGGCGACAAGGTGGTGACCGGCGGCGGTATCCTGGGCACGGTGACCAAGGTGGGCGACAACGAGGAAGTGACCGTCGAGATCGCCGACAATGTGCGCATCCGCGTGCTGCGCGGCACCATCGCCGACATCGTTTCGAAGACCGAGCCGGCGGCGGCGGTGTCCGCCGACAACGAGAAATAAGTGGACATCACGCCGCTGATTCCGACCGGCCGGCAGGTGATCCGGGGATATGGCGACGGTGGTTTCACCGTCGCCGCCACCCGCTGGGAAGGCGGGATTCTGGTGTTCCCGGAACGCACCGTGGCGTGGGGTTCGGGCGAGGCGGATGAACTGCTGGAATTACTGGCGGCGGCCGATTGGCGGCCGGAGCTAATCCTGCTGGGATGCGGTTTGGTGCGCGGCGCCGTGCCGGTGCCGTTGCGCGCGGCGGGCTACCGGGTGGAAGCGATGGACACCGGGGCGGCTTGCCGGACCTTCAATGTCTTGTTGGCGGAAGACCGGCGGGCGGTGGCGGCGCTGGTCGCGGTTTAGGTTATTTCAGCGGCGCGCCTTGAAACCCGTCCGCCGCGAGGCTACGTTGGGGGGTACCCAATCGCCTTGTCGGAGTGCATTCCATGTCGTCACCCTCCCCGGTTTCCCTGACCAACGCCGCCGCCGAGCGGATTCTTGTTCTGCTCAAGGACGAGGAAAATCCCGAGACCGTCAACTTCCGCCTGGGCGTGTCGGGTGGCGGCTGTTCCGGTTTTCAGTATGTGATGGGCTTCGATGAAACGGTCGGCGAGGACGACACCATCTATCTGGAAAAAGGCGTCCGGATGGTGATCGATGAAATGTCGCTGCCCTATCTGGTGGGCGTCGTCATCAATTTCACCGAGGATCTGATGGGCTCCAGCTTCGAGATCAGCAATCCCAACGCCCAATCCTCGTGCGGCTGCGGCAACAGCTTCTCGGCCTAATAAAATTGGCTATCCGGCGTCCCGTGTAGAATCGTCCCCACCGTACCATCCGTCCGCGATGTGCAAGTTCCGGCATAACGTGTGGGCGGCGATGCCCGACACGGTGGCTGTGGACGTTCAGTCCGCCCCCTGCCACAGTGGTCAGCAGATGATGGACTACGTTGCCGCATCTCGTTGATATCCGGCGGGGCTGACATCTTGATCAGGAACCGTATCCGAGGAAGCGCAGGTATTCGTCCAGTTCGGGACGATACAGGGCTAGAGCGTCGTGCGTTTAATTTGCAACATACCCTGCATGCCTGAGGTAGTTCCGGCATTCCTCTGGCGTGTAGAGATCGCAGATGCTCCCCACGGCCTTCCATAGATCGGCGATTGTTCGTGCCCCGATCCGGCGGAGA
>CAIULK010000129.1 GCA_903899885.1 uncultured Rhodospirillaceae bacterium
CCGAATCCCTACACCGCAGACACCCAGATCTACCTTCGGGAGGCGATGAATGTTCCCATCGACTGACCGGCCGCGCGCGGCGTCGGCCGAGGCCCTGCTGTCCGACGACCTGGCCGACCTGCTGGTGCCGGGCGTGGTGGTGGAACTGGACGCCCACGAGGCCGAAAACCTCGGCGCGTTCGAGGAAACCGCACTGACCGAGGCCGATGCCTGGGACGCCAACGCCGACCTCGAGACCAGTGAGGCCGGCCATGGCGGATGGCCTCGTCGGGCAAGGCGCACAGGCTTTGAAAGCCCTGATCGGCCGGCAGCGACAGCCAGGCGAGCGACAGGGCCTCGCGTTGCGCCGCGAGCAGAACGGCGGCCGGGGTGCCATCCAGGTCGTCGAGGGAACTGGCTTCGCGGGTCGGCACGGCTCGAAGGTCGAGGGGAGAGGCCGTGTAGCCGAATCCCAGCACGGCGCGGCACAGCGTAAACAGCGCCAGGTCGAAGGCGACGGCAAAATCCTGTGCCAGATGGGCCTTGGCGATCTGCAACCGATGCGCCTTCAGGTCGTCGATCAGCGCCTGGCTGACGCCGCGGCCCTCGGGGGTCTCGGTAGCGGCATCGGGGCCGGCAGGGTCGACGCCATCGGCCTCGATGGCGCGGTCGGCCGGGTCGATCATGCCCTGGAGCACCCGAAGCAGGCCATCGGGACCGATGGTGATCAGGCAACCGGCGCGGCGGCGATCCGCTTCGGCAAAGGTGGCTTGGGCGGCCAGGGTTCGGCCAACCTCTTCCTGCCGGGCCGCGATATCTTCGGCCTCGGCCTCGTGATCGGCGCTCCAGTCTTCGGCGGCGACGTTCGCCAAGTCGTCCTCGCGCTGGGCAAGGTCGTCCAGGACCGCGCGGAGGTCGGGCGATGGCTCGGCCGGCGTGGGCTCGATCCGGCCGTAGTCGGCGGTGATGCCAAGGGCGGGGTCGAGTACCGGCCTGGCCCATTTCCAGCCGGGGGCCAGTGCCGCGGCTTCGGCTTCAAGCTTGGTTTGGGCGAGGCGGCGGACCAGGGCCGCGTCGTCCATGAAGCCCTCGTCGTGGTCGCAGAACAGGTCCCTGGTGATGGCGCCGCCAGCCGCTTCATAGGCTTCGATGCCAACGAAGCGTCCGAGGCGTGAGGCGACCGGAATCGCGGTCTCGGTCAGCCGGCGACGAATCTGGATGGGCGACCGGCCATAATGCTGGCTGGCCTCGGCCCAGACGGCGCGTTGGGCGTCGTGATCGTCGGACAGGGTGAAGGCGGTCAGGGTCTCCAGGTCCATCTGTCCGTTGCGGTAGGCCGCGAGCAGATCGGGCGCGACCTTGCTCAGGCGCAGCCGCTGGCGCACCAGCCGCTCGGCCACCCCGAAGCGCACCGCGATGGCGGCGACGCTTTGCCCGGCGCTGACCAGGGCCGCGAACGCCTCGAACTGGTCGGCCGGGTGCATCGCGACGCGCACGGCGTTTTCGACCAGCGAGGTCTCGAGCGCGCTGTCCGGCGCCTCGATCAGGCACGGGACCGGCCGGTCGGCGGCAACGAGGCCGTCGGCCGACAGGGCGTGCAACGCTCGCAGCCGTCGCCCGCCGGCAATCACGGCATGCTTGCCCTCGGCGTCGGCCCGACCAACGATCAGGTTCTGCTTCAGGCCGTGGGCGGCGATACTCGCCTTCAGTTCGGCATCATCGGCCGCCGAGGCCGGCGTCTTGCGGGCATTGGCCGGCGACAGCACCAATCGGTTCAGGGGAATCTCGTGAAGGGCAGCAACGGCGTCCATCGGGTCTCTCCGCGACGGGCCGGCGACAGCCTCTCTCTCGCCTTCCTCAACCCGTCACCCAAAACCCGAGCGGGCCTCTTACTCTGATCCGACCCTGGCCTGACCGACGGGCAAGCGGACCCGTGCGGTTCCTCCTTCACGGCAGCAAGATCAGCCCTTGACCGCGTCCTTGAGCGGTTTCGCGGGCTTGAACTTCGGCGCCTTGCTGGCCGGGATCGGGATCGGCTCACCCGTCTTTGGGTTGCGCCCTTGGCGGGCGGGCCGTTCGGCTACCGTGAACGATCCGAAGCCCTTGATCGCGATCTCTTCGCCGCGCCCGAGAGCCGCCGAGATCGCGTCGAAGACGGCATCAAGCGCCTTGTCGGCGGTGCCCTTGGGCAGGCTGGCGCTGTTGGCGATGTGGGCGGTTAGGTCGGCACGGTTCATGGCATGCTCGGCGTGTTGGTGGCGGGTGTGTCTGGCTTACACCGGGCACGCGACGATGCCAACGGTGTGGTGCTGATAATCCCCGAGAGCGGTGGCCGACCGGTCGTGTGCTCAAGGTGGTCGAATTCGATCGGCATCCGCACCATGTCATGCTCGGGTCTGAAGCCGCTGCCTAACGCACCATCGCCATGGGAATTGGCGCAGGGCGAGGATTGGCGGCTGGGGGGCTTGGTGGAATGGATTTCCCCAGCACCCCTGTCGATCGGAAAAGCTTGCCCGTCCGCCGGAAATATGCCATTATCGCTATATTCTGGGTGGGCGGCAAATTATGACATCCGAACAAAGCATTGATGCTAAAGAGGTTATTTTCATTAACGAACGAGCTGAGCGCGATTATAAGTCGATTCCGATAGATGTGAGAGAACGTGCAGATCAGGCGGTCACTCAACTCCAGAACATGATGCCTCTCGCAAATAAAATGTTCACGCAGATGAAGTGTAGTCTTGCCAGAGTAGATGAAGTAATATTGCCACATGACACTAACACATATCGTATATACTGTTTAC
>CAIULK010000130.1 GCA_903899885.1 uncultured Rhodospirillaceae bacterium
CCGGCGCCGGTGCCGCCACCGAAGCGGCGCACCGAACGGAATGTCCGAAACGATAGGACCGTCCTTAGGCGGGGATCGGTTCGAAAGCCGGACCGCAGCCGGTATCCCGGCTGGCGGTCCGCACATGCCTCGACGCGGGGGCCGCCGGACGGAACATCCGCATCAACAGCCAGGGGAAGAAGCCGCCCCCCTCACCGCCCTCGCGGTAGGCCAGCCGGACCTTGGTGTGGATGCGGGCGATGTCGTCACCGTCCACCAATTCCTCGGAGAACCTGCGGTTGATGGTGACGAGAGCGGCAAGATCGGCATCGCTGACGCCAAACCCCAGCTTCGAGGAACGCCGGATAATAAATTCGATATCGCGGCACGACGGCAGCGGCCAGTCCTCGCGCCGGCCGATCTCGCATAGCGCGCGCCAAAGACGGTGATTGTTCTCCAACGCACTGAGGAAGGCAGCCGTATCATGTGCCGCTTCGATGGCACCGGTCGCCTCGCTCAGGGCAGCGGCACAAATGTCCGTCACCGTCATCAAGCCGTGATTCAGACGCATAGCCGTCACTCCCATCTGGCAGGAACTTGCGGTCGAAAATCACCCCTTAGTCACCCATGACCGGTATAGCGCAATGACGGCGATAGCGATATCAGGTCCTGGTATTAAGGGTGTATTAAGGCGAACGCCCCACCAACCCAAGGGTATGCCAATAGTCTTATTTCATCACATCCCCCGCAGCCAATCGGGCCGCAGGCGGAGTTTTCCGTCTTGCGCGGCGCGAATCTCGGCCAGCAAACGGTTTTTATCCTTGGGCAGGGTACCCGCCAGGGCCAGCGCGTTGCTGGCGTGGTTGGAGCGGAAGATCACCGGACGCGGTGGGTCGATCCCTTCGAGTAAATGTTCCAGTTCGACCAGGATGGCGGCATCGTCCTGGGGTTCGAAGGCACCCTCGAAGCGTTCCCGGAAGCGTTCCGCCGCTTGCGGTTCCAACCCCAATTGCAGCACCGACAGATAGGGTGGCGGGACCCGGTTGATCAGGGCGGCGGTCGCCTCGACATGCTCGCGCCATAGCGCCTTGCCGCCCAATCCGGCGATCACCGTCGCCGAAACCTTCAACCCCGCACGGCTGGCGCGCGCCAGGGCCTCCTCGACCGCGTGGACCGGCCCCTTGCCGACCCGCGTCAACAACGCGTCCGAGCCGGTTTCGATGCCCAGATAAACCAAACTTAATTTCCGGGCCTTCAGCGCCTGAATCTCCTCGACGCTTTTATCCAGGATGTTAAAGGGCGTGGCATAAGCTGAAATCCGCGCGAGCTGGGGAAAGGCAGCCACCAAGCGGTCGCAAATCGCGGCCAAGCGCTCGAAACTCAAGCCGTAGGCATCGCCATCGGCGAGGAAGACCCGTTTGGTCTCGGGCAGGAAACGCGCGACACGGGCGATCTCGGCGAACAGATCGGCTTTCGGGCGCGGGCTGTAGTGCTTCGTTTTGTACATCGAACAAAAGGCGCAGCCGTTGAAACCGCACCCAAGGGTCGCCTGGAAGATCAGGTTATCGGCCTCGGACGGCGGACGCCAGACCGGCTCGTCATACGACAAGATCACGCTTGGCGATCCGCCGCCAACCGCTGTGCCCAGCGTGTCAACAGGGCATCCAACCGGTGCCGGTCGATCGGTTTGGCGATATAATCGTCCATCCCGGCGTTCAGGCAGCGTTCACGGTCACCGGTCATGGCGTTGGCGGTCATGGCGATCACCGGCACCCGGCCGCGCGGCCCGTCCAGGGCGCGGATGGCGCGGGTTGCCTCCAACCCGTCCATCACCGGCATTTGGACATCCATCAAGACCAAATCGTAATCGCCCTCATCCACCAGACGTACCGCCTCGCGGCCATCGTCGGCGACGTCGGCCCGATGGCCCAGCTTGGTCAGCAACCCCACCGCCACCTGCTGATTGATCGCGTTATCCTCGGCGACCAGCAACCGCAGCGGCTGGGACGAGCGCCGGGGAGCCGCCGCGCCGTCCGGCACCGTCACGGTACCGGCCAGCGTCATCATCGCGTCGAGCAGCGCGCTCGACGGCACGGGAACCGGCAGCACCGCGGTTAAGCCCAGGATCCGAGCCCGTTCGGTCACGGCCGCGTCGTCGCCGCGGGTCAGCAGCATCAGCCCGGTTCCGGCCCTCTTGGCGTCCTCGGCAAGAATGGTGGCCAGATCAAGGCCGCTGACCCCTTCCATCGGATGCGCCGCCACCACCGTGTTGAACGGCTCGCCCCGGCGGGCCGCCGCCCGCGCCGCCATCAACGCCGACGACCCCGACGACACTCCGTTGACTTCGGCACCCCAGCTTTCCAAGCGTTCGCGCACCGAAGCCGCGTTCGCCGCGTCATCGTCGGCCAGCAGCACCCGCAGACCGGCCAATGGCAAGCCGCCGCCTGCCTCGGCGGTGGTGCGCTCCAGCGGCACCCGGAACCAGAAGGTGCTGCCCTTGCCCTCCTCGCTGGTAAAGCCGATTTCACCGCCCATCCGGTCGATGATCCGCCGCGAAATCGCCAGCCCCAAGCCAGTGCCGCCGAACCGCCGGGTGGTCGAGGCGTCGGCCTGGGTGAACATGGTGAACAGCCGCGATTGGGCCGCCTCGGGAATTCCGACCCCGGTATCGATCACCGACAGCTCCAGCATCGGCGCCTGACCGGCGCCCGGCACCAGAACCGCACGCACGTCGATATGCCCGCGTTCGGTGAATTTCACAGCGTTGCCAACCAAATTCAGAACCACTTGGCGCAAGCGGCCGGCATCGCCCAGCCATGTGCCGCGCAGATCGGACGACACGCTCCACCGCACCGAGACGTCGCAATTGCGCACGCGCGGCGACAAGATATCAACCACGCCCTCGATCAGCGGGCGGACCTCGAACGGCTGATCCTCGAATTCCAGCTTGCCGGCTTCCAGCTTCGAGAAGTCGAGAATGTCGTTGATGATGGTCAGCAAGGACACCGCCGACACCCGCACCGTTTCGGCGAAGTGGCGCTGTTCTCCCGACAGGTCGGTATCCATCAACAGACTGGTCATGCCGATGACCCCGTTCATCGGCGTGCGGATTTCATGGCTCATCGTCGCCAGGAATTCCGATTTGGCGCGGTTGGCGGCTTCGGCGTCGTCCTTGGCCTTCAAGTACGCCCGTTCGCGCAGCACGTTTTCGGTGATGTCGGTGTGAATGCCGACCACGCCGCCGTCCGGGGTGGGGTATTCCACCGAACGCATCCAGCGCCCCGAGGCCAAGGCCTGCACGAAGGGAACGCCCGAGGCGGTTTTGTGCCGCTCCATCCGCTCGGCGACCACGTGCGAGCTGTCCGCGCCGTACATGGCGCGCTCGGCGGCCACCCCCAACACCTCGCCAAAGGTCGAGCCGGGCACGGCGATATCGGCGATTTCGGGAAAGAGAATCCGGTAGCGGTCGTTGCATACCACCAAGCGGTCGTCGGGGGCATAAAGGACGAAGCCCTCGGAAATGCTGCCGATCGCCGTCATCAGGCGGGATTCGACCGATTTCAGCCGCTGGTCGGCCTCGACCCGTTCGGTGATGTCGCACGCGGTCCCGCGATAGCCCAAAAAGCGATTGTCGGAATCGAACACCGGCTTGCCGTTGACCACCAGATGGCGCCGCCGCCCCTCGGGGTCCTGCACCGAATAGGTAAAGTCGCGGAACGAGAGATGGGCATCCAGGCGCGACTGGTGTTCCAGGTACGCGTCCTCGGAAATCGAGCCCTTCATCATTTCCAGGCGGGTGCGGCCCAGGATGCCCATCTTCAGCAGGTGATCGAGCAGCGGCGAGCTGCCCTGGAAATTGGTGAAGCGGTGCTGATCGTCGCTTTCCCAGAACCAATCCGACGAGGATTCGGCATAATCGCGGAACAATTGCTCGCTATTGCGCAATTGCGCCTGGACCTTTTTGCGTTCGCTGATGTCGCGGATCACCGCCACGAACTGCGGAATACCGATATGGGACAAATCGCCCTCGGCCAGTTCGATCGGAAAGGCGGACCCGTCGCCGCGCCGCCCGGTCATCTCGAATTCGCGGCGCCCGCCATGAATACGGAACTCATCGTCGCCAAAAAGCCGCGACAACCTGCCGCCGATCAAATCCTCGCGCTGATACCCGAAGATGGTCAGCAGCGCCTTGTTAACGCCGACGATGGCGCCGCCTCGGTCGGTGATGACCACACCCTCGCCGACCGCTTCGAGAATCGCGTCGAGATGACGCTCGGCGGTTTCCTTGATGCGGCGATTGGCCTCGCGGAGTTCCTCCTCCATCTGGCCAGCCGCTTGCAGGCTGACCCGGCGTTCGCGGTCCGCCTCCTCATAGGATTGTTCGACCAGCTCCAGCAGCAGGGCGTAATCGACGCTGCCGTCGTCACGTCCCCGAGACGCCTTGCGAAGCTGACGCTCCAGCAACCGATGCATTAGACCTCGCCGAAGGTCGTCACCGTCATGGTTTGGTTGTGCAGTTCGCAGCGTCCGGTAAAGCCGTGCGGCGCGATCTCACCATACGAATAGAACCCGGCGGTCACGGCCTTCGACCCCAGCGCGGCGGCCGCTTGTTCAACCTCGTCGGCCACCCGCTGGCCCATCAGCAGCTTGCGGCCGATGCAGCTGACCAGCAGCGCCAAGGTGGCGCCGCCGCCCTGCGCGGCCTTTTCCGCCGCGTGACCGGCGCCGTCGATCAACCCGTCGAAATTACCGCGCATCAACTGCGCGACCCGGCCTTCCGGCACATCGCCAGCGAAGGTCATGGTCTTTTCGGCCTCATCGACCGCCACGATGGTGCGCACCACGGCGGCGTTCTCGTCGCCCTGCGGCCGAACGGTCAGCGGGAACAACAAGGCGGTGCCGGGCAGGCCCGCCGCCTCGTCGCCAAGATAACGCTTATACAGATCAAGCGCCGGTTCACCGTCCAATTCGTACAAGACATTGGCTTTCGAGCGGGTGACCATCCGTTCAGGGCCGAACTTTTCCCAGCCGCCGACGCTGCCCCAGCCGACCTGGAACGAGTCGCCGTAAAAACCGATCGCCACCACGATGCCCGATGCCAAGGGGCCGTTGCAGCCGACCAGGGTTTGCTTGAACCGCGCTCCATCGCCGGCCAAACCGCCGGTCAACACCACCTCGGTCCCCAGAACCGGCCGCATGCCGTCGATCAGGGCACTGCCGTTGGTGAGAATACCGTCGGCCAAGACATAGATGGCCTTCAGGCCGTCGCCCTTCAGTTCGGCGGCCAGCCGCACCCCGGCGTCAAGGGATTGATCCGAGCTGGTCAGCAAGGCCCCGGCGGTGCGCACCTTGGTGCCCTTGGTGAACTGCACGGCGACCGCGACGGCCGTATCGTCCTGCACATCCTCGCCGGCGATTTCGCCACCGGTGGTGCAGCCGACGATCTCGGCCTTGGGATAACGCTTATGCAAGTGGGTGAAGGCGTCGGCGGCACGAACCACCTCGGGCCCGACGAAATAGAAGACGATCTGGGCATCGGCCAGGTCGCCGCCCTCGGCGGTCCAACCCTTATCGGCCGACCACGTCTCGCGCAGAAGCTCCATTCACCCCTCCCCGTCCCTAACCATTTCGTCTAGGTATCGCATATCGCCTAAAGCGGCGCCAGCCCCAGACGCTCAAATAACCCCCTATCGCGCGAAGGCGAGGCGTTGGGGGCGGTCAGCAACCGTTCGCCGCAGAACACCGAGTTGGCACCCGCATAAAAACACAAGGCCTGCGCCTCGTCATTCAGCGAGGCGCGGCCGGCCGACAGGCGGACCAAGGATTTCGGCATCAGGATGCGGGCCACCGCGATGGCACGGATCAGATCGAAGGAATCGGCCTTTTCAACCTCGCCCAGCGGTGTTCCTTCCATCGGCACCAGCAGATTGATCGGCACGCTGCCAGGATGCTCGGGCATGTTGGCCAGGGTGACCAGCATCGCCGCGCGGTCCTTCGGCGCCTCGCCCATGCCGACGATGCCGCCGGAACAGACATGCAGCCCGGCGTCGCGCGCCACCGCCAGGGTTTCCAGCCGGTCCTCATAGGTGCGGGTCGAGACGATCTTTTCGTAATGGTCGGGCCCGGTATCCAGATTGTGGTTGTACCAATCCAGCCCGGCCTCTTTCAGCCGCTTGGCCTGTTCGCGCGACAACAACCCGAAGCTGGCGCAGGTTTCCAGGCCCAAGGCCTTGACGCCTTCGACCATCGCCAGGGCGACGTCGAAATCCTCGTTCTCGGGACCGCGCCAAGCGGCGCCCATGCAGAAGCGCGATGCCCCCTCGCGCTTGGCGGCGGCGGCGGCTTCGATCACCTGCTCGACCTTCATCATCTTTTCCGCGTCCAGCCCGGTCGCGTAGTGAACCGACTGCGAGCAGTAGGCGCAATCCTCGGGGCAACCGCCAGTCTTGATCGACAGCAACCGGCTGACCTGGATGCGGTTGGGATCGAAATTCGCCCGGTGAACCCCGTGCGCCTGGAACAGCAGATCCAGGAAGGGCAGCGCGAACAGCGCCTCGACCTCGCCTTCGCTCCAGTCGTGTCGTAGCTCGGTCATCCGGCATCCCCGCGTTAATTTGGAAGGGCGGCAGAGTAGGCTTTGCGCACGGCACTTTGCAATGGGGTGCGAACTGGTTATTACGGGGGCGCCATGCATGATCTCGACCAGCGCATCACCGCCCGCCTGGACCACCTTGCCGCATCCGGCCGCCGACGCCACCTTGGCGACCGCCGCCCACTGGCGCTTGGCCGGGTCGAGGTGGATGGACAGCCGGTGATCGATTTTTCCTCGAACGACACCCTCGGCCTGTCGCGCCACCCCTTGCTGGCCGAACGCGCCGAACAGTGGACGCAACGCTGGGGCACCGGTTCGCGCGCGTCGCGCCTGGTCACCGGCCATTGGCAGGCGATCGACACCTTGGAAAGCCGCATCGCGCGGGCCAAGCAAAGCCCGGCCGCGTTGATCTTCGCCAGCGGCTGGCAGGCCAACGCGTCGATCCTGCCCGCGTTGCTGGAGCCCGAGTTGTGGGATGGAACTCAGCCCCAGGTTCTGGCCGACCGCTTGATTCACGCCAGCCTGCATGCGGGCATCCGCATGGCCGGGGCGCCGCTGACCCGCTATCGCCACAACGATCTGGGCCATTTGGCGGAATTGCTGGCCAAGCCCGGCCCCAAACTGGTGGTCACCGAGTCGGTGTTCAGCATGGACGGCGATGTCGCCGACGTCGCGGCCTTGGCCGGATTGTGCCGGGCGGCAGGGGCCCTTTTGTACCTCGACGAAGCGCACGCCACCGGGGTGATGGGCGACCTCGGCTTCGGCTTGTCGCCGGGCTTGGGCGTCGATATCGCGATGGGAACCTTTTCCAAGGCGCTGGGCGGCTTTGGCGCCTATGTCGCCTGTTCGGCGGCGGTCAGGGACTGGTTGATCAACCGCGCCTCGGGTTTTCTGTACGCGACGGCGCCGCCGCCGCCGGTTCTGGGCGCCATCGACGCGGCGCTGGACCTCGTTCCCACGATGGGGGACGAGCGGCGCCGATTGGCCCTGCGCGGTCAACGGGTCCGCGCCGCCTTCGCCCAAGCCGGGCTGGACACCGGCGCCTCGGCCAGCCCGATCATTCCGGTGATGCTGGGGGGCGAGGACCGCGCCTTGGCGGGTGCGGCGGCCTTGCTGAAGGAAGGGTTGCTAGGGGTGGCGATCCGCCCGCCGACCGTGCCGCCGGGCACCGCGCGCATCCGCTTCACCCTGTCGCTAGCCCATTCCGACGACGACATCGACCGTTTGATCGCCGTCGCCCCCCGGGTGCTGCGATGACGGCGATCCTGTTCATCCACGGTTGGGGCGGCAGCGCGGCACTGTGGGACAAGGTACGGGCGCGCCTGCCGTGGTTCGAATGCCACGCGGCGGATCTGGGGTTCTTCGGCCCGGCGCATCTGCCCGCCGTCAAACGCCCCTTCGTGGTCGGTCATTCCTTGGGCTTTGCCTGGGCGTTGGAGCATGTGCCGCAGCCCTGGGCGGGGGCGGTGGCGGTCAACGCGTTTCCGCGCTTCGCGCAGGCCCCGGATTTCCCCGACGGCGTGCCCTTGCGCGTTTTGGACCGGATGCGCTTGCGCTTTCGCGACCAGCCGCACGCGGTCGCCGCCGATTTCCTGACCCGCTGCGGCGTCCGCACGCCGTTGCTCGACAACATGGTGCCCGAACGGTTGGGCGCCGCGCTGGATTTTCTGGCCGTTACCGACCAGCGCGAGCGTCTGAGCAGCCTGACCGCGCCCTTGCGGATTTTGGCGGGCGAGGCCGACCCCATCATTCCACCGGCCCTGAGTCATGCCGGATTCACGCGGCGCACCGTGGAATTCGTGGCGGGCGGCGGCCATCTGTTGCCCTTGACCCATCCGGTGCGGGTGGCCGCCGTCATCGCCGAGATGATCCCGTGACCCCGCGCAAGGCCCGCATCGCCGCCGCCTTCGCCGCCGCGTCCGCCAGCTACGACCGCCATGCCGAGGTGCAAGAGCGCGCCGCCCGCCTGCTGCTCGACCGGATTTCGTTGCCGTCGCCCTGCCCGCGCGTTCTGGAAATCGGCTGCGGCACCGGCGGGTTGACCCGGCGGCTGCACCCTCGTATCGGCGGCGACTGGGTAATCACCGATCTGGCTCCGGCGATGGTTGAAAGCGTGCGCCCGCGGGTTCCCGGCGCGCTGTTCCGGGTGATGGACGGCGAACGGCCCGACCCCGATCTTGACGGCTTTGATCTGATCGTCGGCAATCTGGCGGCGCAATGGTTCGAGGACCCGCCGGGCGCGATCCGCCGTTTGCAAGGCCGCCTCGCCCCGAACGGGCGTTTGCTGATGACCTCGCTGGGACCGGATAGTTTCCGGGAATGGCGGGATTTGTTTGCCCGCTTCGGGTTGATCCCCGGCACCTTGACCTTTCCGCCGCTGCCCGGCGCCGAGCGCGTGCGCGTCACCCATCCCTACCCCGACGCGAAAAGCTTTCTGCGGTCGTTGAAGGGGCTGGGGGCCACGGTTCCGGCCGATCATCACCGCCCGCTGGGGGCGGGATCGTTGCGGCGCGTTCTGGCCGCCGCGGCGCGGCCCTTCGCCGTGACCTACGAGATCTTGATCGTGGATATCGGGCGATGAAGGGGGTATTCGTCACCGGCACCGGCACCGATGTCGGCAAAACCCTGGTCGCAGCGTGGCTGGCCCTGAATTGGGGCGCCGATTACTGGAAGCCCGTGCAGACCGGCGGCGTTGAGACCACCGATTCGCAAAGCCTGGCCCATTTGGCGCCAAGGGTGCGGGTTCACCCCTCGGGTGTCGTGCTGAAGGCGCCGCTGTCGCCGCACGAGGCGGCCCGGCGCGAGAATGTCCGCATCGACCTGTCGGCCCTGCCCCCGCCGCTTACCGATCGGCCCTTGGTCGTCGAGGGGGCGGGCGGCGTTTTGGTGCCGCTTAACGACACCGCCTTGATGATCGATTTGATCGAACGCTTGGCCCTGCCGGTGGTGGTGGTGGCGCGTACGAGCCTGGGCACCATCAATCATACCCTTTTGACCTTGGAAGCACTGCGGAGACGCCGGTTGCCCATCCTGGGGGTGGTCTTGAACGGTCAGCTCAACCCGGCGACCCGCGACGCCATCGCCCATTACGGCGCGGTGAAAATCCTGGCCGAGATTCAGCCCTTGATCGCCGTCACCCCGGCCACCCTGAAGGGCATCCCCAAACCGGAGTTCACGCCATGACCGACCCCATCTGGCGCCCCTTCACGCAGGCCAAATCGGCCCCGCCCTTGCCGATGGCGGTGCGCGGCGAAGGCGCCTGGATCATCGATGCCACCGGGCGACGGACCCTGGATCTGGTGTCGTCTTGGTGGGTCAATCTGCACGGGCACGCCCACCCGGCGATCGTTCAGGCGATCGCCGAACAAGCCGGGCGGCTGGAACAAGTGATCTTCGCCGAATTCAGTCACGAACCGGCGGTACGCCTTGCCACCCGCTTGGTGGACCATCTGCCGGGCGAGTTGTCGCGGGTATTCTTTTCCGACGACGGATCGACCGCGGTCGAGGTGGCGATCAAGATGGCGCATCAGTTCTGGCGCAACAAGGGCGAGGCCCGCAACCGCGTGCTGGGCTTCGAGGGCGGCTATCACGGCGACACCGTCGGCGCGATGTCGGCCGGGCGCTCGTCGGGGTTTTTCGACGCCTGGAACGATTTGCTGTTTCCGGTCGATGTCGCCCCCTTCGCCGCCACCTGGGACGGCGACCCCAAGGTCGAGGCCAAGGAACAGGCCGCCTTGGCCGAACTTGACCGGATCTTGGGCGCCGAGGGGCACCGCCTGTCGGTCGCGGTGATCGAGCCGTTGGTGCAAGGGGCCGGCGGCATGCGGATGTGCCGCCCCGAATACCTGCGCGCGGTCGCCGACCGCGTCCGCGCCGCCGGGGCCTTGTTGGCCTTCGACGAGGTGATGACCGGCTTCGGCCGCACCGGCACCCTGTTCGCCTGCCTAAAAGCAGGGGTGACGCCGGATCTGATCTGTCTATCGAAGGGATTGACCGGCGGATTCTTGGCGATGGCGGTGACGGTGGCCAGCCAAACCGTGTGGAACGCCTTTCTCGGCGACGGCATCGACCAAGCCTTCCTGCACGGCCATTCCTATACCGCCAACCCCTTGGGCTGCGCCGCCGGGTTGGCCTCGCTTGATCTGTTGGAATCAAAAGCGACGCAAGACCGCATCGCCGCCATCGAACGCATCCATCGCCAGCGCTTGGGGGCGCTGAGGTCCGCGCTTCACCCGCGCGTTACCGGCACCATCGCGGCGTTTGAGGTGGCGGGGGCAGGCGGCTATGGCAATGCCGAGACCAAACGCCTGAAACAGGCGCTTTTCGAGCATGGGCTGCTGCTGCGGCCCTTGGGCAACACGCTGTATCTGTTGCCGCCCTATTGCATCACCGATGACGAGTTGAACACCGCTTGGGATGTGATCGCCCGCCTTGCCTTGGGCGGCTAAGCCGCCCGCACCAAATCCAAAAACCGGACAACCTCGTTCCGCAAGGACCCGGCTTCCCGGGTCAGCTCTCCGGCGGCGGCCAACACGTGGTTAGCGGCATCGCCGGTGGTATGAGCGGCCTCGCGCACGCCAAGGATGTTGCTGGCGATCTCCGCCGTTCCGGCGGACGCTTGCCCGATATTGCGGGCGATGTCCGCCGTGGCCGCCGACTGCTCGTCAACGGCGGCGGCCACGGCACCGGAAATCCGTTGCACGTCCCCGATATGGTTGACGATCGTGGCGATGGCGCCGACCACGCCGCGCGTGGCGTCCTGCACCGAAACGATGTTGTTCGATATTTCCTCGGTCGCCTTGGCGGTCTGACTCGCCAGATGTTTGACCTCGCCCGCCACCACGGCAAAACCTTTGCCGGCTTCCCCGGCGCGGGCGGCCTCGATCGTCGCGTTCAGGGCCAGCAGGTTGGTTTGGCTGGCGATATCGGTGATCAAATTGACGACGGCACCGATTCGTTCGACCGTTTCAGTCAAGGACCGGGCCTTGGCGTCGGCTTCGATCGCCTCCGCGGCGGCACGGCGGGTGGTATCGGCCGTCACCTCGACCTCGCGGCCGATCTCGCGAACCGACGCCGACAGTTCCTCGGCGGCACCCGCCACCGTTTGCACATTGGCCGAGGCCTGTTCGGTTGCCACCGCCACCGCCGTCGCTTGCCGCGTGGTCTGATCGGCCGCGGCCGAGACGCTGCCCGCGGTATGTTCCATGTCATGAGCGGCGTGGTTGACTCCATCCAGGATGCCTTTCACCGCCGCGTCGAAATCCCGGCACATGGCCGCGATACGATCCGCCCGCTCGATTTGAGCCTTGCTTTCCGCCTTCTGTGCCGCCGCCAGACGGTCCGCCTCGATCATCGCGTCCTTGAAGACCTGAACCGCTTCGGCCATCGCGCCGATTTCATCCGCGCTATCACGACCGGGGATCACGACCGTTTTATCGCCGTGAGACAGAAGCCCCATCGCCTGGGTCATCGCGCGAATCGGCAGGGCGATCCCTCGCGACAATAGTATCGATGCGACGACCGCCGCGAAAAAAGCAACGGCATTGGCGATTAACAATACCAGAATGGTGCGGTGGTTCGCGGCGGAGGCGGCTGCGCCGCGATCGGCGGCTTCCTTCAAATGCTCCGCCATGATGTCCGAGATCACGGTGTCAAGCGTCCGGTAATGCGTATAGGCCGACCCCATTGCTTTTTCGCGCGCCGCCGCCGTGTCGTTCTTGCGCGAAAGTTCCAGATACCGTTGCGTCTCGTCGTCATAGGCCTTCAGCGTGCTGGTGATTTTGTCCAAATGGGCCTGATCCTCGGGACCGCTGACCAGTTTGGCGTAATCGGCCACCGCTTGCGTGATTTCCGCGCTGTGTTCGGCGATTTCCTTGTCCTCGGCCAGCTTATCTTGGTCGCTCGCCGCCAGGACATGAGACAGTTGATGATTGCGCCTCGCCAGAAAGGCGTTTTGCAGCCGCGCCAACGCATCGACACTGGGGACAGTGTCGGTGGTCAATCCCTCGATCGCCGTATCGACTTGCGACGCGCCGAACCACGACGCGGCGGTCGCCAACATCATCACGACCACCAGAACGGCAAAAGCCGAGCGCAATTTCGTCGGAATATCCAGCGCCATTTCCACCCCCAGGTACTATATCGAACGTATTACTTCGCGACAGCGGACCGGGCAAGCATACCTCTTTTGAAGTAAGAGGCGATTCTAAAGATCTCATGTGACGGCGAGCCACCTTGTCGCCGCGCCCGCGCGTCACCGACGAGAAACTTGATCGGCGGCCTTACAATCGGCATTTGACGCATACCTGCCATGAGTTTCACGTATGCAATCAAAACCGGCGGAAATCAGGGACTTCCCGTTAATCGCCACCCCCTCGGGTGATAGCACTAATACTTTCGTAATGTACCTTCTTTTCGCCGAATCCCGTGGGTCGGCGCGACGACTGCGCCGCGACTCATACATTGACCGAGCCATTAACACGCGCTTTACCCAAAAATAAATAACCACCATTCGTAATTGCCGCGACTACGGGAACCCGCAACACGTATTTCTTATATATCGCAAACACACAATATCCAAACACACCACCGCCCCGTTTCACACTTTGGGATGAGTTGATTATTCTTAAAAAACCATCAATATCGGCATTATGGAATGTTACATTGCGATACAGGTGGAGGATATACACCATGACCAACCTCTCGAAGACCTGGGATGCACTGGCGATCAAAGTCAAAATTCTGACCGGATTCGCGGCAGTACTGGCGGTGCTGGTCTTGGTGTCTGCCATAGGCACCTTTTCGACCCACCGGGTCGGCAGCTCGGTCGAGGATTACGCACAACGGGTCAAGGTGGTGGCGATCGCACGGCAATTGGAAACCGAGGTCGCGACGCTCCGGCGTTTCGCGCGTGAATTCGCGCTGACCGGCAACACTGCCATGGCGGACAACGCGCTGAAGACCGCCGACGAAATTCGCCGCCAGATCGCCGACGGCCGGGACAGCATTCAAAACCCCGAACGGCGTCAGCACCTCGAATCCCTTGCCGCCGGTTTCAATACCTACATGGCCGATTTCGGCAAAGTGGCAACTCAGCGCAAGGAATTGGACGGATTGATCCACGAGGTCATGGACCCCGCCGGCGCCCAATACCAATCCGACGTCGGCGCCCTGGCGGAAAACGCCAACCGTTCGGGCAACGCCGCACTGGCATCGACGGCGCACCAGTTGATGGAGCACGGCCTTCTGGCCCGCCTGTATGCCAATCAGATGATCGGACGGCGGGATTCCACCTATGCCGAAAAGGCCCATCACGAGTTCGCGACGCTACGCGACATCCTGAAGCGGTCCGAAGCGGCCGGAAACAGCGCGGCAACCGCCGACATCGCCAAGTTGGTTGACGAATACAGCGGCGCGTTCGACCGTGCCGCCGGTCTGTGGACGTCGGCGCATGAGCTGGTCGAAGGGCCGATGGCGGCGGCCGCCGCCCAATTCACCGACGACGCCGAATTCATTCGCCGCACCGGCGTCGATGAGGAAAAGGCGATCGAATCCGCGACCCTGTCCCTGGTGTCCTGGTCGAGCAGTCTGTCGATCATCCTGGCCCTGGCCGGTTTGGCGATCGGCGGCGGACTGGCCTTGGCGATCGGCACCTCGATCGCCGCCCCGGTGGTCGGCATGACCGTCGGCATGACCCACTTGGCCGGCGGCGAACTGGACATCGACATTCCAGCGCTTAATCGCACCGACGAAATCGGAAAGATGGCCCAGGCGATGAGCGTGTTCAAGACCAACGCCATCGAGCGGCGCGCCATGGCCGAACGCGAGGCGAAGGACGTTGCCGCCCGCGAACAGCGGGCCCAGCGGATCGCCCAACTGACCGGCGACTTTGACCGCGCCGTCGGCGAAACCATAGCCACCTTGGCCGGAGCCGCCACCGAAATGGAGGCGACCGCCCAGGGCATGTCGGCCACCGCCGAGGAAACCAACCGTCAGGCCACCGTGGTGGCGGCGGCCACCGAACAAGCCTCGGCCAATGTTCAGACCGTGGCGACGGCGGCCGAGGAATTGTCCTCGTCAATCGCCGAGATCGGCCGTCAGGTCGCGCAATCGACCCGCGCGGCCCAAGCCGCCACGCAAGAAGCCCGCCAAACCGACAACGCCGTGACCGGTCTGGCCACCGCCGCCCAACGCATCGGCGAGGTCATCAGCTTGATTAACGACATCGCCAGCCAAACCAACCTGTTGGCCCTGAACGCCACCATCGAGGCGGCCCGGGCCGGTGACGCGGGCAAGGGCTTCGCGGTGGTCGCCAACGAAGTCAAAAGCCTCGCCAACCAGACCGCCAAGGCGACCGATGATATCACCACCCAGATCGGCGCCGTCCAAACGGCGACCCGAGACGCGGTGGGCGCCATCCGCAGCATCGTCCAGCGTATCGCCGAAATCAGTGAAATTGCCGCGGCGGTCGCTTCGGCGGTCGAGGAACAGTCGGCGGCGACCCAGGAAATCGCCCGCAACGTTCAAGAGGCCGCCCAAGGCACCCAGGAGGTGGCCGAGAACATCTCCGGCGTAACCCGCGCCGCCTCGGAAGCTGGTGCCGCATCGGCCCAAGTCCTGTCGTCGGCGCAAATCCTGGCGCTGCGGTCCAACTCGCTAAAAGGGCAGGTTCAAGACTTCCTGGACGGCGTCCGGGCCGCCTAACCGCGGTATGATTTTTCGAACGGGGGCGGGCGTGGCAGACGCCCGCCCCCGGCGCATCTCACGGCGGCATGATTATCCCGCCCGCCCCCACGCATGGCGGCGTGCCATATCCACGAAACATTTCAACGCCGGGGAGAACCGCCGCCCGGCCACCGTGACCAATTTGATATCGCGAACGATTTCGGGCTCGACGACGATGCGGGTGGCGATACCGGGCAAGATCGGAAGAAATTCCGGCATGATGGCGCAGCCCATCCCGGACAGAATCATCGCCTGGATCCAATCCTCGCGCTCGGTGGCGTAACAAACCCGGGCGTCGGCCGAAGGATCGGGAATCCCCAAGGCCGAGAAATAGTCGGGATATTCGCAATTGAGCCGATTGAGATAATCCTCGGTGTTCAGTTCCCGAAGCGGTACCACGTCCATGGCCTCGAACCGGTGGCCGGTGCAAAAGGCGACGGTAAAGCGCTCGCGGTACAAGACATGTTGGTCGCAGCGCTCGGGCAGCGACGGCAGGCCAATGAAGGCCACGTCCAACTCGCCCTCCATCAACAGCCGCACCAAATCGCGGCCAGGCGCGTCCTTGATCGTTAAATCCAGCGAGGGGGCGTCACGCCGCAATCCGCGCAAAAAAGGGATCAGCCGGGCGGGACCGATGGTGCACATGAGGCCCAGGCGAACCGGCGCACGGTCGAGCTGCCGCCAATGCCGCGCCTCTAGACGCGCCATCTCGTCGGCTTGAACAAGCGCCTCCAGATGGGGCCGCATTATGCGCCCGAGATCGGTCAAATGACTGAGTGCGCGCTCGCGGCGGAACAGCGGCCCGCCCAACTCGTCCTCCAGCCTCTGAATGGCCTTGGTCAGGCTGGGTTGGGCGACGCCGCAGGCCAGGGCGGCCCGTGTGAAGTTCAAGCTGTCGCACAAGGCCAGAAAATAACGGGCTTGCTGTATTTCCACGCGGACACCCTTTCAGGCTGACATATTCACGTTCCGCCCCTTGGTTCCCGACGCCAGCGGTTGATTTACCCCCGAAGCTCCGGCGATGGAATCCTTCGGTTTGACCTGGCCATCGGGAAGAATCCGCGACGGATCGACACCCAAGGCCTTTGCTTCCTGCGCGCGGGCCGGATCGAGAACCCGGCGGGCGCGGTCGACTTCGGTGCAGTTGAAACAGAGCTGACCGTTGATGAGTTGGGGCTGTGACATGACGGTTCTTCCCATGCCGTTGCGGCCCAGCGAACGGACCGCGTTCCCACCACAGTTATCCATTGCATGGCACCCACACAAGGGCCGCCGGTGGCGAAGGCAAACACGGCCCCTTGGCCGGATCGGCCAACGCATTGATACTGCGAATTAAAAGCACTATATTCCTTAAAGCTATCGAAATCATGCTCCACCTCCGTATTCTCGGCGATCATGGCGAGGCGTAGGCTTTAATCCACGCCCACCCAAGTCTTGGCCGGGCGCCCGTGAAATTCGAAAGGAACCGCCATGACAGCCTTCCGCGCTCTTCTTCTCGCCACCGTGTTGTTGGTATCGGGCAGCCAAACCGGCTCTGCCGTCGCCCAGGAAAAAAGCGTGCCCGACGGCGGCGGCACGATGATGGAAAAGCCAATGGCCGCCCCCGGCGCCATGGATAAATCCATGACGGGCACGCATGAAATGGCGAAGCCCACCATGACGAAACCCACCATGACAAAGCCGACGATGGACAAATCCATGGCGGCCCCGTCAACCGGCGGCGACATGAACCAAGCGAAATAGCCGGTTTCACCCAGAAACAATGGGAGGGTCGCATGCTGATCCGTCGCTCTTCGGACATCCGGGAATTCGAGGTTACCGATCACGGCCTTTATCTGGGACGGCGGAAACTTCTGGCCCTGGGGGCGGCGGCGTTGGCGGCGGCGGTTGCAAGCAAGGCCGCCGCGGCCCCCCTGACCGGCGTGATCGAAGGCCCGTTCGGCACCTCCGAGCCGCTCACCTCGAAAATCGCCGCGACCCATTACAACAACTTCACCGAGCTTGGCTTTCACAAGGATGACCCGGCCGAAAACGCCGACCGCTTTCCGCCGCTTCGCCCGTGGACGGTGGAAATCGGCGGCGAATGCGCCAAACCCGGCCGTATCGGGATCGAGGATCTAATTCGTCCCCATGCCTTGGAGGAACGCATTTACCGCATGCGCTGTGTTGAGACATGGTCGATGGTGGTGCCCTGGATCGGCGTTCCATTGGGCGATGCGTTAAGGCAATTCGAACCGACAAGCCGCGCCAAGTTCGTGGAATTCACGTCGGTCCATGCCCCCAACATTCTGCCAGGCCAGAAAACCGACCTGCTGCCTTGGCCCTATGTCGAGGCCTTGCGCATCGACGAGGCGATGCATCCCCTGACCCTGCTGGCGGTGGGGTTGTACGGCGAGGATCTGCCGGTGCAAAATGGCGCGCCGTTGCGTTTGGTCGTGCCGTGGAAATACGGCTTCAAGGGGGCCAAGTCGATCGTCCGCATCCGGTTCACCGAAACCCGGCCCCACACCACCTGGAACGACCTGCAACCCGATGAATACGGCTTTTACGCCAACGTCAATCCGGCGGTCGATCACGTCCGCTGGAGCCAGGCCAACGAACGCCGGATCGGCGAGTTCCGCCGCCGCCCGACCTTGCCGTTCAACGGATATGCCGATCAAGTGGCCGGGTTGTACGCGGGCCAGGATTTGCGGAGGGACTTTTGAAGCCGCTGGTCTTCACCCTCTGCCTGCTGCCCCTGGCGTGGCTGGGCTGGGCCGGGATGAACGATGGCCTGGGCGCCAATCCGATTGAATTTCTTATCCGTACCTTGGGCGATTGGGCGCTACGCATGCTGCTGGTCGCCCTGGCGGTGACGCCGATGCGCCAGCTGACCGGCTGGGGATGGATCGGCCGCTTGCGCCGCATGCTGGGGCTGTTCGCCTTCGCCTATGCGCTTTTGCATGTGGCGGCGTGGATCGGCGTGGATCAATTCCTCGACTGGGGAACCATCGGGCGCGAGATCGCCAAACGCCGCTATATCCTGGTCGGCATGAGCGCCTTCGTGATTCTCATCGCGCTGGCTTCGACCTCGACCAACGGAATGATCCGCCGTCTGGGCGGCCGCCGCTGGCGCCTGCTGCACAAATCGGTCTACGCCGCCGGGATTCTGGCGTCGCTGCATTATCTGATGATGGTCAAGGTCGATATCCGGCCGCCGCTGGGCCACATTGTGATCCTGGCGCTGCTGCTGGGCTGGCGGGTGATTAAGGCGCTTCCAGCCCCAACGCCGTCCGGGCGGCGGTGACCGTCTCGTCCTTGCCGCCGCCGGTGTCGATTTTGGTCCAGCTCACCACGCCCAGGTCATAGTCTTGCTGGCGGTCGACTACCTCGGGGGTGGCGTCGGAAGCGTCGCCGCTGCGCTGGGCGACGCGGGCGCGGGCGATCTCGGGCGCGGCGAACAGCCACAGGCCGGTGAAGGGAACCCCGGCCTTTGCCGCCACGCGTTCCAGGGCTGCGCGTTGATCGGGCCTGGCGAACACGGCGTCGGCAATCACCGGAACCCCGGCCCGCAGCAAACCGGCGCACAGATCGAACAGGGTTTGATAAGTCCGTTCGGTCATTTCCGGGCAATAACCGTCTTCGCCCAACCGATCGGTGGGCGCAACCCCCAGCAGACGCTTGCGCACGGCGTCGGAACGCACCATGGCGGCGCCGGGAACCCCCAAAAGCGGCGCCAAATTCCGCCCCATATGTGATTTGCCGCTGCCCGACAGCCCGCCGATCGCCACCAGACGCGCGGGCGGCGGCGACAGATAGCCCAAGGCGGCCCCAAAATAACGCTGGGCGGTTTCCACGCGGCCCATGCTGGCCGAAACATGGGCGCGCACCGCCGCGCGCAGGCTTAGGAACAAGGGCATCGCCGCCAGTCCGGCGAAATCGCCGGTCCGGTCCAACATCCGGTTCATGATTTGCGAGGCGGCGTCTTGGTACCCCTGGACATCCAAATCCATCAACAAAAACGCCAGATCATAGGCGACATCGACACAGGCGATATCCTCGGAGAATTCGATGGCGTCGAACGGCGTCGGGCGGCCTTCGAACAGGCACAGATTGCCCAGATGCAAATCGCCGTGACACCGGCGCACGAAACCGCCCGCGCGCCGCGCCTCCAACAGCGGCGCCAACCGGTCCAGCCATGCGCTGGATCGTTGCGTCAGATCAGCCACCGCTTGGGGCGCGAACACCGCCGGGCAATGGGCGGCAAAGGATGCCGCGTTGGTCTTGATGGTCCAGGCCAGACCGGCTTGGCCGCCGTGATGATCGCCGCGCACCGGGGCATTCGCATGGCAGGCCGCGATCCGGTCGGTCAGATCGGCCAAAAGGGTCCGGTCCAATTGGGCGGGATCGAGCAAGGCCGTGAAGCGGCGCATCGTCACCACGTAATCGCACACCCGACCGGCGCCGTTCAGCGCCAAGGCGCCGTCATCGCCCCGGGTGATCGCGTCCACCCCCAGATACAGGCCGGGGGCCGCGTCGCGGTTGACCGCGACCTCGGCCTCGCAGGCGGCCTTGCGTTGGTCCAGGGCCGAGAAATCCAAGAACGGCAGATGCACCGCCTTCTTCAGTTTGAAGACCCGCTCGGGTCCCAGAAACACCGCCGAGATATGGGTGTCGATCCGTTCCGGCCTTTGCCCGCCGTGCAAGGCGGGGTCCGACAGGAACGCCAAAACCTCGGCTTGGCCGGTCACGGCAGGCCGCGCCCCGCCGCCGTCATCCGGGCGGCAACCTCGGCCAAGCGCGGATCATTCATGACCGCCGCGACCTCGACCGGGAAACGGCTGCGCCAATTGGGATGCTCATCGACCGTGCCGGGCAGGTTCATCTGACCGTCGAGCGCCAGCACGTCCTCGATCTGCACCATCGCAAGGCCGGAATTGGTTTGACCCAGGAAAGCGTGGGCGGCCTTGGCCAATAGTTCGGCCTGCTCGTCGCTCAAATCCGGGGTGACCGGAAAACCCTCGGGCAGCAAACCGCGACCGACCAGGGCGGCCACCAGCACCTCGCGGTCCCAACGGCGACCGTCTAGCCATTCACCGGCCATTTCGGGACGGGGAAACACGCCCAAACGCGCGCGCAGATCGATATCGGCGCCGTTCCACCAGCCGCGCATCGAGGGCAGATCGTGGGTGGCGAAGATCGACAGGGCTTGCGCGTCATAATCCTCGGGCGCCTTGAAGCGGCCGTCGTGCCCCTTCTCGAAGATCGCCACGCGGTAGGCGAACAGCCCGCTGTGTTCCATCTTCTCGCGGAACCCCTCGGGCACATTGCCCAGATCCTCGCCGATCACCAGACATTCGGCGCGCAGGCTTTCCAAGGCGACCAGCGCCCGCAGATCCTCGAACGGATAGCGGACATAGGCGCCCTGATCGGCGGGCACGCCGGGCGGCACCCAATACAGGCGCTGCAAGGCCATCGCGTGATCCAGCCGCAGCGCCCCGGCATGCCGCATATTGGCCGCCAGAACCGCGCGGAACGGCTGGTAGGCGGCTTCGCGCAGCCGGATGGGATCGAAGGGCACCAGCCCCCAATCCTGGCCCTGCGGCGCCAGCGGATCGGGCGGCGCGCCCACCGACACGCCGCGCGCCATCACCGCCTGCTCGCTCCACGCCTCGGCGCCGTCCGACGTGACCCCCACCCCCAGATCGCGGTACAGACCCAAGGTATCGGCGGTCTTTCCCGCCGCCTGGGCCTGGGCCAACTGTTCGTCGGCGATGAATTGCAGCCACTGGTAATAGCCGATGCGGCCGGGATGGGCGGACGCGAAAGCCTCGACCGCCTCCGAGCCCGGATCTTGGTATTCCACCGGCCAGTGCGGCCAATAGCCGTTGCCTTCGATCAAGAAGCGTTCGTGCAAGGCCTGGAACGCCGCGAACCGGCGCAAGCGCGCCTCGCCCGCGTGGCAAAACGCCTCGAACGCTTGGCGTCGCCCCTCGTCGCCCAACCCGGCCTCGACATGATTGTAAATCAGCGTCAGCACCGGGGCGGTCAAGGCGGCGACCGCCGGATAATCGATCAACGCCAAGCCGCGCAACTCGGCCGCGCGGGCCTGGAACGCGGGCGAGGCGACCAGCTTTTGGGCCTCGCCGCACTGCTCGAAATCGGGAATCCGGGCGACATCGATCAGATGGGTCGATAGAAAGCTCCGCGACGACGAGGCATAGGGGCTAAAGCGATCCGGCTGTTCGGGAAACAGCGCGTGCAGCGGATTGACGCCGATCGCCGCCGCCCCGATCGAAGCCGCGCCCTTGGCCAGCCGGGCCAGCGCGCCATAGGTTCCCAAGCCCCAATCATCCGCCTCGCGCAGCGCATAGACTTGGGTCGCCAACCCCCACGCCTTGCGCCCGCCGGAAACGGCGGGCGGACTCCACGCCCGCGCCGGGGCGACGATCAGCGTTTGTTCCGAACAGGCATCGTCGGGGCCATGCACACGCAGACTGTGAACACCGACCGGCGGCAAGGCGGGCAACGTCAAGCGGCGGCGGCGGATCAGACCGCCATCGACCTCGCGTTCCTCCAGCAATTCCAGCTTTTCCGGGCGAAAGGTTCCGGCGTTCAGCGCGCCGGTTTCCTCCTCCAGCACCCAGTCGAGAAGTTGGCCTTCGGTCGCGGCGGGCAGGCTAAGCACGATATCGGGCGGCGGCGCGTGTTCGTCGAGAATGGCCACAGGCTCTACCCAGCGCCGCCAGGGGCGGGTTTCCAGTTCATGCAGGCTGGCCTGGATCTCGGCCTCGCTCTCGACCGCGAAGCGCATGGCGCGCAAGAAGGCGCGCTTGGTTTCGGGCGGCACCACCCGCCACTGACCGAAAAAGTCCCACCAGCCGTCCTCGATTCCCGCCGCGCGAGCCAAGTGGTCGAGCGCGTCCGTCTCCGACATTCCTCGTCTCCCCCTTTTTATTATCCCTCTGCCTAAGCGCGAGCGTCCGCTCGCTTGGCCGCCGCCTCAATGGCGGCTGGGATAGCGTGGGCTAATTGGGCGACACCTTACCTGAATTGGCACACGGTTTCAGCACGACTAATGAATGGGCCGCCAGTGGAAAGCGTTTTCCCGCGTCCCAACCCTGGGTCATCAAGGCCGAGGGCTGGCAGGTGTCGATCACCACCTCCCACGCTTCGGCCACCGCGGCTGGCGGCAAGATATAGGGCACCTCGGCCGAGTGGGCGTTGAGCAGGACCAGAAACGGCTGCGTGCCGCCCAGCAGGAAGCCGATCGAGCGCGCGAACGGCGCCTTCCAATCGGGCTCGGCCATCTCGCGGCCCTCCGGGGTCAGCCAGGCGATGTCCTTGACCACCTCGCCGACCCGGCGGCGGCCCTCCAGGAAACGGGCCCGGCTGAATTCCGGGTTGTTCTTGCGGAAGGCGATCAGGCGGCGGACGAAATCGAGCATGTCGGAATCGATGCGCAGCCAATCGACCCAGCCGATTTCATTGTCTTGGCAATAGGCGTTGTTGTTGCCGCCCTGGCTGCGGCCCAGTTCGTCACCGGCCACGATCATCGGCACGCCTTGCGACAGCAGCAAGGTGGCCATCATGTTGCGCATCTGGCGCTTGCGCAGCGTCAACACCTCGGGATGGCGGGTCGGGCCTTCGGTGCCACAGTTCCAGGCATTGTTGTTGTCGGTGCCGTCGCGGTTGGATTCGCCATTGGCATCGTTGTGCTTGCGCTCATAGGCCACCAGATCGGCCAGGGTGAAGCCGTCATGCGCGGTGATGAAATTCAACGAGGCCCAGGAACGCCGGCCATGGCGGCCGAACAAATCCGACGACCCGCTGAGGCGGGACGCGACCTCGCCGATCATGCCGCCCTCGCCGCGCCAAAACCGGCGCACGCCGTCGCGGAAACGGTCGTTCCATTCGGAAAATCCCGGCGGGAACCCGCCCACCCGATAGCCGTCGCCGCCCAAATCCCAGGGTTCGGCGATCAGTTTGATCCCGGCCATCACCGGATCTTGGCGAATAGCGTCGAGGAACGAGGTTTCGCGGACCAGACTGGTCGCCAGATCGAAGCGGAATCCATCGACCCGCATCTCCTGCACCCAATAGCGCAGCGAATCCATCACCATTTGCAGCACGCGCGGATGGCGCAGATCCAGCGTGTTGCCGCAGCCGGTATAGTCGGCATAGTGCCGCTTGTCGCCGGGCACCAGACGGTAATAGCTGGCGTTGTCGATGCCCCGGAAGCTGAGGGTCGGCCCCAGATGGTTGCCTTCGCCGGTATGGTTATAGACGACGTCCAAGATCACCTCGATCCCGGCGTCGTGCAGACGGCAGACCATGGTTTTGAAGTCGCCGTGACAGCTGTGGTTCAGATAGCGCGGATCGGCGGCGAAAAAGCCGATCGGGTTATAGCCCCAGAAATTGCGCAAGCCGCGTTCGGTCAGATGGCGTTCGTCGAAATAGGCCTGCACCGGCAGCAGCTCGACCGAGGTGACGCCCAGGCGGCGCAGGTAATCGATCACCACCGGCTGCCCCAGGCCGAGGAACGAGCCCCGCAGCTCGTCGGGCACCGCCGGGTGGCGCATGGTGAAGCCGCGCACATTCATTTCGTAAATAACGGTTTCGGTCCACGGCACGTTGGGGCGGCGGTCGCCGTCCCAGGTGAAGGCGGTATCGACCACCCGGCATTTCGGCATGAAGCGCGAATTGTCGCGCTTATCCATCACCAGGTCCTGGCGCGACGACCCGACCTTGTAGGACAACAGCGTGTCGGACCACACGAAACCGCCCGACAGCGCCTTGGCGTAAGGGTCCAGCACCATCTTGCAGGCGTTGAAGCGATGCCCCGCCGCCGGATCATACGCGCCGTGCACGCGGTAACCGTACAACAACCCCGGCCGCGCGTCGGACAAATAGCCGTGCCAGACCTCGTCGGTGTATTCGGGCAAACGGATGCGCTCGACCTCGCGCAGGCCCGACGGATCGAACAGGCACAGATCAACCGCCTCGGCATTGGCCGAGAACAGCGCGAAATTCACCCCCCGGCCGTCCCAGGTGGCCCCTAGCGGATACGGGTTTCCCGCCCGGACGCGATGACGATGCGGCAACGGATCCATCCCCCGATGAAAACGACGATCCCGTTGCTACGGGACCCACCGCCTTTAAGTCACATTCCGGCGCGCGGCTGGCAAGGGGGAAGTTGGATTGTCACCCGCCTCGCACCCGCGGGGAGCCGACGATGACAGGAACCACGTCGCCGATGTCGATGGTCAACGAGACCGTCAGATGGCCAAGCCAATCCGCCGTCGATGGCGCGGCGGTGATTTGCACATCCCAGCTATCGGCACCCGGCGGAGAGATGGGAGATCGACCATTTTCACATTTTGTGATCATGAGATCCTTGGCGATCAACGGTTCGACCATCGAGCGGTTTTGTAAAAAACTGACGAGGGCGTAATCCAACGCACGCGAATTCATCCCGTTGCCGTGGGAATTCATCATGTCGTACTGGCCATTGCATAGGCTGACGACACGCTTGCGGCGATCGCGCGGCGCCTCCGGCGTTTGCCGTTCCGGTGTCGCGGCCAGCATGGTCATGACCCCCTCGACGCCAAGATCGGTCATGCCACGCAGCGACGGCACCACGACCGGCACCGTCGTCCCGTCGGAGAGCCGTTTGCTGCCCCGGACGCGGCCGGGAATCACCACCCGGTCGATCTCTTTTTTCTCTTGCCTGGATAAACTTTCAACCAAGCGCCGGTAAACGGCGGCCGCGAAGGGGCCCTCGGGCTGGATCGCGTAATACGCGGTATCGTTACGCATCACCATCCAGACGAGATCGCCCGCCTCGTCGATCGAAGTCTCTTTATCCAACAGCCGCGCCGCCATTTTCGCCCGATCGCTGGCGCTTGAGTCCGCTCCCAGCTTTTCGGTGAAATATCCCCTCCGGGATTCGCTTTCAAAGCCGAAGCCAAGGGTGCCCACGACGAACGCCAAGGCTCCCTCGCCGTGCGGCGCCGCCTCCTGGGGGGCCATGCCGACAACCATCTCGTTCATTTGCCGTTCCTTTCCGCAACACCTCCGCAAGAAACTGACACATCAATATAACTACATCATCAGAAATCGCCAATGCATACAATAGCACACTATTATTGCATGCAATGCTCTTAAATATTCAAGGAAAACTCGGTGTCGCTATAATCCGATCCTGTTCTTGGTACTGATGAAAGGATACAGCATGGCCGTTAACGAACATTTCGAAGCCGCCGTTCACGGACTGGCCTCGCCCTCCGCCGATCCGGCAACCGTCGCCAGCATGATTGCCGAGCAAGACCGCTTGGACCAGTTCGGGATCGACACGCCGCTGAAAACCGCGAATTTCCTGTCGCAGACCGCCCACGAATCCGGCGGCTTCAAGATCGCGGTCGAGAATTTGCGCTATACCACCGCCGCCCGGCTGTGCGCGGTGTGGCCCAAGCGCTTTCCCGACGAAGCGGCTGCCGCCCCCTATGTCGGCAACCCCGAGGCGCTGGCGAATTTCGTGTACGCGGGACGGATGGGCAACGGCGCCGCCGACAGCGGCGACGGCTTTCGCTTTCGCGGACGCGGGCTGATCCAAATTACCGGGCGGACCAATTACACCAAGGTCGGCGAATTGATCGATCTGGCCCTGGCCACCGATCCCGATCTGGCGGCCAGCCCGGAGCACGCGTTCCTGGTGGCCTGCGGCACCTGGAAAGTCATCGGCGCCGCCGCATTGCCCGAAGACGCCAGTGTCGAGGCCTATACCCGCGTGATCAACGGCGGCTTGGTCGGCTTGGCCGATCGCCAAGCCCTGTTCGCCAAGGCCAAAACCCTACTGGGGATCGCTTAAACCCTATCCCCGTTCGTACCGGAACACCACCACGCCCAGCGGCGGCAGGGACACCGGCATCATGTGCGGCTGGCCGTGCCAGCCGCCGCTTTCCGTGTTGCGTCCACCGCCATTGTGAACGTCCGAGCCGCCGTACCATTTGGAGTCGGAGTTCAACACCTCGGCATAACGGCCGGGCAAGGGGACCCCGATCTTGTAATGGAAGCGCGGCACCGGGGTGAAGTTGCAGACCACCACCACCAGATCATTCGGGTCGCGGCCCCGGCGGAAGTAGCTGAGCACCGAATTGTCGCGGTCGTTGCAGTCGATCCACGCAAAGCCGGACGATTCGCAATCCAGCTCGTGCAGGGCGCGTTCGTTGCGGTACAGGGCATTGAGGTCGCGGACCAGCGCCTTCACCCCCTGGTTCATCGGATCGTCCAGCAGGTGCCAATCCAGGCTGGTTTCGCAATACCACTCGTTCTCTTGGCCGAATTCCTGGCCCATGAACAGCAGCTTCTTGCCCGGATGGGTCCACATGAAGGCGTAATAGGCGCGCAGATTGGCGAATTTCTGCCAGCGGTCCCCCGGCATGCGGCCCAGGATCGAGCCCTTGCCGTGCACCACTTCGTCGTGCGACAGCGGCAGCACGAAATTCTCGTGCCACGCATAGAGCAGGCCGAAGGTCAGGTCGTCGTGGTGATAGCGGCGATGAATCGGCTCCTTCGAGAAATAACGGAGCGTGTCGTTCATCCAGCCCATGTTCCACTTGAAGCCGAACCCCAGGCCGCCCAGCCAG
>CAIULK010000131.1 GCA_903899885.1 uncultured Rhodospirillaceae bacterium
CACCGGCAGCGCCACCTTGGAAAAGATATAGGTCAAGGGCGCCGACGGGCCGCGCCATCCGGCTTGCGCCAGTTTCGCCTTCAAGGCCTTGGCGGACAGCAGATCGTGCAGCTTCAAGCGATCGACCACGGCGCGCATCAGCGCCACCCGCCGCTTGGTCCACGGGGGACGCCGCCCGTGCAACTCGTCGCGCTGGCGGCGCGACAGCTCCTGGCGGCGCTGTGCGACCGCCTTTAGCCGTTCGCTCCAACGGTCGCGGGCCAGCAGCGGCAAGGCCACCGCCAACACCGAGGCGAAGGCGCCGATCGCGGCGGTGAATAGGATCATGGTAAACAACATCGCCGCCTCCTCTACAAATCGAAATTGATCATCTTGCGCATCACCAGCAGTCCGATCACTTCGGTCAATCCGCCCGCGAACAGCAGCAGGTTGCCGGTTTCGGTGATGAACAGCAGGCGAATGTATTGCGGGGCCAGACCGGCCAGGGCCAGGATCACCACCAAGGGCAGCGCGCCGATGATATAGGCCGAGGCGCGGGCCTCGCTGGCGAAGGCTTGGACCTTGTCGCGCATCCGTTTGCGGGCGCGCAGCACGTCGGACAGCTTGATCAGGGTGTCGGCCAGATTGCCGCCGGTCTGCTGCTGAATGGCGATGACGATCGCGAAATAGCGCATCTCGGTGGTCGGCATCCGTTCCACCGCGCGGCCGATCGCGTCTTGCAAGCTCAGGCCCATTTTCTGGGATTCCAGGATCAGCCGGAACTCGGCCCCCAAGGGGTCGGGCATCTCGCGCCCGATGATCGCGATGCATTCGCCCAGCGGCAGGCCCGAGCGGATACCGCGGACCACGATGTCGATGGCGTCGGCGAACTGCGCGGTAAAGCGGTTGACCCGGCGCCCGGCCATCACCGCCAACACCAGTTTCGGCAACCCCACCCCCAACAGCACCGCCGTCAGCAGTGATCCCATCACCCCCACCGCCATCAGATGGGCGATGGCGAGCGCGATTCCGGAAATCACCCCGCATCCCGCAACATAGCGGCGCACCGAAATCATCAGCCCGGCCTTCATCAATTCCTCGCGCAGGCGATAGCCGCGCTTGCGGGTGCGGCTGTCCTCGGCTTCCCGCAAACGGGTCTGCACCGATTTGCGGCGCGGCGCCGGTTTGGCGTGGGCGGCGGTTCCGGCCAGGGTGGCCAAGCGGCGCCGCACCCGCGCGCGGTCGCCGTGCATCAGATGAATCATCGACCAGCCCAGCACGGCCAGCGCCGTGAACAGGGCCGCGATCAAGACGGCGATTTCCGCCGGAACCTGGGCCAGGGTGTCAGGCATGATCATCCCCCAAGGCATCGGCCAGTTGGCGTTCCAGGCCGAAATAGCGGGCGCGCTCCCAGAAGGCGGGACGCAGGCCGGTCGGGCGATGACGGCCCAGGATATGGCCGCGCGCATCCTCGCCCTCGAAATCGAAGACGAACAGGTCTTGCAGGGTGATCACCTCGCCCTCCATGCCGGTCACCTCGGTGATGTGGGTGATCTTGCGGCTGCCGTCGCGCAGGCGGGACGCCTGAACGATGACGTTGACCGCCGAGGCGATCTGTTCGCGCACCGCCTTGGCCGGAAGATTGTAGCCGCCCATCGCCACCATGTTTTCCACCCGCGACAGCGCGTCGCGCGGCGTGTTGGCGTGAATGGTGCCCATGCTACCGTCGTGACCGGTGTTCATCGCTTGCAGCAGATCGAACGCCTCGGGCCCGCGCACCTCGCCGACGATGATCCGTTCGGGCCGCATCCGCAGGCAGTTGCGCACCAGATCGCGCATGGTGACTTGTCCCACCCCCTCCAGATTGGGCGGGCGGGTTTCCAGGCGCACGACATGCGGCTGTTGCAGCTGCAATTCGGCGGCGTCCTCGCAGGTGACGATCCGCTCGCCCTCGTCGATATAGCGGGTCAGGCAGTTCAGCAGCGTGGTCTTGCCCGATCCGGTGCCGCCCGATACCAGGATGTTGCAGCGCACGGCGGCGGCGATCTCCAGAACCTTGGCGGCCTGCGGCGAGACCGAGCCATAGGCGGTCAGGGTGTCCAATGTCAGCTTTTCGCGGCGGAATTTGCGGATGGTCAGGGTCGGGCCGTCGATCGCCAAGGGCGGCACGATGACGTTGACGCGCGATCCATCGGCCAGCCGGGCGTCGCAGATCGGGCTGGCCTCATCCACCCGCCGGCCCACCGCCGAAACGATCCGTTGGCAGATGTTCATCAGTTGCGCGTTGTCGCGGAACACGATGTAGGTCAGCTCGATCCGTCCCTGGGTCTCGATATAGACCTTGCCCGCGCCGTTCACCATGATGTCGGCGATGTCGTCGCGGGCCAGCAAGGGTTCCAGCGGTCCCAGCCCCAGGATATCGTTGCCGATGTCGGCGATCACCACCGCCTGTTCGGCGGCCGACAACACCAAGCCGCGCATGCCGATGATTTCGCCGACGATGTCCGAGATCTCCTCGCGCACTTGGGCGGCGTCCAGGCTGGACAGTTCCGCCGGATCGACCGAATCGATCAGGTCGTTGAAGATCGCGATCTTGATGCCGGACAGCCGTTGATCCAGCGTCGTCGAGGTTTTCGGCGGCGGGGCGTTGGCCGGCGGGTCGGCTTTGGGTGGGGTGGCGCGGCGCCCGAACATCGCCTACCTCCGCGCCCAGGCCAGCAGGCGGGGCCACCAGGCGCCGCCGGTTTTGGCCGGCGGCGGCTTGCCGGTCAGGGTTGCCGCCAATTGGGTCAGCATCAATGGGATCTTGTGGCCGGGCTGGGTCTCGCCCAGCATTTGGGCGTTGGCGGCGGCGTCGCCGAACAGGGCGGTGTCCAACGGGATCAGCAAGGCCGGGGTGATGTGCACGATCTCCTCGAAATCCTTCGGCGTCGGCAGGTTCTTGCACGACGGGTCGATCTTGTTGAGAATCAGGCGCGGTGCCCTCGGCCGGTTGGCCAGGGTTTCGAACAGGGTCTTGGTATCGCGCAGGCTGGCGAAATCGGGGGTGGCGATGATCAGCGCCTCGTCGGCGGTGGCCAGCCGCTGCAAGGTCCACTCGGCGCCCAGATGCGGCAGGTCCAGCACCACCACGCGGGCCATGCGGGCGGCCGGGCCGATCAACCGTTCCAGCGCCTCCTCGGGCATCGCGGGCGGGCAGCGGCCGTCGCCGGGGGCGGCCAGGATGTGCAGATAGTCGTCGTACTCGGCCATGCAGCGGTCGATCAATACGTCGTCGAGGCGGTCGGGATGGGCCAAGGCGTCGGCCAGGGTCTGTTTCGCGTCGAGATTGAAGGCCAGCGTCGAGGTTCCGAACGCCAGATCCAAATCGATATAGACCACCGTGTCCTTCAGGTGGCGGCCCAGGCTCCAAGCCAAATTCTGCGCCACGCTTGATGATCCGGCGCCGCCGCGCGCCCCCCAACAGGCGATGACGCGGCCCTCGGGCGCCGTGCCGGGATCGGTGAACATCCGGGCGATCGCCTCCAGAATGCGGTCGGCGGTGACCGGGGTAACCAGATAATCGCTGACCCCGTGCGCCAGCAGGCGGCGGTACAGCTCGATGTCGTTGACCGGGCCGATCACCAGCACGCGGGTTCCGGGTTCGCACACCTCGGACAGCGCGTCGAGGTGCTGGGTGAGGCGGTCGCCGTCGGTATCCTCGACGATCACCACTTGCGGCGTCGGGGTTTCGGCGTAATGGCGGGTGGCGGCGGGAATGCCGCCCTCGAACACCAGGGTGCGCGACTTGCCCAACACCGGGCAGGCGGGAAGCTGGGCCAGAACCGAAGCGGTGGCCGGGGTTGCCGCGAAAGCGTCGATGGTTAGGCGAAGGATCATGACACGGCCCCTAACAGGCTGTTGAGAAAGTACTTTTGCGCCCTGTTTCTCGTCACC
>CAIULK010000132.1 GCA_903899885.1 uncultured Rhodospirillaceae bacterium
CGCGAACACCTCGCTTCGGAACGCGGCGTCCAACCTGGGCCAGAACTTGGCCACGGTGCAGACCCGTCAGACCTTCACCACCAACATGATCAATACCCTTCAGGATGGCGCGGGTGGTCTGACCAACGCCGACATGAACCAGGAAAGCGCCAACATGCTGGCCTCGCAGACGCAGCAGCAGCTGGGTACGTCCTCGCTGTCGCTGGCCTCGCAGGCTTCGCAGTCGGTCCTCAAGCTGTTCCCGTAATCGGGGCGCTTGTACCATGGCGTGGGGCGGCCTTGGCCGCCCTTGCGATTTTTGAGGTGTTGACCAAATTGAAGTGGAAGGTCCATTTTAGGGGCTAACCATCATAGGGACACGGGCGGAGCGATGACGCTGAAAATCAACCTTGCGCCGGGCGAAAGCGTCCTCATCGGCAAGGCTCGTGTCGAGAATGGCGGTGAACGGCGTTGCACCCTGGTGGTTCAAGGCAACGAAGTGATTTTGCGCGAAAAGCGTCTGATGCGCGAGCGTGACGCCACCACCCCGATGACCCGGCTGTATTTCGTGGTGCAAAGCATCTATCTTGCCGATAATAAAGAATCTCTTTATGACCTTTACCATAAGATAGCCCATGAAGCTGTGATGGCGTGGCCGGGGCTGACCCTGGCCATTACGGAGATCGGCATCGAAATTTTGGCGGGCAATGACTATGCGGCGCTGAACCTGGCGCACACATTGGTCAATGTCGAAAAGGACCTTATTCAGGGGGTTGCCAACAGGGCGGCCCAGGAGAAAATCGGATGAGCGTAGTTGGATACGAACAGGTGCAGCGGGATGTCGCCTCGGGCCGCGAACTGGAAGCACGGGTTCTGGTTCGTAGCGCCATGCGGTTGAACGATTGCTTGACGTCGGATGATAACCAGAAGCTCTTCGAAGCCGTCAGCCTGAATCACAAGCTGTGGCTGTTGTTCTATTCCGAGATCGAAAGCAAGCGCGTCACACTGCCGCGCGATGTCGAGCAGAACATGCTGAATCTGATCGCCTATGTGCTGCGGATCACGCCGCGTGCCTTCGCGCGCGACCGCGAGGCGCTAGAATCGATGGTGAGCATCAACCGGCGGATCGCCGCCGGGTTGGCGGTGAGTCCGGAGGATCAGCCGGTCATGCCGCCCGATGCGGGGGCCGATCAAGGCGACCCCCGGTTTAACACCAGCGCCTAACCCGTTGGGCAAATATTGCCCCAGGGAAGCTTTTTCCGCGTTGAATTTGATTGAACCCCTTGATAAGGAACGAATTTAAGGTCGGCATGGATCTTGCGTGGTCTTGCCAAGACCTAGAATAGGGAGAGCGGTCATGGCCACTCGCATCGGCACCTTCGGCGCGAACCAGGTTTTTTTAAACCAGATTTTCACGGTTCAAGACCGGGTCAACACCGAGCAGCAGCAGGTCACGACGGGATTGGTGTCAACCAACTATTCCGGTATTTCCGCGCAGGCCGATGCGGTTCTGACGATGCAGACCCAGGCGGTCGCGTCGCAGCAATACATCACCGACAATACCCAGTTGACCACCACCCTCGATACGGCCACGACCGCGGTGGATTCGATCTATTCGACGGTGCAGCAGTTCACCAACGCCCTGACCACCTTTTCGGAAGGGGCGACCAAAAACACCGAAAACATCGCGTCCATTCAAAGCCAAGCCTTCAACGCGATGACGGACTTGGCCTCGTATCTGTCGGTCAATGTCGGCGGGCAATATCTTTTCAGCGGCGGGCGGACATCGACGCCGCCGGTCAATTTGCCTGCCTCTTCGCTGTCGGAATTTCAAAGCCTCTATAACGGCGCCAGCAACGCCTATCCGACCACGCGGACCGCCAATCTGGCCAGTATCAACCTGAATACGTCGGTAACCGGCGCCCTGACCTTCAATCCCGACGCCGGAACCGTTACGGCGGCCACCGCCAACTCGCTCAAGTCGATTCCGGTGGGGTCGCGGATCACCATCGGCGGCGGATTGGTGCCAACGACGCCGGTCACGGTCACCAGCAACAACGGCACGACGCTGGGCATCTCGCAATTGACCAGCGAGACCGCCAACGGGGCGACGATAACCTTGCCATCGGCGACCTCGCTTCCCGCGACCTTCGGCAATTTGACCTTTACCACCGGCTCCAACGTGATCAACGCGGCGTCGGCGCCCGGGGTTGCCGAATTGACGGCGGGGGCAAGTTTCACGGTTACCGGCACCGCCCACAATAACGGCACCTTCACGGTCGTCGCCAACGACGGGTCGGGCAATATCACGGTGTCGAGCGCGTCCGGTCAAAGCTTGGTGAGCGAAACCGCGGCATCGGCCGGGTTGTCCCTGGCGGCGGGGTCGGCGGTCCCATCCTCGGCCTTCGGGAATCTGACCTTTACGCCGGGCTCCGATACCATCACGGCATCGACGCCAAATGGCGTTGCGGCGCTGGCGGCGGGGACGATGTTCACCATCTCCGGTAGCTCGAACAACAACGGAACCTATCAGGTTCTTTCCAACGACGGCGCGGGCAAGATCACCCTGGCCAGCACCAAGCTGGATTTCGTGTCCGCTACCACCAGCGAAACGGCGGCAACCCTGACCGACCTCAACGCCACGCCGGTCGCCGCGGTTGGTACCGCGGGCTATGGCGCGCTGACCATCGGGGTGAATTCCGGCAACCAGATCACGATGAGCGCCTCGACCCAGAACGCCTTCGCGGGCGGATTCAATGTCGGCGATACGATCCAGGTCGGCAACGCCACGGATTCAGTCAACAACGGCCTGTACTATGTCAGCAACAATGACGGCACGAATTTGACCCTGTCGCGGGCGCAGGCGACCGGCATTATTCCGACGACCAGTGAAACGGCGGCGTTGGTCACCGACACCAACAGCAGTACCACGGTGGCGACCGGCGCCTATGGGAAGCTGAGTATCGATGCCACCTCGCCGAACAATGTCACGATGAGCTCATCGACGGTCGGCGCCTTTCCGACCGCCAGCTTCGCGCCTGGCGATACGATCACGGTGGCGGGCGCCACCGATTCCGAGAATACCGGCACCTTTACCATCGTCAGCAATGACGGCACCAATATGAAGCTGACGCGAAGCCCGGCCGTGACCAACACCTTTACCACGACCGGCACATCCGCGCCGACCCTGACCGCGCCCTCGTGGTACCAGGGCGACACGTTGTCGATTAGTCAGCAGATCGATCAGGGGCGGACCCTGAGTGTCGGGATTTACGCCTCGGACCCCGCGTTCGAAAAGGCGATCCGCGCCATGGGAATCATTGCCCAAGGGGTCACCGGCACGCCGGGCGGGTTGGATCAGAATCAGGGGCGGATCAAGGCGGCGCTGTATCTGTTGAATTCATCGCTGCAATCGCCGGCCCCCGGCACACCGCCTTACGGCTCGGAAATGTCGAGCGACCTGCCGACGCTTCAGGCCAAAATCGGCTACGACAATGCCACGGTGAAAACCAAAAGCGACGCGGAAACCCAATTCGTCGGGTTTTTGCAGACCCGGCTGGCGACGGTCATCGAAAAGGACCCCAGCGCGGCGATCACCGATCTGCTGGCCGACACCCATACCCTTCAGGCCAGTTATCAGGCGCTGGGGCAGATTTGGAACCTGTCGCTGCTGAATTACCTGAAGTAATCAACGCTTTGGCTGGTTGTGGGTGAGGTAGGCGGGATAATCGCCAACGAAGGTGTGACTTCCGACATGGCGGAACTTGCTGAGCGCATCCGCGTACACCTCGCCGCCGATCGCCGTCCAGCGTTTGCAGAAGGCATAATCCTCGGGCAGGTAATCCAAGGTCTCGGGGTCGATCATCGTGTCGAAGAAGGCGATATTATCGAAGCCCTCGTCGCCCGCCGCGACGTGGGATTTGCGATACACCAGCGCGGGATAGGCCGCCCGCAATTTCACCAGAACCTCGCGCTTGATCAACATGAAGCCGGTCGCCCCATATTCGGCGCGGAACAGGCCGAAGGAATCGACCGGGAACCCCGGTTTCGGCTTCGCGGTGTAATTCAGCGCCGCCGCCTGCGCCTGGGCGTCGGGAACGGCGGCGGGAATGCCCCGAAGGCGGTCCGGGTAAAAAATCTTGGCGGGATAGATGCCGCAGATCACGTCGCGGTCGGCCTCTAGATAGCGCGGCAGGACATCCGGCTCGAAACCCAAATCGGCATCAATGAACAGCAGGTGGCTGTGATCGGTTTCGCGCAGGAAGAAATTGGCGATGCCGTTGCGGGCCCGGGTAATCAGGCTTTCGTTTTCCAGCGTGATCAGATCCAGCCCGATTCCCTGCTCGGCCATCCCCTGCTGCATGGTCATGAAGGACTTCATGTAGGGCACCGTGACCACGCCGCCGTAGCACGGTGTTCCCGCCAGGACCTTCGCGGTCATGCTTTAAGACGAACGCTTAAGCGCGGTGACCTCGATCTCGACCTTCATTTGGGCATCGACCAAGCCGCAGACGATGGTCGTGTTGGCCGGGCGCACGCCCTTGAAGGCCTTGCCCAGGACCGGCGCGATTTCATTGAAGAAGCCCGCTTCGGTGACATAAGCGCGCACACGCACGACCTCGGCGAGGCTGCTGCCCGCTTGCTCCAGGGCGCCCGCGATGGTCGCCAAGGCCTGTTCGGTCTGACCGGCGGCGGTATCGGCGATCTTGCCGTCCTTGTAGCCCGAGGTGCCGGACACGAACACCCAATCGCCATCGGCGATCGCACGCGAATAACCAGCGGTCTCCTCGAAGGGAGAGCCGGACGAAATCAAACGGCGAGTCATGAGGGTCGGTATTCCTTGCTAGAAAGTGGCGTTGATGATCGACGCGGATGCCGCGGCGGTTTCGCCGCTGACGATGCCGGCGAACGGATTGATCGGCGTAACGCCCGCCTGGGCGTTTATCGAATTGGTGATAATGCCCCCCGCGGCGGCGCCGACATAGGTGGGGGTGGTGGCGGACGATGCCGTCGAGCCGACCCCCGATTCGGAGGTGATATAGTCGTTGTGCAGGCTGGTCCCCTGCTGGGCTTGGACGACGTATTGCATCGGGGTCGAGGCGGCGGCCTGGGTGGGGTCACGGGTGACCTTGAAATAATATTTCCCGGCCTGCATGTTGAGGGTGCCCGCGTTCAGCGCCGCCCAATTGGTGCTGGCCACCCCCATGCCGGATTTGCTGTCGGCGATGACCCGGCCCGAGGCGTTGTAAACCTGCACCCGCGTTCCGGCGGTCCCTTGCAGCAAGGCCTTGGTCTTGCCTGACTGGAGCACGTGGAACGAATACATCTGCTGTTTCTCGTTGGCGTTCAGCGTGCCTTGCACGTTAAGGCGAGAATCGCTCGCGACCAGCGAGCCGATATCGGTCGCGGTCAGCGAGGTCTGGTTCGCCACATCGGTCACCGTTTTCGTCCACACTTGGCGAATGTTGGTGGTCAAACTGGGGGATGTCGCGGACGATGTGCTCATGGTCTTCTCCACGGCCAAGCAGGCACGCTTCTACAACCGCCATATTAGCACGGACAGGGGTGATTTTAAAGAACGGGATCGAGAAATGGCGGCCGCCCTTCATTGATTTCGATGTCGATGACCCACAGATCGCGGTCGATGGAACGCGCACGGGCGACCGCTGCGTCGGCCTTGGCCTCGGGCACCGGCTCGGGGCCCAGCGGGCGCATCCAGGCCAAGCGCCCTTCCGCGTCGCGGGTTTGGGTGAACAGCTCGCACCCCTGTTGCCCCCGGTTGAGGCGGATCATCAAGGCCCCCGCCTCGTCCTCGCCGCGTGCGGCGACCACGGCGGGCAGATTGTGGGTGCCGCATTGGCGCACGATCGCCTGAACCGCCAAGCGCGCCTTCAGCTTGGGTTCGGTCATGACGGCAAGGCTCCGGCTTGCCGCGCCCGGGCGGTTTCCCAAATGACGTGCATGAGGTCGGGATAGCCGGCGACGATTTTCTGAAAGTCCCGCGCGTTCAACACCAGGAAACGGCAGCGGCCGACCGCGCGAACCGTGGCGGTGCGCGGGCGGCGGTCGATCAGTGATATCTCGCCGAAGAAGTCGCCCTCCTTCAAGGAAAAGCGGCCGGTTTCGCCCTCGCCCTCGACTTCGCCCAGGGTGATGAAATACATGTCCTCGCCGATATCGCCCTGGCGCACGATCACCTCGCCCTTGACCGCCCGGTGCGGCCGCAGCAAGGCGGTGATCTCGGCGATCTGTTTGGCCTCAAGCCGCGCGAAGAACGGCACCTTGGCCACCAGTTTCCAGTT
The DNA here is from genome assembly GCA_903899885.1 of uncultured Rhodospirillaceae bacterium. GTDB lineage: Bacteria > Pseudomonadota > Alphaproteobacteria > Rhodospirillales > Magnetospirillaceae > CAIULK01. The sequence goes on from CAIULK010000132.1 coordinate 6,282, forward strand.
GGCGACGAAATCGTGGCGGCGCATTTCCTCGGAAAAGCCCGATGCCAGGATCGAGGCGGGCAACGCGAACATGCACAGGCCCAGCACCGCGACCACGCCGCCCAGGCTTCGCCCCAAGGCCGAGGTCGGCACGACGTCGCCGTAACCCACCGTGGTCAGGGTGACGATCGCCCACCACAGGGATTGCGGGATGGTGGCGAAATTCGGGTTAACGTGCCGCTCGGCGAAATACAGCACCGTGGCCGACACCAGAGCCAGCAAAAACACGATGAACAACGCCGACAGCAGCGGGCGGAACTCGTTCAAGATCACCGCGCCCAGGGTTTCCAGCGCCGGCGAATAGCGCGCTAGTTTTAGAAAGCGCAGCAATCCGAAAATCGTGGCGGCATCGGCGGTCAGCCCGACCGCCTCGCCCAGCAAAAAAGGCACCACCGCCAGGAAATCGCAGATGCCATAGGGGCTAAGCGCATAGCGCCCCAGCGCCAGCCAGCGGCTTTCACCCGCGCCGTGATGTTCACACGACAGCCGCAGCCGAAGCCCGTAATCGACCGCCATCACCACCAGTCCCAACTGTTCGGCCAGCGTTACCCAAGAGGTAAAGGGCCCCCAAACGCCGGGAACGGTGTCGAGCGCGGCGATCGTGGTTGCCCCGACGATGGTCAGGATCAGCGTCCAGCGGTACAGCCGGGCGCGATTGGGCAGTTTCGGCCCATCCGCCAACAATCCCCGAGCCCAGTGATCGACCCTGGTGAGCATCCCGCTTTCCCTCGTTTCAAGTAGCCCCATAATCGCACGCGCGCGTTTGGTTTCAAGAACAGGTTGACCCAGACGCCCGTCGGGGCAAAAATCGCTTCCCAGAGGGGGGCCTGGGGTATGGAGCCGATGATTAGCGAACGCAAAATGTTCACGGCGGAAATTCAACGCCTGAAAACCCAGTCCCAAAAAACTGGGGAAAGCTTTGCCCCCGCCGTTGGCGGGACGGCGGCCGCCGATATCTTGCGATCGCTTGAGGAATTGAAGGCCGAGGTCCGCAGCCTCTCCAGCTCGGTGCGCGGCGAGGCCGTCGCCGCCCCGATCGATGACGGCCTCACCGACGTCGTCAAGCAAAAGCAAGCCGAAGTGGCGATGCTGAAGACCGAGCTGCGCGCCCTGGCGGTCTGCATTCAGCAGACCAAGGTCGAGATCGCCGCGCTCAAGCCCGCCGACGAGGACGAGGACCGGCTGGTCGCCGTGGCTTTCGAGCTCGACGCCATCGTCAGTTCGACCGAGCGCGCCACCCAGCAAATTCTGGAAGCCGCCGAAAAAATCGAATCGCTGACCCGCGAAATTCAGTCGCACGCCCCCGATCAGTACGTCACCCGCCTGACCGAGGATATCTGCGAGACCATCGTCGGCATCTTCGAATCCTGTAACTTCCAGGACATTACCGGCCAGCGCATCACCAAGGTGGTCCGCACCTTGAAGTATGTCGAAGCCCGCATCATCGCGATGATCGACATCTGGGGGGCCGAGGCGTTCGGCGAGATGGATCTGGCGGGGGCTCCCTCGCAGGAAACCGCGGCCGACGACGATTCCAAGCTGCTCAACGGCCCGCAGCTGGAAAACAAAGGCATCAGCCAAGACGAGATCGACAAGTTGTTCGGTTGACGCGAGGCCCCGGTTTGACCGACACTGCCCGTTGCGCCAGAAGGCCGGACGGCCGCTCTTTTCTCGAAAGAGGGGGGAGAGGAAAGTCCGGGCTCCACGGAAAGCACGGTGCCGGATAACGTCCGGCGGGGGCGACCCTAGGGAAAGTGCCACAGAAAGCAAACCGCCCGGTTGCGCGTCCTTGGTTTCAAGGATACGGCCCCGGGTAAGGGTGAAAGGGTGCGGTAAGAGCGCACCGCGGTCCCGGCAACGGGAACGGCACGGTAAACCCCACCGGGAGCAAGACCAAATAGGGGTGGCTGCTCTTCGCAAGAAGACGAAACGCGCTTCCGCGTAGCCACCCGGGTCGGTCGCGCGAGGCGTCCGGTAACGGACG
>CAIULK010000133.1 GCA_903899885.1 uncultured Rhodospirillaceae bacterium
CCCCTCTCCGTGACACGTAGCGCGAGCCCGGGCACAATGGCGTCAGGGTAGTCATCGCGCTTGCCCACCTCCGCCGGCTTGCGGGATTTGATGAACCGATCGGTTAGGTTTTCTTTCGCCATGGTAACCACCCTCACCACCGTACCCACCTGCGCCGGAGCAACCGGTGCGAAAAGCCCCAAATCTCGGGGCAACATCGGGGCAACAGACTTTCGAGTCTCGTGCGGTTTTGCTCCGTTACTCCATGTTATCGGAAAATGGCGGAAAAGCAAGGTTTCACAAGGGTTCCATGGGGGAGATGTGGTGTCTTGTTGCCCAGAGTTTGGCCGGAGCAGCCGGCTGTTAACCGGCTGGTCGGGGGTTCGAATCCCTCCTCCGGAGCCAATGCAAGGGGCCGATCATCCAGCGATGATCGGCCCCTTTTGCGTTAACCCAGCCACGAATGATTGGTATTTTCAGGCCAAGCCTGCCCCCCTCGGGACGCTCGCACAATGGCGAGAACCCTAATCCCGGCCCGAGGGGAGATCGCGTTTAGTGCGCGGGCGGCGTGGGGAGCGCCGGGGCCGCCGGCATCGAGGGCAGCTTGTCGGTCTCGGCCTGCTTTTGCTTTTCAGCCGCGGCCGCCGCCTCGTCGGTCTGCTTCTTGACGGCGTCGGTGGCCGCCTCGGTGGCTTGGCGCGTCATCTGCGGCATGACCGATTGTGTGATCTGGGCCGAAACCGGGCTGGCGGCGATGATCGCGATTAGGGCAAGAAAGTAAATACGCATGGCAACCTCGTTCATGGGAGTCCACCCGGCAATTATACACGGAGGAGCAATTCTTTCGACGGTTTTATCCGGCCTTGCGCTGGATCACCTCGCGGTAGATCCGCGCGAGATCGTGGACGATACGGTCCCAAACGAAGTGTTCGCGGATATGTCCGGCCAGTTCCCCTCCCCGCGCGGCGCGCCGTTCGGTCTCGACGGCGCGGCGGATCGAGCCGATATCCAAGGGATCGAGATAGGTGACGTGATCGCCGAAATACTCCCGCGTCGAGCCTTCCCCGGTCACGGCGAGTCTGGCCCCCTGGGCCGCGGCTTCCAGTCCGGCCAATCCCGGTGTTTCCAATGTGCTGGGCAAGGCGAAAACCGTGCAGGCCCGATAGGCCGAGCGCAATTCGGGACCGTCGTGGTCAAGGCGCCCGAGATGGCGGACCAATCCCTCGCCCTCCGTCATCACCGCCTCGAAATAGGCGGCGTCGCGGGGCTGGCCGATCAGGATCAGCGGCAGGTCTTGGCCCCGCAGGGCGCGGACCAGCGCCAACTGGTTCTTGCGCGGCTCGATGTTGCCGACATTGAGCACAAAGCCCCCCTCGATGCCAAAACGCATCCGGAACAGGGCCGGATCGGCCGGGGGACAGAAAGACGGATCGACACCGTTATGCACGGCCCGGAACAACGGGCGCGGCAAGCCGAACGACGAGGACAGGCGATCGGACTCCATCTCGGAATTGGTCACCACCGCGTCGGCCAGCGCCATCTGCTGGCGGATCTCATCGACGGGATAGGTGTGAAGGTTGCGCTCATTGACCCACAAGCTGGAGGTGATGACCAGCGGGATCCGTTTGACGTCGCGCACGAAGCGGCAGAAAGCGCCGGACCCCCCGATCAGCGAGAAGAAATGGACCAGATCGGCCTGCCCGAACTGCGGCTCCCACGGATTGAACAGATCGACCGTTACCCCGGCGCCGGGAAGGTGGCGGGCATAGTTCATCAGCTGCATCTCGCCGCCGCCGGGGCAGTCGAAGGCCCAGGGATAGGTGTTGAACAGAACGCGCATGGTCACGGATCTCCCCATAACGCGGCCAGCAGATCCCGCCCGTCGCAGCGCCCGGCCAGTTGGGCGTAACGCTCGCGCCGCCGCCGCCGCGCCCCCTCCCCGCTCTGTCCGGGCAAGGCGGCCAGCACGGTGTCGGCCAGAACCGGCCAATCGCACCCGGCCAGAATGACGGCGGCGTCCTCGGCCAGTTCACCCATCGCCGGATCGGCGGACAGGAACAGCGGCAGCCCAAAACCCAGCGCTTCCAGAACGGGAATGCCGAAACCCTCGTGACCACTCAGCGAAATCAGCCCCGCCGCATGCCGGTACAGCGACAGCAAAAGCGCGTCATCGACCGCGCCGGTCAGGATAACCCGTCCCGGCAGCCGCGCCGCCGCTTGTGAAACCTCGTGATGATAGGCGGCGCAGGCCGGTGTACCGGCCACGATCAGGCGCAGCGACGGATCCCGTTCGCTCACCGCGCCGAACAGCGACATCAGGTCAAGGATGCCCTTGTGCGGGGCGATCCGTCCGACCGACAACAAATAAGGGGCATCGCGCCATTCCTTGGGCAGCGGGGCCGGTTCGATGGCCCACCTTTGGCCGGGGTACAGAACCGGGGGAATGACCGTGACCGCGGCCTGGGGCAGCAGCCGCGCCGTCGTGGTCGAATTCGCCAGCACCGCGTCGAACCCGGCCAGTCGCGGTATCTGCGCATGGGCCTGCTCGATCCGCCGGGCGGTGGCGGGGTCGAAGGGGCGAAAGAACTCGGCCGGGGTGATGTTGTGGAAATAGGCGACCTTGCGGCCGGTCAGCCCCAGCACGAGGTCGAGGCTGGGGTCGAAGGTCGAGGCATGGAACACCACCACGTCGTCCGCCCCGACCGCCCGCGGCAGGTCTTCCGGATGGGTGATCGCCGCCCCCGGATCGGGATGGTGGTTCTCGGCGTACAGCCGGACCCGGGCGCCGTGAGCGGCCGCCAACCGGGCCATGTCCAGGGCGAAGTTGCCCACCGCGTCGCCCCGCCAGATGTCGCGCGCCACCACATGCAGGCGCCGCCCGCGCCACGGACCGCCGTCGGGGGGAGTATCTCGCCAATCCTCGCCGCCGCGCTCGACGCGGAAGGTGCGGGCCCACAGCGGTTCACCGTCGTCCCCGGTGAATTCGGCCCGCAACGCCAGGGGGCGGCCCGGTTCGTCCAGCGACAGCCGGAACGTTTGTCCCGCCGCCAGCCGCGTTTCCCAGCGGTCCAGCACCGCGTCGTCTTGCCCGAACCGCTCGGCCAGGAACAGCCGCACCCGCAGCGTTCCGCCGCCGTGCGCGGTTAAGGCCGCCGTGAAGGGCCCCGCCCGTGAAAGCTCGGTGGTCGTGATTGCGAACATCGGCGGTCACAACAATTCAGCGAAACGTTTGCTCAAGGAATGATAGATCAACCCGCCGGCCGCAAGACAGACGACCGCCATTCCCGCGCCCGAGGCGATTTCGGACCACGGCACCACCCCATCCAGCAGCAGGCTCCGCCAGCCGCCGATAATGCTGGTGAAGGGATTGACGGCGGGAATCCAGCGGTACGCGGCGGGCACCTGCTGCGCCTCGTAGATGATCGGGGTGCCGTAAAACGCCGCCATCATGACGATCGCCACCAGATGCTGAATGTCGCGCAGGAACATGTTGAGACTGCCCAGCGCCAGCGCGATCCCCAGCAGAATCCCCGCCTGATTAAGCATCAAAAGCGGAACCCCGATCAGCAGGCCGGGATGCGGAGCGATGCCCGAAACCCACAGAATCGCCAGCAGCACCGGCAGCGACAGCAGGAAATGCCAGCCATCTTGCAACACCATCGAGAGCGGCAGGAAATAACGCGGAAACGCCACCTTGCGGATCAAGGCCCCGTTATCGATGAACACCATGGTTCCCTGATTCACGGAATTGCCGACCCACTGCCAGGGAAACAGGCCGGTCATCAGGAACGCCGCCATGTTCATCCGCGAACTGGGCATGATGACCTGGAAGACAAAATAGAAAACCGCGGCAAAGGCCAAGGGATGGGCCAGCGACCACAGATAACCGAGTGCCGCGTTTTTGTAACGGGCCTTCAGCTGCGTGCGGGCAAGAACATAGATGAGATCGAGCTGCCTATTGCGCGCAAACACCCGAGGGCTCCTTCGGTGTCAGATGTTCGCGGAGTACCTCGGCCGGATCGCCGATCCGCGCGATGCGGTGTTGATCGACCAAGATCACCCGGTCGCAATATTGAACCAACTCGGCCGGGTTGTGGCTGACCAGCACCACGGTGACGCCGTTTTGGCGCATCTCCATGATGCGCTGGTGGCATTTGACCTTGAACCCGACATCACCCACCGCCAGGATTTCATCCATCAGCAGGATTTCGGGATCGGAATGGGCGGCGACGGCAAAGCCCAGGCGCGACAGCATGCCCGACGAATAGGTGCGGATGGGTTCGTCGATGAACTCGGCGATGTCGGCGAAGGCGATGATCTCGTCCTCGGCCGCCCGGACTTGGCGGCGCGTCATGCCCAAGAGCATGCCGTTGAGAAGGATGTTGGCCCGGCCGGTCAGGTCGGGATGGAAGCCCGCCCCCAGTTGCAGCAACGGCGTCACCCGGCCCCGGACGGTCACCCGCCCGGACGATGGGACCAAGACCCCGGCAATCAGCCCAAGGGTCGTGCTTTTCCCAGCGCCGTTGCGTCCGAAGACGCCGAAGAACTCGCCCCGGCCAACCGAGAACGACACATTCTCGATCGCGAGGTGACGGCGCCGCAGGGACCGCAGGAATTCCGGGAAATCGAACAGCACGCTTTTGATCCCGCCGGTCACCGAGTGATAGGAGGGATACCATTTGCTGACATTGTCGAATTGAATAATGGCGTCCATCGGCCGGTCCTAGATCCAAGGCGATGGATAGCAGCTAATCGCGCGGCCTGGAAGCCAGCATGACCAGCCGGTTAATCTCGCCCATCCGCCACTCCCAGCCATGGGCGCGGGCGGCGGCGGCGCAGGCGGCGGGATCGGGCCGCCGTCCGGCCCGGATCTCGTCGAGGGCATGGGCGAAACCGTCGGCCCCCTCGGCGTGAAGGAACAGCGGCCGATAGCCGTCCAAGCTTGGCAACTGGGTGGCGATCACCGGCCGTCCGGCGGCGAGATATTCGAAGAACTTCATCGGAAACATCGCCGCCGTGTAGGCGTTGCGGCGCATGGGTAGCGCGGCGGCGTCGAAACCATTCAGATAGGCGGGCACCGCGTCATAAGGGCGCGGCCCCAGAAAGTGGACATTGGGCCGGGTCAGGCAGGCGGGCACCGGGCTGTCCGGCTGACCTTCGCCCAATTGGCCGATCAGAACCCAATGCCAGTCGGGACGCAGCGCCGCCACCGCATCGATCAGGGCGAAATCGACCTTGTAGTCGGCCAGCGCGCCGACGAACCCGATGCGCGGGCGCGGGATGCAATCGAGATCGGCGGGCGCGGCAAGATCCGGGCGGGCGAAGTGGCCGTAATCGACCACGTTGGGCAGATGGTGGACGCGCCCCGGCGCCAGCCCCTCCAGCCGACCGGTCAGCACCGGGCTGGTCGCCACCACCAGATCGGCCCTTTGGCACAGCCGCTCCTCGGCGGTTCGGATGGCGGCCGCGGACACCCCGGGAATGGCCCCCAGTTCATCGACCGCGTGATAAAGGACCAAACCGGGCGCCAACGCCTCCAGCCAATCCACCGTCAAGGGATTGTAGACCCAGACCAGCGGGCGGTCGAATCCCAGCCGCCGTGCCGCCCCCGCCACCCGCGACGCCACCAGCCGCCGGTTGAGCCGGTTCACCCAAGGTCCATGCCAAGGCAAGGCGAGGGGCGCGATAACCCACAGATTGGGCCGAACCAAACGGGCACCGGCCCAGGCCCGTTTGAAACGGCGCGCGATCCGCCCCAGATCGCGGCCATGGGCG
>CAIULK010000134.1 GCA_903899885.1 uncultured Rhodospirillaceae bacterium
GCCCGCCCGGATAAGTGTTGATCGTCAGGTGGGCGAGCCTGCCGCCCCCGGCACCGCCACCTTCTGACCGTTCTGAACGCGCCCGGCGCCGTCGGTGACGACGGTTTCGCCTTCCTCCAGGCCTTGGGTGATCCAGGTTTCCTCGGGCCCCGTGCCGCCGATCGCGACTGGGCGCATCTCGGCGGTGTGGTCCGGCTTGACGACGAAGACATAGGCGCCCTGCGGCCCCCGCTGCACCGCCGACATCGGCACCACCAACGCGCCCGCCGCCATGTCGATCCGAAGGCGGATATTGGCGAAGCCGCCCGGCCACAACTGGTAATGATCGTTGGGCATGATCGCCTTGAGCCGGATGGTGCCGGTGGTGGTGTCGATCTGATTGTCGATCAGACTCAGCGTTCCCTTGTCCACCTCGGTCTTGCCGTCGGCGGCCAGCGCGGTCACCGGCAATTCCCCGGCCCGCAAGCGGACTTGGTCGATCCGGGGCAGCACCTGCTGCGGCAGGGTGAAGATCACCGCGATCGGCTGCAATTGGGTCAGCACCACCAGCCCGGTGGTGTCGGCGGCATGCACGATATTGCCCTCATCGACCAGACGAATGCCGGTCCGCCCGTCGATCGGCGCGGTGATCACGGTATAGCTGAGCTGGGTGGCGGCATTGTCGGCGGCGGCCGCGTCGGCCCGCATTTGGGCTTCGAGCTGCTTGACCAGCGAGCGCTGGTTATCAACGCTTTGCCCGGTGACCCGGTTGCCCAGTTTGACGTAACGCTCCAGGTCGAATTTCGCCATCTCCAGCTGGGCGGCGTCCTTGTCGCGGGTGGCTTGGGCCTGCTCCAACTGCGCCTTGGTGCTGCGCTCGTCGACGTGGGCCAGCGCGTCGCCAGCCTTCACGTCTTGGCCTTCCTTGAAATCGATCGACATCAGCTGGCCGTCGATCCGGCTGTGCACGGTTACCGTCCGGTAGGCCTGCACGGTTCCCAATCCGTCCAAGGTGATCGGCACGTCCTTGCGGATGGCCGCCGCCACATTGACGGTGACCGCGCGCTCGCCGGGCGCGGCCTTCGGCGGCGCCCCGGACGGCATCGATCCGTCCGCGAGGCCGGGGATCTGCTGACGGAGCTGCCAAGCGGTCGCCCCCGCCAGGGCCAGGATGACCGTTAATGCCAGAGCTTTTTTCACGGGCACGCCTCCAACTCGATCTTCGGGCAGCGGTCCATCACCACGCTTAACCCCGCCTTTTCGGCCCGTGCGGCGGCGGCCTGGTTGACCACGCCCAACTGCATCCACACCACCTTGGCGCCGATGGCGATGGCGGCGTCGGTCACCGGTCCGGCCGCTTCCGAATTGCGGAAGATATCGACCATATCGACCGGCACCGGAATCTCGGCCAGATCGCCGTAGACAATTTCACCCAGCAGGGTTTTCCCGGCCAAACCGGGATTGACCGGAATGCAGCGGAATCCCTTGGCTTGCATGTATTTCATCACGATGAAACTGGGCCTTTCGGTGTTAGCCGAGACCCCGACCACCGCGATGGTTTTCACCGCGTCAAGAATGCGAACCGGTTCCATTGCCGTTCTCCTCTTCCCATCCGCCGCCGAAGGCCTTGTACAGTCCCACCACCGCCTGCAAATGCGCAAGCCTTGCCTGCGCGAAGGCGTCTTGCGCCGAGAACAGCGCCTTTTGGGTGTTCAGCACCGCGGTGATGTCGGCGGTGCCGCCCTTCAACTGCGCCGTGGCGATGTCGAAGGCGTTGCGCGAGACCTGGGTGTTGATCCGCTGCGCTTCCTCTTCCTCGGCGGTCTTGGCGGTGGCGATCAACGCGTTCTCGACGTCGCCGAAGGCCGACAGCACCGCCTTGCGGTAAGTGGCGATCATTTCGTCGCGCTTGGCCAGGGCTTGATCGACTTGGCCCTCGATCTTGCCGCCGTCGAAGATCACCTGGGCCAGCGATCCCGCGAAGGAATACAGCAGGCTATTATGCTGCAACAAGGCCGACAGCAGCACGCTTTCGAAACCGCCCGAGCCGGTCAGGGTGATCGACGGGAACAACTGGGCGCGCGCCGCGCCGATATTGGCGTTGGCGGC
>CAIULK010000135.1 GCA_903899885.1 uncultured Rhodospirillaceae bacterium
CCATGTCCATTTTGACCCGCTCCAGCAACCGTCATCACATTGATTTATATAGCATAATAAGCGATGGACGTCACGAAATGGCTCGGTCATCTGGGAAATCCGGGCTGAATGGTCGCCGTCATGGTCTTGTCGCCGCGATTCTTCAGGCGATGGGTTTGGAAGCATTGCGGCGACAGCCAAGTCACGCCGTCGGCGGGGAACTCGTATTCGACATTGGCCGCGTCGGGCCAGCTGGTCGAGAATTCGGCGAACACCTGCACCCAAATGGTGCCGTGCAACACCTTGATCACCGCATAGGCGTCGGAGTGATTGTGGATCGGCGAGAAATTGCCCATCGGCCACAGTTCGAGGACATAGGGAATGCCGGGCGAATCGCCATAGCTGTGCCCAAGGGTGACCCGCAGATAGTTTTCGTGGGGGTCCTTGCTGAACGGGCTATCGGCGAATTTTTCCGCCAATTTTTCATAACAGATGCAGCCGGGAGTGACGATGCTGTAATTGATCGCCTCGGCGAAGTCGGGGAAATCGGGGGTGTCGAGCTGGAACGCGGGCCCGCCGACGGTGCCGTACAACACCTGGGATTCGGGCGGCATTTGGGTGATGGCGATCCCCTCGTCCTTGGCGACTTGGTCCATGGTCACCGTGGCGAAGGGGGCGATGACCGGCGGGGTTGGATAGGTGGCGGGATAACGCAGCGTCTGATGCGACGAAACCGCGCCGACCCCGCCCGACAATTTCACCTTTGAAATCTCCGACGTCCAAAAATCCTGGGGATTCGTGGGCACGTCGGTGAAGCGGTATTCCAGCATCTTGAACTGATTGGTGACATACCCCTTGCCATAGACCAGCGTGAAATTCTGGGTGTCCAGGCTCAGCCAATAGGTCCGCACGGCATCGGTCTCGACCGCGACCCGCGCTTCTTCCGGGTTGACTGGGTTGGCGCGTTCGGCCAGCACTTCCTCGTGGCGGTTGGCATGGCGGCGGATCAGTTTGACCGCGTGGCGTCCGATATCCAGGATCACCGCCTCGAAACTGAATTTATTCAGCGTCAGGTAAATGCGGAAAGGACCCGAGGCCTGGGTGGTGATCGCGAAAACCCCCTGGCCGGAAATCGGCAAGCCGTAGGTGGTGTCGAGCTCGATCTGCTCTTGCGGGACCGCGCCGGCCCGCATCAGCGCATGCTTGCGCGATGGGAAAAGCACGGGGTGATTCGCGCGGGCGTGATGCCCATTTAAACTGGTTGTCATGTATACATCCTCGCGTAATTCGTGTTTCGAATTATGTTGTGGCATTTTACGCGATAGTTGTAAACGCACCAAACGCACCTCTGGGCGCCGGCTTGCGCGCAAACGTGGCGGCGACGTGATCGGATGACATTTCGGAGTCTTTCGACTGTAACCCCGGAAACGACTGTGCTATAGAGCCCGCTTCCGGCGGACGGGGAATTCCCGTCGGCACGGGGCGCCGTTCCTGCGCGGGCGTGGTGGAACTGGTAGACACACTGGATTTAGGTTCCAGCGGCGTAAGCCATGGGGGTTCAAGTCCCTTCGCCCGCACCAGCCGGCCGCCGACGCGGTATGAATATGAATTCGGGAGAGAGTGGTCGAGATGCACGTTACCGAGATCCAAGCCGAAGGCCTCAAGCGCGAATACAAGATCGTCATCCCGGCCAGCCACCTCGAAACCAAGATCCAGGAACGCCTGGGCGAATTGGCGAACACGGTGAAGATGCCGGGCTTCCGTCCGGGCAAGGTGCCGCACAAGCTGCTGCGCCAGCGCTATGGCGCCGCCGTGTGGGGCGAGGTGATGGAAAAGTCGGTCGATGAGGCGACCCGGAAGGTGATGGAGGAAAAGGGCGTGCGTCCGGCGGGCGACCCCAAATTCGACCTCCTCAAGGGCGAGGAAGGCTCGGACCTGGAATTCACCCTGGCCCTCGAAGTGATGCCTGAAATCAAGCCGATGGACTTCGCCACCATTAAGTTGGAGCGCGAGAAGGCCACCGTCGGCGACGACGAGATCAATGACGCGCTGAAGCACATCGCCGAACGCGACGACAACAGCGAAGCGGTCGATCGCGCCGCCGCCGATGGCGACGTCGTGGTGATCGATTTCGTCGGCAAGCAAGACGGCATCGCCTTCCCCGGCGGCGCGGCCGACGATTACCGCCTGAAATTGGGCTCGGGCTCGTTCATTCCGGGCTTCGAGGAAGAATTGATCGGCAAGAAGGCCGGCGACGAAGTGCTGGTCAGCCTGTCCTTCCCCGAGGCTTACGGCAACGGCGATCTGGCCGGCAAGCCCGCCCAGTTCGAGGTCAAGGTCAAGGAAGTGCACGCGGTC
>CAIULK010000136.1 GCA_903899885.1 uncultured Rhodospirillaceae bacterium
ATCGTTGACCATCTTGGCCAGAACCGCCTGCGCCTTGCGATATTCCGAGGCAACCCGCTTCAGTTCCATCTTGACGCTGACCGGATCATCGACCGCCGTCGTTCCAACCAAATTCTGGGTCAACAACGCATCGACCTGCATTTCCTTGATCGAGCGCAGCAAGTCGAGATCGGACATCGACGAATCAACGGCCCGATCGGCGGCCAGGCTCATATCCTGGTTGCGCTGCGCGACCCCCCAGCCGATGGCGCCCTGCGATACCACCAGAACCACCATCAACGCGGCGAACACGAGAAATTTTGTCCACAACGATGCCGGCAGACGTGGAACCGGAAAAAAACGGCCCTCAAACAGCCTGACGGTGCTGAGGGCGATCGAATTGCTAACGCTATGGTTCATGCAAACCAACTCCCGGCGGAAATAGGCGCGTGGGTCCCGTTCGGAGGGTCCTACAAGAATTCGCCGGAAAGTGCGCCAAAGCCACCAGGAACGACAGTTAAACAATTATTACCCATAAAATCATTGGCACCCAACATTCAATAAAAATGAATCGCTTTTTAAATGATGACTATTTCGTTACGTCGGGACCGTCGCATTAATTTCCCGGTTTGGGGGTCCACCCCAGCAGGGCGCCGTCGCCGGACTGGCGGCACAGCACCGCGAATCGGCTGGCGGTGGCGCGCAGCGGCGTCACCCCGTTTACCGACACCACGCCGCGATGCGACAGATCCCACGCCGCCGAGACGCACGCCTCTTGCGGCACCTTGTCGGTAACCACCCGGACCGGACCGTTGCCACGCTCCACCCGGATCATTCCGCCATACAGATTGACCGGCGGCGCCAAGCCGTCGAGCGCCAGTTCGATTTGGCGCACCAAGTCGCCGGATAGCGGCGGGCGCGCGATATCGAAATCGAAGCCATCGGTCGCGAAATAAGCGGCGGCCCCGCCCGCCACCGCCACAGCCGCCACCCAGCAGCCCAAGCAGCGTTTGCGGCGGACCGGACGGCCGCGCGGCCCCGCCACCGCGCCGCCGTGGCCCAAGCGGTCCCACCGGGGTTGCGCCTCTTGAAGCGCGCGGGGCAGGCGATCACGTTTCGCGGTTTTCAGAATTTGAACGCAGCGCAGGGCCGCCGCCCGCAGAACCGCGCGTTCGGGAACGGCGGGCAGCCCATCCAAGGCCGCCACGATGTCGTCCGCCAGGGTTTGGCGCAAGGATTCGTCGTCCCCGCGCCGCAACAGCAACCGCAGCGCCGTCACGGCGGCATCACGTAATTCGTCGGTATCGGAAACACTGGGGAGCCGGCGCAGCAGCGCTTGGAACAGCTCCTGTTCTTCCTGACGCCGGTGGGAAAATCCGGCTTCGGTCATAACGCCCCCTAAACACCCCCCGCGACTCTTTTAACCCGGATTTTCGCCTTCGGCAAATACGCGTTTCGCAGCCATCTTTCGCTTCAACACCGTCGCCGCCCGCCAGAAACCCAAATCGGCGCCATCGACGAAATGAATATGGCGATCGGCCGAAAAATCGCCGACCAGACAGGTCATGGTGGTGGCGTCGGCCCGCGCGGTGCCGAACCGGATCAACCCGGCCTGTTCGGCCTGGGTCAAAATCGCCTCGATCCGCTCGGCTTCGTCGAGGGTGACGTCGAGAACCAAACGCGGCCCCCCCGATAGTTTGCGGTAATCGGTCCGCTCGGCGCAGGCATGGCGATAGGCATCGACGTCGAGAGGCCCCAGGTGGCCGCCCAACCGATGCACGCCGCCCAGGATAAAGGCCCCGATCACCGCCTTGACGGCACGCGCCCAACGGCGGCCAAACGGCTGCGAGCGCATTTCCATCCGCAGCGACGACAGCGCCGGAAATAGCGGCGGCACCATCCGCTCGATATCGCCGAAGGGCGAGGCCGTGGCCGTCGAGACCACGGCTTCGATCGCCGCTTGCACCCCGACCAGCCCGTCCGCGTCGGCCGGACCGGCCGGATCAACGATCACGCACAACACCACGCCGCGATGCGCCGGGACCGGCCGCCAGCGGCACGACACGCCGCCCAAACCCGGCAGCGGACCGGGCCGAGGGGTAATCCGCCACGTCGGACCCGCCTTGACCCACGACTCGGCCGCCGAGGCACCCGGCCCCAGAAACAGCCCGAACGCGTTGCCATTGCCGAAATCATGCAGCGCCACCCAGGTTTCCAGCCCCGTTCCAGCAATGCCGAAACCGGCACAAGCCCCACCCGAAGCGGCACATCGGCATCGTGTTCCGCCCAATGCCCCAGGGCGGCCAGCGCCGCGCGGGCGGCGGGGATGCGGTCCGGCGGGATCGCCGCGATCGCCCCGTCGCCGCCGAATTGGCAGGCCGCCGCATCCGGCCTGTCCGACGCCACCGCCGACATCACCGCGACGGTGGCGGCGGCGGCGAAATTGATGTCGCGTTGCCGCCCCTCGGCAACCAGCCGGGTCGAGGCGACGACGTCCGACACCGCGATCGCCCAATCACCCTCCAAGCGGCGGTAATGCGTCCGATCGTGCCCGTCGCGGACGAAATCGACAACGGTGGGCAGGGTGTTATTCGTGGCCGCCATGCCCGGCGAAATCCGCCTCGATCACCGCCACCGCGTTCGATACCATGCCGTTGTACGACCCCGCCATCTCGCGCCCATAGGCGCCGATCAGATTGAATTCGATGTAATCGCCATCGGTGGTTCCGGCGGGCAGCTCCAACGGGTAGGGCAGGAAGTCGTTGCCGTCGCAGGTCGGGCCATACACGGTCACCCGCTCGACGGGGCCGTTGCGCGTTGCTCCGTCCGCCGTCAGCACGCGGTAGGGCAGCGATAATTCCTCCTTGCCCCAATACACCTCGCACAGACCGCCGAAGATGCCATCGTTAAGGTGGATGGCCTCGGGCTTGCGCAGCACGATCCGGGTCAACAGCGAGCCACCCTCGGCGACCAGGGCGCGGCCCGGCTCGCACATCAAGCGGATGCCCAACGGATCGGCCCATTCGGCCTTGGCCCCGGCGATGACGCGGAAAAACTCGGACAACGGCGGCGCTTGGGTCTTGCGGTAATAGGCCGGAAAACCGCCGCCGATATCCATCAAGGCGATCGGCACCCCCGCCTCGGCGATCAATTCGCAAGCCATGCGGATGCCCAAGCGGAAGCCTTCCGCCGATAAGCATTGCGAGCCGACGTGAAAGGTCACCCCCGGCGCCAGGCCCAATTCAGCGGCACGCCGCACGGTGTCCAAGAAGCGGGCGGGCGGCGCCCCGAACTTGGTCGATAGATCGTACACCGCGCCGGCTTCCTTCGGGATGGCGAGGCGCACCATCGGCACCACGCCCGCACCCGTGTGGTTCACCAGCTTTTCCAGCTCGGCGACGCAATCGACCGCGAAATGAACCACCCCCTGGCCCCAGGCCCAGGCAATCTGCGACACGGTCTTGGCGGGATGATGATAAAAGGCGATCCCGTCGGCCACGGCCTCGCGAACCCGCTCGATTTCCAAGGGCGAAGCGACGTCGAAACGCCGCACCCCGTTCCCGCGCAGCGTGGTCAGCACCAAGGGATGGGCGTTGCATTTGACCGCGAATGCCACGTCACCCGGAAATCCATCGACAAAGGTCCGCGCCGCCGCCCCGATCCGATGCGGACGCAGCAGATGAACCGGGACCTCGGGACTAATTGAAGCGATCAGTTGCGCGACCGAACGAAAACGTCCGATCACCGCACCCCCCGCCTGGGCTGACGAAGGACGATGCGTTTGATCTTCTTGGCCGCCAAGCCTTGCAAATATGCCATGCCGGTGGCGTTGACCGGCTCGCGCCGCCCGGTAATCCATTTACGGCACGAAGCCGAACCACAGCCGCAGCCGAACTGGCGGTGCAGCGTATCCTCGGTCACCGCATAGTCGATGGTGACCAAATCGCCCGGCTCGATATCGGACAACGCCCAAATTTCCAGGCGCTGCATGTCCAGAACTGCGTTCGGCGAACAAGAATGAGTGAGCAGCCCGACGAACCACGGATCATGCAAATGCGCGTCCGGCGAGACCTGCAAGCTGTGCTGCATGATCTGGTTCGACAACTGGCCGGTAAATCGGGCGACCAAGCTGCCGCGCTTGAAGGCGAGTTTCGACTGAACCCCCATTCCCACTTCCCCATTCACCGATGTGACGGTGAACTGATCACTGGTGGGAAGGCGGCTATCGAGGCTGAGACCAGGAGGGTAAAGCTCGCTCATTTCGTGTACGGGCACCTCGCGCAAGAGGAATTCGCATGGGTTACGATAGCCCCGCCACCGGCCCTCGTCAACGCGCGATTCCCGCCGCTTAACACATTGTAACGACGTGGTTTTCAGGGTTTCGAAGAGGGGCAGCACGCCTTTCGAGGTATCGGTGCAAGACCCGTTATACGGATGCGTCCTGTTCAAGGAGATTAGCGTCTTATAGAATTCAATCACCGACCCGTGGGAGCAGATGGTGGCCAGCACCTTCCTTGAAACGGTACGCAATGGACATGTTTTAGTTGTCGATGACGAGCTCACGACGCTATCGACCATTCGGGCGATTTTGACCTATCAAGGGTTCCTGCATGTCGAGACTTTGTCCGATCCCCGCCGGGCGCCGGACCGCTTTTTCGATTGGGACTGTGATTTGATGCTGCTGGATCTGCATATGCCGTCGATGAACGGCTATCAGGTCCTCGAAACGCTGATGGAACGGCGGGGCGGCGATTATTTGCCGGTGATCGTGCTGACCGGCGACGACGACGAGAAAACCCGGATCAGGGTTTTGGAATCCGGTGCCAAGGACTATATCGCCAAACCGGTGCAAACGGCGGAATTGATCCATCGCATGGGGAATGTGATGACCGCCTCGATTTTGCTGAAACAACAGCGGCAGACCGCGCAATCCCTGGAAAACGCCGTGCGCCTGCGCACGGCCGAGCTTGAGGAGTCGCGGACCGAGATCATTCAGGCCTTGGCGCGGGCGGGCGAGTATCGCGACAACGAAACCGGCCACCATGTCACGCGGATGAGCTGTTATTGTTATCTGTTGGCCCGGGCCGCCGGATACGGCCGGGTATTTTGCCAAACCTTGCTGCAGGCCAGCCCCATGCACGATGTCGGCAAGATCGGCGTTCCCGATTCGATTCTGCGCAAACCCGGCCCTCTGGATGCCGACGAACACCTCCGCATGTGCGACCACACCACGATCGGTGCACGCATCCTGGGCGAAAACGATTGCGCCTTGCTGGCGATGGCCCGCTCGGTGGCTCTAACCCACCATGAACGCTGGGACGGCGGCGGCTACCCCGCCGGGCTGGCCGGAACCGCCATTCCGCCCGAGGGCCGGATCGCCGCCATCTGCGATGTCTTCGACGCCCTCACCTCGCGCCGCCCCTACAAACGGGCCTGGACCGTCGATGAGGCGCTGAACGCGCTGCACGACGGCGCCGGATCGCATTTCGACGCGGAACTGGTCGCGCATTTCGCCCAGCTACGCCCTTATATCGAAGCGGTCATCTCGGAATTCCAAGACGTGGGCCATCACACCCTGACCAAATGAACCTCGGTCACCGGTTTGTGTCCAAGATGTTCCTTGAAGGCACGGCGCACGGCCAGCCGCGCCGCTTCGCGCACCACACCGTCGTCGCACCGGGCCTTTTGCGGAATATCCTCGACCGCCTCGCGCACATACTCGACCGCCGCTTCGTGGATGGCG
>CAIULK010000137.1 GCA_903899885.1 uncultured Rhodospirillaceae bacterium
CCGGTGATCATGTTCTTCACATAGTCGGCGTGGCCGGGGCAATCCACGTGCGCGTAGTGCCGGTTGGCCGTTTCATACTCGACGTGCGCCGTCGAGATGGTGATGCCGCGCGCCTTTTCTTCCGGCGCCTTGTCGATCTGGTCGTAAGCGGTGAACGTCGCACCGCCCGTTTCAGCCAGAACCTTCGTGATCGCCGCCGTCAGCGACGTCTTGCCGTGGTCAACGTGACCGATGGTGCCGACGTTGCAGTGCGGCTTCGTGCGTTCGAATTTCGCCTTCGCCATTGTCTTACCCGTCCGATCGACGCGGCACTCGCCGCTGGTTAACTCCAAAAAACTCAAACCGCGCCGGCCAGGGGCTTGGAGCGGGTGAGGGGAATCGAACCCCCGTCATCAGCTTGGAAGGCTGTTGCTCTACCATTGAGCTACACCCGCCCATGAGCGCCCGCCCCGGCCGTGACGCGAGGTTATATGGTGGAGGGGGAAGGATTCGAACCTTCGTAGACTTCCGTCGGCAGATTTACAGTCTGCTGCCATTGACCGCTCGGCCACCCCTCCACACCGCCGCCAACCTGGAAGGCCGGGACGGTGGAAGACGCGTACTAAGGGGATTCGGGGGTCCTTGTCAATCCGAAAAGCGCCGGGTACAACACGGGGCATGTCAAAAGCTCATCCTCGGACCTCCGCCTACTGGCTCGCCGGCCTTCATGCCGTCTCAGCGGTACTCGCCAATCCCGAACGCGTCGTGCGGCGCCTCGTCGCCATTCCGGAGGTGGGGCGAACCCTGCCGCGCGCGGCGGAAAACATCGCAAAAACCGAGTTGGCCAAGCTGGTGCCGCCGGGCACCGTGCATCAAGGGGTCGCCGCCCTGGTCGAATTGCTCGAACAGCCCGACGTCGCGGATATCGCCCGCCAAGCGGCCGATTTGGAGCGCGCCGTGGTGGTGGTTCTCGACCAAGTGACCGATCCGCACAATGTCGGCGCGATCCTGCGCTCGGCGGCGGCCTTCGGCGCCCTGGCCGTGGTGGTGCCCGACCGCAACGCACCCGAGGAAAACGCCACGGTGGCCAAATCGGCCTCGGGCGCCTTGGAAAAAGTGCCGCTGGTCCGCGCCACCAATCTGGTGCGGGCGCTCGAGGATCTGAAGGACGCGGGTTTCTGGGTGGCGGGCCTGGACGGCCGCGCCCCGGTGACCTTGAACGAAGCCAAATTGTCGGGAAAAATCGTGCTGGTCCTGGGCTCGGAAGGCGAAGGCATGCGCCGCCTGACCCGCGAACGCTGCGACCATCTGGTCCGCCTGCCGATCTCGGGCGCGGTGGAAAGCCTGAACGTCTCGAACGCCGCGGCGGTGGCGTTGTACGAGTTGGCGCGGCAATAAGAAAAGAGGGTCCCGGTTTCCCGCCGGGACCCTTGTCGGCTTAAGCGGCGATTGAAACGCCGCTGGCCGCCGCCGTCTGCGCGCTGTTCTGATAGCTACCGACGGCCGCCATCAATTGTTGCAGCAACGCCCGGGACGTGGTGCCCGAGGCTGACGACGATGTGCTGGCGCTCGACCCATCGGACGACAGGCTTTGCAGGAACTGGTCCAGCAGCTGCCCCGGATCGGACGTCGATGAGGCCGAGGACGACGAGGCCGAGGAGGACGAGGACGCGTCGACCGACGGCGGAGGAGGAGGCGGTGGCCCCATGCCCATTCGCTGGCCGATCTGGGAGCTCGACGACGCCGACGAGGATGAGGACGATGATGCGTCGGTCGGCGGCGGTGGCGGCGTCCCCTTGCCCATTCCCCGGGCAAACTGGGAATCCGACGACGCGGCGCTGCTGCTCGACGACATCGCTTGCAGGAGCTGATCCAGCAATTGCCCCGGATCGGACGTCGAACCGGTCGACGAGGTCGAGGTCGAGGTCGAGGACGAGGACGATGACGTTGAAGCCGAGGTCGAGGACGATGCGCTGCCGCTGTCCGACAGGCTTGACGACATCGCTTGCAGAAGCTGTTCCAGCAATTGCCCCGGATCGGATGTCGAACCGGTCGATGAGGTCGATGACGAACTGGAACTCGAAGCCGAGTCCGGCGGCGGCGGTGGCGGCGGTGGGCCGTAGCCGCCTTGACCTTGGCCCTGGCCCTGGCCCTGAGCCGAAATCAGCGTGCCCTGCATCGAGCTGCTCATCTGCTGGAACGAGGTCATGAGGTCGCTCGACCCCAGGCTGGTCGCCGACGATGAGCTGGACGAACTGGAACTGGCGCTGTCCGCCGATTGTTGATAGCGATGATGACCGACCCTACTGAAAAGGGCGGACACCTGACTTAGACTGGAAGAGGTTATACCCCCAGTATCGATTGCCATGATATCCCTCCTAAATTTATGTGGAGAAGACTATTACGCTCCACGGAAGGATTCACGAGACAGAGGGCACCATACATACGGCTACTTTTGAAAAATATTTTTTCTCTTTAGATTCACGAAGATGGTATAGACGAATACGAGACCATAACTTTGGTTTATCAAAAACCGACAGCCCAGAGCCTGATAATGCAAACCACATGCCGAGATAAATCCGCCGGAAGACGCCGTTTTTTCGCGGTCTATCCTCGGCAATTTTTTCCGATACGGCAAATTTTGCCGTAGGGACCGGGCGAATCTTGCCGTGCAACCGAGGTGGCGTAGGTGAAGGACCCATCGGACGACCATTTGCTGGCGCTGATCGGCCAGGGAGACCGCGAGGCGTTCCGGCGGTTATTGGAAAGGCATGCGCGCATCATGCTGTCCTTGGCCGAACGGATAACCGGCAATCCCGACGACGCCGCCGAGGTGGTTCAAGAGGCGTTCCTCAAGGTCTGGACCATGGCCTCCGATTGGCGGGTGGACGGCCCGGCGGCCTTTGCCACCTGGTTCCACAGGGTGGTGTTCAACGCCAGCATCGACCGCCGCCGCCGCCGCCCGTGGATCCCGTTGGACGAGGCCCCGGAAACCGTCGATCCCGCCCCCGACGGGGTGACGGCGGCAATGCTGCGCCAGCGGCGCGGCGCGGTGCTGGCCGCGATCGGCGAACTGCCCGAACGCCAGCGCGACGCCTTGCTGACCCACTATTTCGCCGAAAGCGCGGGACCGGAAATGGCCGTCCGGCTGGGGTTATCGGTGGGCGCGGTCGAGGCGCTGCTGGTCCGTGCCCGGCGCGCCTTAAGGAAGGCATTGATACGGCGCGGCATCACCGGTATTGGAGACGTGTCATGAGGACCGATCCGCTCGACGAGATGATGACGCGGCTGTTCCCGCCGGTGACGATCGCGCCCGAACGCGTGGACCGCCTGATCGCCGGGGTGATGGCCGAACTGAACAGCCCCTCCCTCCCGGCGCCGCGTTGGGGGGCGGCTTGGATGCTGCCGATGGCGGCGACGGTGGCGGGGTTGATCGTCGGACACCATTTGCCATCGGCGGGCGGCGACATGAACGCGCTGACGCTAATCCTGACCTCGCCGATGCTGCCGGGGAGCTTCTGATGCGCGGATGGTCCCGTTGGGCGTTGATCGCGTCGGTGTCGCTGAACCTGTTTCTGGCGGCGGTTTTGTTCGCGCGCCCGCATCCCCCGCCGCACCCGCCGAACCTGGACCATATCGTCGATCGGATGGCGGAGCCGCTGCCCGCCGCCGACGCGAAAATCCTGCGCGACACCTTCGAGCCCCGCCGGGCCGAGCTGCTGCGCATGGACATGGGCATGCACTCTTTGCCCGCCTTGATGCAACACATTCTGCAAGACCCCGAGTTCAACGGCGCGGCGCTGCTGGCCGCCTTCGAGGAGGCCACCCGCATTCACAGCCATTTCGACGGCACGATGGCCCAGATCGTGGTGGAAGCCGCCGGGCGGATGTCGCCCGAGGGCCGACGCAAGCTGTGGGCGTTTCCCGGCCCACCCCCGCCGCCGCCATGAATTACCGGCACGCCTTCCACGCTGGCAATTTCGCCGACGTCGTCAAACACGCGGTGCTGGCCCTGGTGATCGAGGCGTTGAAGCGCAAGGACCGCGCCTTCTTCGCGCTCGACACCCATGCCGGAGTCGGCGTTTACGATCTGTCGGGACCCGAGGCGACCAAGACCGGCGAATGGCGGGACGGCATCGGCCGCCTGCTCGACCAACCCGACCCGCCGCCGCAGCTGACCCCGTATCTGTCGGTGACCGAGCGTTTAGGGTCCTGGGCCTATCCCGGCTCGCCCGAGGTGATCCGGGCACTGGCGCGGCCCCAGGACCGCATCGTGCTGGCCGAACTGCATCCCGAGGACCACGCCGCCCTGAAACGGCGCTATGGCGACGACGAGCGGGTTTCCGTCCACCACCGCGACGCCTACGAGGCGTTGAAGGCGATGCTGCCGCCGCATGAACGGCGGGGCGTGGTGCTGATCGACCCGCCCTTCGAGGAAAAGGACGAATTCGACAAGGTCAAGCGCGGGCTGGCCGAAGCGCTGAAACGTTTTCCCACCGGCCATTACATCGTCTGGTATCCGATCAAGGGTCCCGAGCCGGTCGAGGCGTTCCTGCGCGATCTGACCGCGATGAAACCGCCCAGCCTGTTGTGCGCCGAACTGCGCACCACACTCACCAATCTGCATTACCGCTTGAACGGCTGCGGCTTGGCGCTGATCAACCCGCCCTGGCGGCTCGACGAGGATCTGGCCATGCTGCTGCCCTGGCTGGCCAACGCCTTGGCGCCCGAGGGCGGTCAGTCCCTGGATTGGATCATCCGGCCCAGTTAAGGCCGAGCACGCGGCCGCCGCCGTCGACCCGGGTGATCGACAGCGGATCGACCACCAGCCGCAAGGCCGCCGACGGCGTCAGGTCCAAGGCGCGCGCCACCGCCGCCCGGATGGGTCCGGCGTGCGCGATCACGATGATGTCGCCTTCGTCCTGCTCGTGCCGGTCGAGAGCCGCCTTGACCCGCCTCATCACCGCGGCGAAGCTTTCCCCGCCGGGCGGCGCCGTTCCGGCCGGATCGGCCCAGAACGGATCGTCCGGCCCCGCCGCCTCGCCCCAGGCAAGGCCCTGCCAGTGCCCGAAATCCTGTTCACGCAAATCCGGCTCGATCCGCGCCGGGGGCAAAGCCATCCCCGCCCGGCGCAGCGCGTCCGCCGTTTGACGGCAGCGCGCCAGACCGCTTTCGATCAGCGCCGCGCCCGGCGGCAAGCGTTCGGCCAGCCGGGCAAAACGGGCCGCGTCGCCGGTCTCGGCATCCCAATCCAGACACCCCAAAATCCGTCCCTCGGCCGTGGGGACCGGCGCGTGGCGGACCCACCACCAGCGGGTCACGCGGCCCCCGCTACCAGCAGCACCACCGTCTCGACACACAAGGCCGCCGCACCCAGCACGTCGCCGGTAAAGCCGCCGAAACGCCGCGCCGCCGTCATCGCCACCACCCCGGCGATCACCCCCGCCAGCAGCAGCGCCACGCCGCCCTGCGGCGGCCCCAGCGCGGCAAGACACACGGCCCCCGCCAACCCCGCCGCCACCACGGCAACCCGGCCCGACGGCATCCCCGCCCCGGCGCCCAAGCCATCGGCGCGCGCCGGACCCAGCGCGCGCATCACGGCGGGCAGAATCCCGCGCGATACCGCCCCCGCCGCGACCAGCCCGGCCATTCCGGCCGGAGCGTGCAAGGCCGACGCCTTCAGCCCGACCGCGAACACCAGCGCCAGCACGCCGTAAACCCCGATCCGCGAATCCCGCATCGCCGCCAGCCGTTGTTCGCGGCCGCCGCGCGCCCCCAAACCATCGGCGAAATCGGCCAAGCCATCCTCGTGCAAGCCACCGGTCAACAAAACCCCAGCCAGCAGCGCCAGCAGGGCGGCGGCAAAGGGTGGCAGCACCAGGATCGCGGCGGCGAACACCGCCGCCTGCACCGCCCCCACCCCTGCCCCAACCAACGGAAACAGCGCCATCGCGCGGGCGAGCGAGACCTCTCCCTCCACCCGCACCGGAACACGGGTCAGAAAGCCGATCGCGACCTTCAGATCGCCAAGAAGGGATGACAGAGACACCATCGCCGGGTTATACCGCCCGCAGGGGTCCGAACGCAATATCTTGGGGGTAAACCCGATGAGCTTGTCAATTTCTGGGGTATCGGAATTCGAAGCGCTGCTCACCCGGCTGCCCGGCGGCGATCCGGCCGCCCACGCCGCCTGGGCGGCGCGCGAACCGTCGCTGACCAAACCGGCCGGGTCCCTGGGCCGCCTGGAAGAGATTTCGGATTGGCTGTCGTCGTGGCAGGGCCGTCATCCGCCGCGTCTGGAAAAAGTGGTGGCGCGGGTCTTCGCGGGCAATCACGGGGTGGCGGCGCTGGGGGTCTCGGCCTTTCCGGCCGAAGTGACGGTGCAGATGGTCGCCAATTTCCGGCACGGCGGCGCCGCCATCAACCAATTGTGCCGCTGCGTCGGCGCCGAGTTGGAGGTCATCGCCCTCGACCTCGCCACGCCGACCGCCGATTTCACGCAAGGCCCCGCCTTGTCGGACGCGGACTTCGCCCGCTCGGTCAACTCCGGGCTGGAATCGGTGCCCGAGGGCGCCGACCTGCTGGTGATCGGTGAGATGGGAATCGGCAACACCACCCCGGCGGCGGCCCTTCCCTTGGCGCTGTACGGCGGCGAGGCGGCCGATTGGACCGGGCGCGGCACCGGCGTGGAAGGCGCCGCCTTGGCCCGCAAAACCGAAGTGGTCGCCGCCGGGGTGGCGCGGCACCAGGGGGCCTCGCCGATCGAGCTGCTGCGCCGTCTTGGCGGGCGGGAACTGGCGGCGATGGCGGGTGCCGTGACCGCCGCCCGCATGCGCCGGGTGCCGGTCCTGCTCGACGGCTATGTCGCCACGGCGGCGGTGGCGGCGCTGGAGGTTCAGCGCCCCGGCGCGCTTGATCACTGTTTGGCGGCGCATGTCTCGGCCGAACCCGGCCATCGGTGGCTGTTGGACAAACTGGGCAAGCGTCCGCTGCTGGATCTGGGCATGCGGTTGGGCGAGGGATCGGGCGCCGCGCTGGCGGTGGCTTTGGTCCGGGGCGCCCTGGCCTGCCACACCGGCATGGCGACCTTCGCCGAGGCGGGGGTCAGCGGCAAGGATTAGCAGGACATGACCTTGATCGGGTATCGCTCCAGCATCCGGTCGCTGGTGACGATGGTAAGCCCCTCGGTCAGGGCCTGTGCGACAAGCATGAGATCGAAAGGGTCGCGGTGGCCGGACACCGCCGCGATACCCGCCATGGCGAGGCAATGCCTGTCCTCGATCTCCAGGCGTTCGATGTCGCTTTCGTCAAGCCATGCGATGGCGCGGGGCAAATCCATGGCGAGCTTGCCGATGCGGATCTTTACCGCCATCTCGTAGATCGACACCGCGCTGACAAAGACGGCGTTGGCCTCGTCCTCGATAGCCTTGCGGGCGCCAAGATCCAGCGCGTTGTCCCCCTCCAACAGCCGGATCAGCGCGTTGGTATCCAGCAGCAGCCTCATTCCCCCCGCCCTTCCATCGCATCGACGATATCGTCGGGCGTTGCGTCGAAATCAGCCGCCATCGTGACCTGCCCCCGCATCGCGCCGAACAGCGCCGACCGCGACTTTTTTACGACCGCGGGGACGATCTTGGCGACCGGCTTGCCGTGCGAGGTGATGGTCACCTCGTCGCCGTGGCGGACTTGGCTTAGGTAACCGGCGAGGTTATCCCGGAGCTCTCGAACATTGACGGTGATTTTCTCATTCATGGCGGCGCACTCACATGGATGCGTACATTATTATGTACGCATCCAACTTTCGCGTCAACGCCCCAGCACAGCCACCGCCTCCAGATGCGACGACCAGGGGAACTGGTCGATCGGGGTCACCGTTTCCAGCCGGAATCCGGCTTGCACCAGCACCGCCAGATCGCGGGCCAGGGTGGCCGGGTTGCACGACACCGCCACGATCCGTTTGACCCGGCTTTTGGCCAGTTGCTCGGCCTGGGTGATCGCCCCGGCGCGCGGCGGGTCGAAGACCACGGCGCCGAAGCGTTTCAATTCGGCATCCAGGAATGGACGGCGCGCCAGATCGCGGGTTTCCACGCTGACGCGCGACAAGCCCGCCTTGTTGGCGGCGGCGGCCAGGGCGGCGCTGGCCGCCTTGTCGCCCTCGGCGGCGTGCACGGCCCGATTCCCGGCCGCCAGACGCAGGCTGAAACTGCCGCATCCGGCATACAGATCGAGCACCGGGGCGGCGTCGCCGACGCCTTCGGCGATCAGCCGCGCGATCGCGTCCTCGCCCTCATGGGTCGGCTGGAGGAACCCGCCGGGCGGCACCTCCACCGCGACATCGCCGAAGCGCACCTGGGGCGGGCGGCGCCGCGCCACGGTATCCTCGGCCCCCCAGGTCAGGCGGGCGAGATCCTGGGCCTCGGCAAAGGCGGCCAGACGCTCGCGCAGCGGCAGATCCAGCTTTCCCGCGATGTCGAGGCGGACATCGACGCCGCCCTCGGTGGCGGTCAGCAGCACGTCGCCGCCCTCGGCCGCCAGCCCGGCCAACAGCGTGCGCAGCGGCCCCAAAAGGGTGGTTAGCGCGGGCATCAGCAGGGGGCACTGTTGCAGATCGACGATCCGGTGGGTGGCGCGCGCGTTGAAGCCCAGCGTCACCAGCTTCTTGCGCTTGGAAAAGGTGAAGGCGGCGCGGCGGCGCTGCCCGGTTCCGGTGCGCGCCAAGGGGGAAACCTCGGCGGAAAGCCCGGCATGGTCCAAGGCGGTGACCAGCAGGCCGCGTTTCCAATCGGCATAGGCGCCGTCGGCCATGTGTTGCAGCGTGCAGCCGCCGCATTCCCCGAAATGCGGGCACACCGGTTCGACCCGGTCGGCCGATGGCGACAGCACCGCCGTCAGCGCGCCGCGTTCCCCGCTTTGGGTGATCGCCACCCGCTCGCCGGGCAAGGCGAAGGGAACGAAGACCGGCTTGCCTTTTTCGTCGTGCCCGATGCCGTCGCCGCGCGCCCCCAGCCGTTCGATGGTGATCTCGCTCATGACCCGGCCAAATCGGCAACCAACCGGTCGAGGATGCGGGACACCGCGCGGCCGATCGCGCCCGCCGCCGCCTCCGGCCCATCTCCACCCGCGGCGTCTTGCACGTCATAGCTTTGTTGCAAACGGATCACCCCATTGTTGGCCCCGACCACCGCCACGTCCAAAGCCACGCTGACCGCGTGGTCTTGCGGGCGGAATTCGAAGCGGTGCAGTTTCGCCCGCAAGATCCAATCGGGCACCGCCCGCAGATCCGGGGTGACCACGGCGGTCGCGGCGTGAACCTCGCGCAGACGCGAGGCCAGCAGATCTTGCAGCATCAAACCCGGCGTTTCGGTCCAAAAGGCATAGTGATAGCGTTGCAACGCATCGCCGCCGCTTTGAAAGGCGATGGCGCGTTCCGACAACACGCCCTCGGTCTCGACGCGGTCGATCTCCAGCGTTCCGGGCAGGGCCGGATGATCCAGCACGCGATTGGGCGGCGCAACGCCGAGGCGGTAATAGGTTTCGTCGGGCGGCGGCGCCCCGGCGCCGCAGGCGGCCAAGGCGAGCAACGCGGGAATGGTGAGCAGGAACCGCCGGATCATTTGTGTTGCCCTCCCCCCTCGACCGCCGGATGTCCTTGCAGCAGAACCGCCGGATTATCGCGCAATTGGCGGCTGAATTCGTTCAGGTTGCGCGCCGTGCCTTCCAAATTATAGGACACCGAATCGATGTTGCGGGCCACCGCCTGCAAGCTATAGCGCAAATCCTTGATCGAGGCATCGACCGCCGCCTGATTGCCGTTGGTCATCTTGTCCAAGGCGGCGAGCGTCGATTCTATGCGTTTGGCGTTGTCCTCGGTCGCCAGCCGGTGGGCCAGCACGCCGCTGGCGCTGTCCAGATTGGCGGTGACGCGGGGGGTCTTTTGGGCCAGATCGGTGCTGATCGCCAGCAAGTTGGCCAAGATGTCGGGGGCCTGCTTTTCCAGCAGATCCCCGGCGGCGTTGATCCGCGCGGTCAGCGTGGTCAGCAGCGGCTTCAAGGCGGTTTGGTTCAGGTCCGACATCTCGCCCGCCACGTTGCTGAGCGTGTCGAACAGATTGCCGCCGCCCGCCGAGGCGATTTCGGTGCCCGGCGCCAGCATGACCGGCGAGGTGCCGCCCCGGATATCGACGATCACCGCCGACAGCAAGCCCGACGAGGTGATCCGCGCCGTCGAATCCTTGGGAATCCCCCAGCCGCGCCGGACCTCGACGGTCAGGATGAAGGTGGTCAGCGCGCCGTCGCGCACCGGGTCGATCTTCTCGACTTGACCGACGACGTACCCCTCATAGGTCACCTTGGTGCCGAACTTGACCCCCGCGACATTGGCAAAGCGGGTGGTGTAGCCGTCGGTCGTGCCGGTCCGCCCGGTCAACAAGGCCACCACCACCACCAAGGCGGTCAGCATCACCAGAACGAAACCGCCGACGGCGGCGTAATTGACGCGCATGTTCCTCATCGGTTCGGTCCCATAAGGCGGCGGAGATAGGCATCGGGGTCGATTTCGGCGTCCTCGGTGCGGCGGTTAAGAAGATTTTGGATGCGGACATTGGGGCTTTGGCGGATCGCCTCGACACTGTCGAGCGCCAGTACCTCGCCTTGGTCCAGCACGCAAATGCGGTCGGCGATCTTGAAGGTGGATTCCAGATCGTGGGTGACCACCACGATGCTCATCCCCATCGCGTCGCGCAGGCGCAAGATCAAATTGTCGATCGAGGCGGCGACCACCGGGTCCAGCCCGGCCGAGGGCTCGTCGCAAAACAGCACGCGCGGATCCATCGCGATGGCGCGGGCGAACGCCGCCCGCTTGATCATGCCGCCCGACAATTCGGCGGGCATCAGATGCTCGAAACCGGACAGCGAGACCACTTCCAGCTTCATCCGCGTGACGATGCCGATGGTGGTTTCATCCAAATCGGTGTGTTCGCGCAAGGGCAAGGCGATGTTCTCGCCGACGCTCAGCGAACTCATCAGGGCGCCGCCTTGAAAGGCCACCCCAATCTTGGTGCGTAGGCGCTGCAATTCGGCGAAGCCGGCGGAATGGACATCGGTCCCCAGAATGCGCACGCGGCCCGAACTGGGGCGCAGCAGGCCCAAGAGATGGTTCAGCAGCGTCGATTTGCCCGAGCCCGAGCCCCCCATCACCGCCAGAATCTCGCCGGGTTGAACCTCCAGCGAGACATCCTTCAAGACTTGGCGGTCGCCGTAATGGGTGTTCAGCCGCTCGATCTGAATGGCGGCGCGGCTCATCGGGTCACCGCGAAGGCGAAGATCATGTCGGTGACGATGATCGCCGAAATCGCCTGGACCACCGAGCGGGTGGTCATCCGCCCCACCCCCTCGGCCCCGCCGGTCACCGACGATCCGTTCAGCACGCCGACCAGGGTGACCAGCACGGCGAAGATCGCCGCCTTCGACAGGCCGTGCATCAGGTCGTTGACCTTGAGCAGATTGATCACCTCGTCGGTATAGGCGGCCAGCGAGATTTCAAGATCGGCCGAAACGTAAAGCCCGGCCGCGAACAAAGCCACCAGATCGGCCCACAGGGTCAGCAGCGGCACCATCACGGTCATCGCCACCAGGGCCGGGGTGACCAGGAAGCGGACCGGCGAAATCCCCATCACGGTCAGCGAATCGATTTCCTGATTGATCCGCATCGTGCCCAGCCGTGCCGCCAAGGCCGAGCCCGACCGCCCGGCGACCAGAATCCCGGTGATCAAGGGCGAGAATTCCCGCACGCTGGACAAGGCGATGCCCACCGTCACCCGGGTTTCCGCCCCGAAGGTGCGCAAGGTGTAGATGCCTTGAATCGCCAGCATAACCCCGATGGTCGCCGACAGCGTGGTGATGATCGGAACCGCGTTGATGCCGATTTCCACGGCTTGCGCGACGATGGCGGCCAACCGCACCGGCTGGCCGCGCTGGCGGCCCATGACCAGCCAGAACACCGCCTCGCCCAGCAGCGAGGCGGCATAGCCGAACTCGGCCACGGCACCCACCGTTGCCCTACCCACCCGCTCCAAGATCCGTTGGACGGCATTCACGCGAAAATCCCCCGGCCGATCCATCCGGGGATCCTTGTATCACGCCCAAGCCGGAACGGGAAACATCGCCATCGGACGGGTTTCGTGAGTGCCAGGGAGAACCCGTCACGGCCAGTCAAGTATCGATATGGCGTTCGCTGTCCATGGAGTGGTGCGGAACGCGGATAACAAAAATGTCGGGCGTATCGATCCGATAAAAGATGATGTGCCCGCCGTGGGCGTAGCGCAGCATGTCTTGGTGGCGGGTTCCCGCCGAACGGCCAAGCCGGGGGTTGTCGGCCAGCATGCGCAAGCAGTCCCGCAAACCAAGGAAATAGGTATCCGCCTGAGCCTCCCCGAAACGCCGGTGGGAATAGCTGTAAATATCGGCCAAATCGCCATCGGCGGCATTCGAAAGAACGTAATCAGCCATCCCCAAGCCGGGCCTTCGCCGCCGCCATGATCTCCTCGGCCTTACGCGGACTGCGTCCGCTCTCCAACCCCGCCGTGATCGCGGCGTCCAGTTCCTGGGCGCGTCGTTGATCGTGGCGAATCAGGTCGCGGATGTAATCGCTGGCATTGGCGTAATGACCGCCTTCGACTTGGGTCTCGACCCATTCCCGCATGGGATCGGGCAGCGACACGTTCATGGTTGCCATGGGCTCCTCCTCTTGGCGCCATCATGGCAAACTTTGCCAAGAAAAACCATCACTCCGCCCCCCAGAACGGCGTGGCGATGCCCGTGCCTAGATCGGCCGCGACCAGACGGCGGCGGACCTCCAGCAGTTTTTCGATCAAGGCCGGTTCGGCGCGGCCGTAAGCCTCGGGGTCGGGGCGGCGTTGAACCACCACGCCCAACAACTCGGTGATCGCGTTTCCGATCGAATTCTGACTGATCGTGACGATCAACTGTCCGGCGTCGTTGCGGTAAATCAGCTGCTTGAAGGCGGGCTGCCAGCGAATGGCGTTGGCGTATTTGGCGTCCGTGATGCAGCGGTCGCGCACCATCTTGGCCGCAGTCAGCAGGTCGTTGTTGTACAGCAGCTTGGTGCGGACCAAATCGGGGAAATAGATGCCGGGCGGCGGCGGCGCGTTGCGGGTCGAGACCTGACCGAAAAAGGTGCGGTAGAAATCGAGGAAGCCTTTGAGGATGACGTCGTATTCCTCCCAGAAGCGGACATCCTTCAAGGTTTCGGCGCCGCCGCCGACCTCCCAGCTGGGCAGGCCTTGGGGGTAACCGGTCAGCGCGATCCGGCACGATCCGGCTTGGCAGGGCCGCAAGATTTTCAGATCCAGCCCCTTGAAAAAGTCGCGGTAAACCTCGCGCATATGGGCCTGAAACAAGGAATGCTGGCCGCCGTCGGTCAGATTCGGGTTGTCGGGATCGGCGATCGGCGCTTGCGCCAACTCGGCCTTGTCGAAAACGATGAAGTGATTGTGCAGCATGCGGATGCTGGGCACGCCGGGCGAGGTGAGCGGCCACGTCGCGTCCAGGCTGGCCTCGCCCGCCATCACCAAATGGCGGTCGGGGTCGGGATAATGCTCCAGCATGAACTCAAGGATGATCTGGTTCATCCGGTTCCAAACGTTGCGGGTTCCGTCCGGCACCTGGGTGCGCCGCACCGGGCGGCCCAGCGGATCGAGCACGCTGCGCGAGGTGTTGTAGATGATCGAGGTGTCGAACTCGTTGCTGTGGCCCAGCGCCTTGCGGTACAGCAACAGCCCCTCCGGATTCTGCAACAGACCGTTGTTGTTGGTCAGATCGTTGAGATTCTCGGTGCTGTTGAAGAATTCGTTGGGCTTCATATCCTCCGGGATCGCCAACGGGATCGGGCGGAAGGGGGTGACGATCTCTCTCGGTCCGGACTGCATGATTCCTGCCCTTTTTTGGGGAACGCGAAGATAACCTGAACGGCGGGCGGCAAGAAAGTTATACTCCCGTGCCGCTTTGGGAAAAGGACACCATGCTCACTCTCGATGACTTGACCGACGTCAACCGCCTCGTCGCCATCGACGCCGAAACCACCGGTTTTCGCATCCCCACCGCCGCCGAGGTCAAACGAATGCCCAAGGGGCTGGTGCTGCCCGGCATCATGATCGAAATCGGCTGCGTCGAACTGGTGCGCGGGGCCGAGGGATGGGCCACGGGGGCCACCTGGGAAAAGCGCATCCAGCCGAACGGGCCGATCGCCAAGGCCTCGATCGCCGTGCACGGCATCCATCCCACCGCCTTGAAGGACGCGCCGCGTTTCAAGGACATCCTCGACGAGTTCGAGGAGTTCATCGGCCAAGACCCGCTGCTGGCCCACAGCGCCACCAACGAAATGGATTTCTTGAATTTCGAATATGCGCGGGCGGGCCGCTGCGGCTTCGAGGAAGCCATTTTCGGCGACGGCGATTTCGTCTGCACCCAGGAATTGTCGCGGCAATTCTTCCCCGGCGTGCCGGGCTCGCTCGACGTGCTGTGCGACCGCCTGTGGATCGACCGCTCCGACCGCTTCACCCACCACGGCGCCCTGCTCGACGCGGTGCTGACCGCCGAGGCGTTCTTGAAGATGCAAGGCGGCTTCGTGCGGGATGAAGCCCGATCGGTTAGTTTCGGGGAGAAGTGAGGTCCACTCACCTACGCGAACGGATCGATCACCACCACGCCCGTCGCCTCGAAACGCCGGACATTCCGGGTAACCACGGCGAGGCCGTGTTCCAGGGCGGTGGCGGCGATCAGCAGGTCGGCGCCGTCGTTGCCGATCCGCCCGCTTAGGCCACCCCAGCGGCGGGCGATCCGGGTGTTGATCGGCAAAATCCGGTCGCCATAATCCAAAAGCATGCCGCCCAGCCAGGATTCCAACGCTTCGGCGAAGGCCGGGTCCCGTCCACGCAGCCGAACGATACCGCGCTCGATTTCGCCGATCGTCACGACGCTGAGATACAGGCTGTCGGCGGGCTTATCGCGCAGCCAGCGCGCCACGGCGGGATTACCATCGCGTTTACGAAGCTCCGACGGCACCACGATATCGAGCAAATACATCACAAATCGACATCGCGCAGCGAAACCGCCGAACGCTCGAAATCGCCGTCGTCTTGCGGCATCGCCAGCAGATGATCGACGAAGGACGGCCGGGCGCCGTCCCCGCTTCGGCTCAGCCGTTCGTACTCTTCGACCGACACCACCATAACGGCGGGCTTTCCCCGCTTGGTGACGGTCTGCGGCCGCCCATGAACAGCGGCATCGACGACCGCGCTGAAGCTGTTTTTGGCATCTTGCAGCGACCACCGGGGCTCCGGCATGGCGTTCATCCTGGCTAGACCAACTGGCTAGAGTGTGGGGCCAGGGACAGGTTCCGTCAAGACCGCGTTCCCCGCCGGACGCTCTGTTGTCGCCCCACGATTCCTCGTGTACTGTCCTTGCCTAGGGGTACAACGGATACGTCGGGATGGGGATGGCTGACGCCGGGTTCGCGCGCCGTTTCCTTGGTCTCGCCGGTGGTTTTTGGGCGAGCAAGGGAAAGTGGCGGAGGTGGTTGCTGCTGGCGGCCTTGGCGGCGTTTACCGTCGGCCAGGTCCTTGTCCCGATCATGACCAATTTTTGGAGCAAGCGGCTGTTCGACGCGCTCGAACAGCATTCGATGCAGCGCTTCCTGGCGATGATCGCCTTGGCGGGCGGCATCATGGGCTTCAACGTCGTCAACACCGTCTGTCACCTGACCGTCAAGCGGCGGCTGCAACTGGCTTGGCGCGAATGGCTGACCCGCAAGGTGCTGGATGACTGGCTGACCAAGGGCCGCCATTATCAGGTCACCTATTTGCCCGGCGATCACGACAATCCCGACGGCCGTATCGCCGAGGATGTCCGCATCACCACCGAATATGCGATAGACCTAGTGCTGTCATTGGCCTATTGCGCGATGCTGCTGGGCAGCTTCGTCAACATTCTGTGGTCGCTGTCGGGGGCCCTCGACATCACCGTGTTCGACGTGCCGCTGCATATTCAGGGCTATCTTTTGTACATCGCGTTGCTCTACGCCGCCGCCGGCAGCAGCGCCGCCCTGCTGGTCGGCCAGCCCTTGGTCCACACCGCCAACCGGCGTCAAAGTTTCGAGGCCGATTTCCGCCACGGCTTGGCCCGGGTGCGCGAATACGGCCAAGCGATCGCCCTGCTGCACGGCGAATCGGACGAGCGCCGCAATCTGCTGGAACGTCTAATGGGCGTGCGGATCGGCTGGAACAATCAGACCCATGCCCTGGGCTATGTGCTGGGATTCAGCGCGCTGTATTCGATCCTATCGACCGCCTTCCCCTATCTGGTGGTGGCGCCGCGTTACATCGCCGGGGCGATCACCCTGGGCGGGCTGATGCAAGCGGCCCAGGCGTTTCAGCAAACCTCGTCGGCCTTGTCGTGGCCGGTCGATAATCTGGCCCACGCCGCCGAATGGAAGGCGTCGGTCGAGCGCGTCCTGGGCCTGTGCGACGCGTTGCGCACCGTCGATGGCGACGCCTCGGCGGGCGAGGCGGACCGGATCGTCGTCGAACGCAGCGATTGCTGCCAAACCCTCAGCTTTCACAACGTCGCCACCGCCGACCCCGATGGCCGCAGCGACGTCGAACCCTTCAGCACCCAGATCCTGCCCGGCGAGCGGGTGCTGATCGCGGGCGACCCCGCCGCCGCCACCCGCCTGTTCAAGGCGGTAGCCCGCGTGTGGACCTGGGGCGAGGGCCGGATCGTGCTGCCCGCCCACACCCGCGTCTTCGTGATGCCGCACCGCCCGTTCCTGCCGCGCGGCCATTTGATCGCCACCTTGGCCTATCCCGCCGAACCCGACTCGCTGGAAGGCAGCCGCGCCGAGGAAGCCTTGGCGAAGGTCGGCCTCGGCCATTTGATCGAGCGTTTGTACGAGGTCGAGAATTGGGGCGCCGTGCTCTCGACCGCCGAGCAGCAGCGCCTGGGCTTCGCCCGCCTGCTGATCCGCCGCCCCGACTGGATCTTCATCGAAAACGCCACCAATGCCCTGGATGTCGAGTCCGAGGCCGAGATGCTTCGCCTGCTCGATAACGAATTCAAGCAGGCCACCTTGATCACCATCGGCCATCACGAGGCGCTGGAAGAACACCATCACCGCAAGCTGATCTTCGAGCGGGTCGATGACATCGTCCGCATGCGCGAAGAGGTTTGCCGTCCGTTCCAGGGGGGCGCCTTGGCGGACCCCGAATTGTGAAATGGACTCATCGCCCCGCTCGGGGTAAATGTCGCCGTCCTTTTCCTTCATAGAAACGTTGCAGCACGACCATGCAGACCGCCAACGACATTCGCCGGGCCTTTTTGGATTATTTCGCCGCCGATGGCCACGCGGTGGTCGACTCCAGTCCCTTGGTGCCGCGCAACGATCCCACCTTGATGTTCACCAACGCCGGCATGGTGCAGTTCAAGAACGTCTTCACGGGCGCCGAGACGCGGGATTACGTCCGCGCCGCCACCTCGCAGAAATGCGTGCGCGCCGGGGGCAAGCATAACGACCTTGATAACGTCGGCTTCACCGCGCGCCACCACACCTTCTTCGAGATGCTGGGCAACTTCTCGTTCGGCGATTATTTCAAGGAACACGCGATCGAGCTGGCCTGGAACCTGATCACCAAGGAATTCGGCCTGTCCGCCGAGCGGCTGCTGGTCACCGTCTATCACGACGACGACGAGGCGGCCTCGGCCTGGAAGCGCATCGCCGGGCTGTCCGATTCCAAGATCATCCGTATCGCCACCTCGGACAATTTCTGGGCGATGGGCGACACCGGCCCCTGCGGTCCGTGTTCCGAGATCTTCTTCGATCACGGCGACCGCATCCCCGGCGGCCCGCCCGGCAGTGCCGACCAAGACGGCGACCGCTTCATCGAGATCTGGAATCTGGTCTTCATGCAGTTCGAGCAGGTGGACAAAGCCACCCGCGTGCCGCTGCCCAAGCCCTCGATCGACACCGGCATGGGGCTGGAGCGTCTGGCCGCCGTGCTGCAAGGCAAACACGACAATTACGATATCGACCTGATGCGCACGCTGATCACCGCGTCGGCGAACGCGTCGGGCACCGAGGCGGACGGGCCGTTCAAGATCTCGCACCGGGTGATCGCCGACCATCTGCGTTCGGCCTGTTTCCTGGTCGCCGACGGCGTGTTGCCGTCGAACGAGGGGCGCGGCTACGTGCTGCGCCGGATCATGCGCCGCGCCATGCGCCACGCCCATCTGATGGGCTGCGTTGATCCCTTGTTGTGGAAGCTGGTTCCCGCCCTGGCCGGGGAAATGGGTGCGGCCTATCCCGAATTGATCCGCGCGCAAGCCTTGATCACCGAAACCCTGCGGCTGGAGGAATCCCGCTTCAAGGTGACGCTGGACAAGGGCTTGAAGCTGCTGGACGACGAAGTGACCAAATTGGGCGGCTCGGGCACTTTGGCCGGTGAAACCGCCTTTCGTTTGTACGACACCTACGGCTTTCCCCTCGACCTGACCCAGGACGCGCTGAAAGGCCGGGGCATCGCCGTCGATACCAAGGGCTTCGAGGTCGCGATGGACCGCCAAAAGGCCGAGGCCCGCAAGGCCTGGACCGGATCGGGCGAGGCGGCGACCGAACAAGTGTGGTTCGAGATCCGCGAAAAGGTTGGGGCCAGCGAATTCCTGGGCTACGACACCACCGAGGCGGAAGGCCGCGTTTTGGCCCTGGTCGAGAACGGCCAGCCGGTCACCACCGCCCAGCCGGGCAGCGACGTGATGGTCATCACCAACCAAACGCCGTTCTACGGCGAATCCGGCGGTCAGATGGGCGATCACGGGCGGATCACCGTGGCGGGCGGCAAGGCGGTGGTCACCGTCACCGACACCTTGAAGAAGCTGGGCGATCTGGTCGTCCATGCCGGCAAGCTGGAAAACGGCGCGATCTCGGTCGGCGAGGACGTTCACTTGGGTGTCGATTCCACCCGCCGCGACGCGGTGCGCGCCCACCACTCGGCCACCCATCTTTTGCATGCCGCCCTTCGCCGCACCCTGGGCGACCATGTCGCGCAAAAGGGTTCGCAGGTCGGGCCCGACCGGCTGCGCTTCGACATCAGCCATCCCAAGGCGGTCACCTTCGAGGAAATCCGCGCCGTCGAGCGTGCCGTCAACGCCGCCGTGCGCGCCAATGCCGAGGTCCGCACCCGTTTGATGACCCCCGAAGCGGCGATCGCCGAGGGCGCGATGGCCCTGTTCGGCGAGAAATACGGCGCCGAGGTGCGCGTCGTGGCGATGGGCGATCTGTCGACCGAATTGTGCGGCGGCACCCATGTCAAACGCACCGGAGATATCGGCGCGGTGCGCATCGTCGCCGAAAGCGCGGTGGCGGCCGGTGTGCGCCGGATCGAGGCGGTGGTCGGCGACGCCTTCCTCGACTGGGCCGACCAGCAGCAGCTTCTGCTGGCCCGCATGGCCGACACCTTGAAGGCCGCCCCTGCCGATCTGCCCGCCCGGGTCGCGCAGTTGCTGGACGACCGGCGCAAGCTGGAACGTGAGCTGTCCGACGCCCGCAAACAGATGGCGACCGGCGGCGGCGCGGCACCGTCCGCCAAAACCGTGGCGGGGATCGCGTTCGCGGGCCGCGTGCTCGACGGCGTGCCCGGCAAGGATCTGAAGGGCATGGCCGACGAAATCATGAAGTCGATCGGTTCGGGCGTGGTCGCGCTGATTTCAAGCGAAGGCGGCAAGGCCTCGCTGGTCGTCGCGGTCAGCGCCGATCTCACAGCCAAGGTCTCGGCGGTCGATCTGGTCCGGGCCGGTTGCGAGGCGGTCGGCGGCAAGGGCGGCGGCGGCCGGCCCGACATGGCCCAGGCGGGCGGCCCCGACATTTCCGGCGTCGGCGCGGCGCTGGAGCGCATCGAAGCAGCCTTGGCACGGGTCTAGGGTTGATGGACGGCGTGGCGCTGGACCAAGCGTTCGCCGCAGCCCCTGAATCCTTGTCCACCGTCCGGCGGCACGTGGCCGAGGCGGCGAGGCAATTGGGCTGCGGCGGCGACGATGCCGCCGATGTCGTTCTGGCGGTGGACGAGGCGCTGCAAAACATCATCCGCCACGGCTACCAGGGCGAGCCGGGCGAGGTCGGCATCCGCATCGAGGCCGACGGCACGCGCCTGATCGTGACCCTGACCGACAGCGCCCCCACAGTCGATCCCGAACGGGTCCGTCCGCGCGATCTGGACGACCTGCGGCCGGGCGGCCTGGGCACCCGCTTCATGCGCGACATCATGGACGAGGTGGCGTTCCTGCCACCGTACAGCGGAACCGGCAACCGCTTGCGGATGACCAAACACATAAGGGGGCGAGGATGAAGCTGGATCGTCGGGAACAAAACGGCGCGATCGTCGTGGCCTTGGCGGGCGAGGTCGATCTTGCCCACTCGCCCGCCTTGCGCAAGGTGCTGATGGACGAAACCCTGTCGGGGCGCACCGTCGTGGTCGATCTGTCGGGGGTCGAATACATCGATTCCTCGGGCATCGCCGCGCTGGTCGAGGGCTATCAAATGGCCAAACAAAAATCCGGCCGCTTCGCGCTGGCCGCCGTGTCGGCCCCGGCGGCGCGGGTGTTGAAACTGGCGCGGCTGGATCAGGTTTTCATCATCGGAGACGATATCGAGGCCGCGATCGGCGGCTCTTTGGTATGACACGGAACAACACGGTGGCAACGGCGCCTAAAGTGGTCATACAATTGTCCCTTTAGAGCGAAGTGATCTCAGGCTGAATCACTTCGCTCCAGCGACCATTGAGGTCGCGGCCAAGCAAACCGGAGGTTTGCACCCGGCGAGGGACGCATAAAAGGCCTGGGAGTGGCGGGATGCGGACTTTGTTGTCGAATTTGCGGTTGCGCACGCAAGTCGTTTTATTGCTGCTGGCCCCCTTGCTGGGGCTGATGGGCCTGAGCGTTCAGATCGTCGCCGACAAGCATGCGGTGATGTCCGACATGGCGCGTTTCGACACGCTGGCCCAACTGGCGCCCGAGATCGGCGCCTTGGTTCACGAGCTGCAAAAGGAACGCGGCGCCACCAGCGCCTTCGTCAGCAGCAAGGGCCAGACCTTTGGGCCGCAACTGACGGCGCAACGCACCAAAACCGACGCCGCCTTGGCCCAATTGACGGCCGATGTGGCCGGGTTGAACCTCGCCCAATCGCATTTCCAAGCTGATCTGGCGCAAGCCACCGACGATTTGAAACTGTTGGCCCAGCACCGCCGCTCGGTCGATGGATTGGCGCTCGCCACGCCCGAGGCCACCGCCTACTACACCAAAACCATCGCCCACCTGTTCGACACCGTCTCGACCATGGCGGAATTGACCCGCGACGCCACCTTGTTCACCCAGGTCCAGGCTTATATCGCCTACATGCAAGCCAAGGAGCGCGCCGGGCAGGAGCGCGCCTTGGGGGCGGGCGGTTTCGCCGCCGGACACTTGGAGTTCGAGCCGCTGCGCCGTTTCCTGACGGTGGGGGCCGAGCAGGCGACCTATCTGCGCGTTTTCGCAAGCCTTGCCGACGACGAGCAAAAGGCCTTCGCCGCCGCCACGGTGACCGGGCCGGTGGTGACCGAGGTCGATCGCCTGCGCGCCATCGCGATCGACAGTTACGCCAGCGGGTCGGTCCAAGGTGTTGCCGCCGCCGGCTGGTTCAAGGCGGCGACCGCCCGCATCGACCTGTTCCGTTTGGTCGAGGAAAAACTGGGCGAGGATCTGCGCCGCCAAGCCGACCGTCTGCGCGACGGGGCCGCCGTCGCCTTTTACGCGGTGCTGCTGGTCGCCGGGACGCTGATGACCGTGGCCCTGGCCCTAGCCGTCGCCTTGATCCGGGGAATCACCGGCTCGCTGGGCACCTTGTCGGGCGCCATGAACGCGCTGGCCGACGGCGAACTCGACACCCTGGTTCCCTTCATCGACCGTTCGAACGAAGTCGGCCAAATGGCCCGCGCGGTCGAGGTGTTCAAGGAACACGCGATCGATAACGAGCGGCTGCGCCGCGACCATGAAGGCGAGGAAAAACGCACCCAGGACTTCCTGAAAACCGAGATGCTGAGCCTGACCGAGGTTTTGGAGGGCGAGGTCTCGGCCACCGTCGCCGAAATCTCGGTGCAGTCGCAACGACTGCTCGAAGACGCCGCCAAGCTTCAAGACACCGCGCAAATCCTGCGCGACATGGCCGAGACGGTCTCGACCGCGATCGCCACCACCAGCGGCAACGTCCAAACCGTGGCGGGCGCCACCGAGGAACTGGAATCCTCGAGCCGTGAAATCTCGTCGCAAGTCAACACCAGCCTGCGCCTGACCGAGGATGCCCGCGAAAAGGTGGCGGCGGCCAGCACCAGTGTCGCCGGTCTGATCGAGGCGACGGCGCGCATCGGCGACGTGGTCGGGCTGATCCAAACCATCGCCGGACAAACCCGGATGCTGGCCTTGAACGCGACGATCGAAGCCGCCCGCGCCGGCGAGGCGGGCAAGGGCTTCGCGGTGGTCGCCGAAGAGGTCAAGGGGCTGGCCCATCAAACCGAGGACGGCATCGGCCGGGTCAGCGCCCAAGCCCAGGAGATCGCCGACACCACCCGCGAGGTGGTCGAGACCGTGCAGGCGGTCGCCGCCACCATCGGCGAGATCGATTCGATTTCCACCGCCGTCGCCGGATCGGCGGAACAGCAGCGCGTCGCCACCGGCGAAATCATGCAAAGCGCGGTTCAGGCCGCCGGTCACACCCACGACGTCGCCGAAAACGCCCGCGCCATGCTGGACAGCGCCGATCTGACCGGGGGCACCGCCCGCAAGGTCACCCACCTGTCCAGCCTGGTCAACCGCGAGATCAACGGCCTGCAATCGCGGCTCAGCATCATCTTGCGCAATTCGTTTGGTGGCGACCGCCGCGCGGCCGAACGAATTGCGGTGGCCTTGCGATTCTCGGCGACCTTGGGCGGGCACGGTTTCTCGGGCTATACCGGCGACGTCTCCGAGATTGGCGCGCTGCTGATTTCCAGCGACGCCCCCAAGGCGGATAGTGGCAAGGGCGTGGTGCGGATCGAGGGCGTCGCGGGCGAGTTCGAGGCCCACATGCTGGTGCGCAGCCCGCTTGGTCAGCATATCCGTTTTGAAAACCCGTCGGACGAGCAAAAGGCGGCCCTGGCGGCGGTGGTTGAAAAAAGCGCGGCGGGCGACACCGCCTTCATCCAATTGGCCCAAAGGGCCGCCGGTCAAGCCAAGGATGCCTTCGAGGCGGCCCTGCGCGAACGCCGCATCGTCGAGGCCGAGCTGTTCGACACCAGCTATACCCAGATCGAGGGTACCGATCCGCCGCAATTCCTGGCCCGGCATACCGATCTGACCGATCAGGTGCTGCCCGCCTTTCTGGAAGCGGCGCTGGTCGGCAACGACCGCATCGTCTTTTGCGTCGCCACCGACCGCAACGGCTATATCGCGACCCACAACAAGAAATATTCGCCGCCCCAACGCCCCGGCGACCGCGCTTGGAACCTCGCCAATTGCCGCAACCGGCGGATCTATGACGACCGCACCGCCATTCTGGCGGCCCGCAACACCAAGCCCTTCTTGGTCCAAACCTATCCCCGCCAGATCGGCGAGAACGAGTGGGTGGTGCTCAAGGAAGTCGATGCGCCGATCATCGTCGGCGGCAAACCATGGGGAAGCATCCGGCTGGCGTTGAAGCTTTAACAGGGTGTGAAAGAAGTCGAATTCCTGTCGTCGTTCCCGCGAAGGCGGGAACCCATG
Source organism: uncultured Rhodospirillaceae bacterium (assembly GCA_903899885.1). Classification (GTDB taxonomy): domain Bacteria; phylum Pseudomonadota; class Alphaproteobacteria; order Rhodospirillales; family Magnetospirillaceae; genus CAIULK01. The sequence continues at coordinate 23,812 of CAIULK010000137.1, forward strand.
GTTCCATCGGCACAACATATTGCAGTCGTCCGTGAAAAACCCTCCGTCGGTCCTCAGGCGGACGCGGCTTTCATCTGACACCGGTCCTCGACGTTCAGAATCATTGCCATCATCAGGACAAAAAGAAGCCTCAGCCACTTGAGGATGAGGCGGAAGTTGTGGCCCGCGCCACAGAGGATGGCGTTGATGCGATCACCATCCCGGCCCTTGAGATAATTCCGATCGAGCAGTCCATCGTTTTTCATATGCCCGATCACCGGCTCGATGGCGGATCGTCGCCGGAGTTCGCGACGGATGGCCTCGGTGGGGGTCTTGTTGCCGGAGCGCCAGACCTTGAAGCGGTCGAGCCCGTGGCCCTGATAGCCCTTATCGACGAAGATGCGTTTGACGGTCACGCCGGTCCAGGCCTCGGTCGCCGCGACGGCGGCTTTGAGCGTGTGGCCGTCGTAGGGATTGCCGTGCAGGGCGTCGATATGGACGACGAATTGCCCGCCGGGCGAGCGGGCGTTGGTGGTGGCGACGGTGACCTTGCAGCCGAATTCGTAGGGTTTGTGCGCCTTGCCCTTGCCGATGCACTCGACCTCGGGGGCGTGCAGGGAATTGACCTTGGGGAGGGGATCGCGCCGGGTTTGCGTCGCCACGCGCTCGGCCAGCCACAAGGGGCGGCGGAAGATTTCGGTCAGGGCTTGGTTGCCGTTGATCTTGCGGCGGATGTCGCGGATCACCCGGCCGAGGATGGTGCGCAGGCGCTTGAGTTCCCGGCGCGCGCGGTTGTGCTGTTTGGCGTGGGCGTAACGGCCCTGTTTGATCAAGGCCAATTTGCCGACGCGGGTGTAGCTCTGACGGAGCGTGACGCCCCATTCGGCGGCGAGGCGGACCAGCCTTTCGCGAGCCCGGTGCATCAGTTTGGCGTCGGTCGGGAAGGCCACCGCCTTGGGCTGGACGGTAGTGTCCACCGTGATCCGCTCGCAATGCTCGGGCTTCAGGGCACCGCCACGGTGGGCGGCGGCCAGGCTTTCTTGCGCCAGCGCCGCCAAGTCGTCGGCACCGATCCGTTGGCGCCAGCGCGTCATCGACGAACGGTCGATCGGCAGGGCGTGCATGTGCTTGAGAAGATGCAGCCCGACCATCAGCCGGGTCGGCACGCCGGGACGTCCGGCCTCGGCGTAACGCGGGGCGAAGCGTTGGTCGAAGAAGCCCCAATCGACCAGACCGGCGAGCCGCACCAGCTCGTGGCGCATGTTGATGATCTGTTCCAGCCGCGACCGGAAAAGGTCGGCGTCGGCCTTCGATCCTCGCATGAACGGCGGCTTCATTCTCGTCTCCGTGTTGTCCACGGGGCGATGGAATCACAGCCGATGCGGGCGGAAAAGGAGCAAATTCGCCGGAGAAAATTTGCCGGATTTCGGGGGGTGTTCCACGCGAATCCGGCAATTCGCGATTACTTCGGGACTATGCAGGAGCCAGGAAAACTGCGGTGTTCAGCGATTTTCACGGGCGACA